>JAUXSL010000029.1 GCA_030679975.1 Actinomycetota bacterium
TCTGAGCGGTTGTTCGGTTATGACCCTGCGAATAAACTTTGGGATTGTCATAAGGCCGAATCCACCTGAGTTGAATTATTGGGGTGAAGGATAGATTTAATGTTCATTTTGTGAACAAATATAAGACCTGTCTCTCTGAAAGTCAATGTGTCCGACAGTTCTTCGGTCTCCGGCGTTACCAAAAAGTCGCTATAGTTGGCGTCTATTGACAGTCCCGGGGCATCAGTCCTAATATACTGTTCATAAATTGAACATAAAGCGGGGACGGAGCCTAGTGGGGCGAGCGGATGCAAGCGGTAATTTTAGCGGGTGGACAGGGGACGCGGCTTAGGCCTTATACGATGGTCTTACCGAAACCGTTGGTGCCGATCGGCGACTATCCGGTGTTGGAAATCATCATTAAACAGCTGGCCCGGCACGGATTTGACCGGCTAACTATTTCCACCGGACACCTAGCCGAGCTTATTGAAGCCTATTTTGGAGACGGCCGGCGGTGGGGCGTTAATATCGAATATGTTCGCGAGCATGCGCCTCTTAATACCGCCGGCGCCTTGCAGTTGGTCGAGGATTGCGAGGACAATTTCTTGGTTATGAACGGCGACATTCTGACGTCACTGGATTACACTGATTTATTCGCCCGGCTCGACGACTTTGAAAAAGCCCAGGAAGATTTTGAGGTGCACAAAGACCTCTATTTACTTAAATGAAAGACAAACGAATCTTAGTGACCGGCATAAGCGGCTTTATCGGGTCGCACCTGGCGATCACAGTAAACGAGATGTTCCCGGGGGCTCGGGTTTTCGGTGTCAGCCGGTCGAAATCCCCGGGAACTTCCCGGATCCGGGCTGTCGACTTGTTGGACTCGGACGAAATATCGGCGGTGATCGAGGAATTAAGGCCCGATTACATTTTCCACATGGCCGGGGTCACCCATACTCATGATCTGGATCGTCTCTATCGCGGAAATGTGGAGATCATGGTCAATCTCCTGGAAGCGGTAAAGACAACCGCTCACCAATGCCGGGTCGTCATTCCGGGTTCGGCGGCGGAATACGGGCAAGTGCCGCCCGGGAAATTGCCGATAACCGAAGATCAGCCGCCAAGACCGATTTCGCTCTACGGTGTAGCGAAAGCCTGGCAGACCACTGTCGCGGTATACTACGCTTCACGGGGCGTCGATATTGTAATTGGCAGGGTGTTTAACGTAATCGGTCGTGGAATGTCGGAAAATTTGTCAGTCGGGGCTTTTGCCTCTCAACTTAAGAAATTCCAAAAAAGCGAAGAAAAGTTCTCCATAAAAGTCGGTAATCTGAAACCGAAAAGAGATTTTCTCGATATCGACGATGTGTCGAGAGCGTTGATTGCTCTGGCCCTTAAGGGGACGAGCGGCCAGATTTACAATGTCTGCTCAGGCGGATCGATCTCGATGTCGGAAGTCTTGAAAAAGCTGATCGATCAAATAGATGTCGAGGTGGA
This sequence comes from Actinomycetota bacterium, assembly GCA_030679975.1. GTDB lineage: Bacteria > Actinomycetota > Aquicultoria > CAJVYJ01 > JAUVQD01 > JAUXSL01. The sequence continues at coordinate 1,477 of JAUXSL010000029.1, forward strand.
AGTAGTTGTTGATGCCGAAAGGATCAAAGCCGCCGATATTAGCGACAGCTTTGGCTCTTATCAAAAACTTAAATCCGCGACAGGCTGGCGACCGGCGGTTTCTCTAGACGAGAGCCTGGCGAAATTGATGAGCTAATGAAAGCAGTCGATATGGAACTGACGGAAGTTGAATTTTGGGATGAGTATTGGGCCAACTGCCGGCTGCCGAATGTTGTGGACGGGAACTTTTCTTTCGACCGTTGTTTGCGAGATGAACTTCTGCGGTCGCTGGCCGGCTGCCGCGGCGAGGTTTTAGAGGTTGGTTGCGTCCCGGGCAAATGGCTGGCTTTCATGGCCGAGGATATGGGGCTTGTGCCGAGCGGAATAGACTTCTCGAAATCAGGTGTAGAGTGCACTTTAAGAAACCTGGAGATGCTTGGGATCGAGCACGGGCGGATCGTTTGCGGCGACTTTCTGAAGCTGCCTGCCGACCGGCGTTTCGACGTCGTCCTTTCACTGGGATTTATCGAGCATTTCAGCGATGTTGACGCTGTTGTCGGGCGGCATCTGGATTGGCTCAAACCCGGTGGCACGTTGGTGCTGGGCGTACCCAATTTCAGAGGGGTCTACGGACCGATTCAGGCGGTACTCGACAAGACGGTGTTGGACAAACACAACCTTGAGATAATGAGTACCTCCTTTTTTGAGGAACTTGGTCCGCGATTCGATTTGATCCTTAAGTCGGTCGCCTACATAGGCTCGTTTGAGCCACTGTTGCCGATGGGTCGGCCAGGTGTGACGGGGCCGGCGCAATTCTTCGTCAAGGCGTTTTTGCGCGTGTGCACCTATATCCGTCGCCTGCGTCTATTCGACCGGCTTAACTCAAGATTTTTTAGTTCGTATATTCTGGCCGTCTACACAAGAGAGTCTTAAAGATTGAAAAGGCTGTTGGTTTTTACCGAAAATTACGTCCGGGGCGGGGGCAACAGATACCTCATAGATTCAGTTAACGCCGTCAACGGGCTTTTTAACGAGGTGGTTATCGCCGGTAATCCCGGTAGTTTGTTTTCGGAAGATAGGGCGCGATTGCGGGCAGGTTTTTCCTGGCTTCCGGTCGACGTCATAACGAAAGGCCGATTGATGGAAGGCGCCAAGGCTTGGCCCCGATTTCTTAAGCTCATTCCCTGGCTGGCAGCTCTGGTGCTGGCGCCTGTCTTGAGTCTGTATAATTTGATAATCTGCCTGAGGTTGATCGGGAAGACCGAACCATCAACGGTGCTCGGCTGCAATGGCGGCTACCCAGGCGGCCAGTCGGTTTTGGCAATGCTGGTTGCAGCCCGTTGTCTGAAGGTCCCGGCTGTATTAAGTGTAGTCAGCGTGCCAATGCAAAGATCGACAATCGGTTTATACGGGCGAATAACCGATTCTCTGGTCAGCTGGGCGGCAAGCGCGATAATCGTCAATGCCAAAGCTGTGGCTGACGGCATGCGGAGTTTACGCGGATTTCCGGCGGAAAAGATAATAGTCGTCCATAACGGCCTGGAGGATAAGGTAAGTTCGCGCCGAGAAGTCTCAGATGAGCTTCGCGTTGGATGTGTTTCGCGTTTAGATAAAGAGAAAGGCGTTCTTTATCTGCTGGAAGCTTTTAGTCTTTTGGCGCCTGTGCACTCTACTCTCAGGCTGGTCATGGTCGGCCAAGGGGACGCCTCGGACGTCCTGGCCCGCCGCGTAAACGAGCTGGCCTTGAATGAACGGGTCGATCTGGTCGGGTACTATGACGGCGATATCAGCGTCGTCTTGGCCGAAATAGATATCTACGTTTTTCCGTCATTACATGAGGGCTTTCCTTATAGTATTTTAGAAGCGATGCGGGCCGGCTGCGCCATTGTTGCGACAAGTGTCGGCGGTATCCCGGAGGCCATAAGTAACGAGCGGGAAGGGTTACTGGTAGAACCGGCATCGGCTCAAGCTTTAGCCGATGCGATTGCGCGATTAATCGCCGACAAAGCGCTTCGTGCCCGGTTGGGGGCGGCGGCAAGAGCGCGATTCATCAAGGAGTTCAGCTTAAAAGCGATGGGCGGGCGCCTTGTCGACGTTTTCTTAACAGCTATTGGGGACGAGGATTTGGCCGGTCGGGTCAAGCATGACGCGGAGTTGTCAAGTTGAAGATGCTAATTACAGGAGGCTTTGGCTATCTCGGATCGAGGCTGGCCCAATACTATCGGGAGCAAGGCCAACAAGTGAGAATACTGTCGAGGCGGCGGCCGGCGTATCTCGACGATTGGGCAAAAGATTTTGATGTTCGTCTTGCCGACGTAAAGGATTCACAGTCCTTGGTCGGGTGTTGTGATGGAGTTGACGTGGTTGTCCATACGGCTGCTGCCGATGAAATCTTGTCGGCTGAAAACGAACTCGAAGCGCTGCTGGTTAATGGTTATGGGACAAAAAATATGGCCGACGAGGCCGCCAGGGCTCATGTCGGTCACTTTGTCTATTTCTCGACGTTTCATGCCTATGGTCCGGTTGAGGGGACTATCACTGAAGATATTTTACCAAGGCCGGCGCACAGTTATGGCCTGACCCACCTGGTCGGGGAATACTATCTGTCTATGGTCAGCCGGCGCTCTGATTTGACCGCGACGGCGTTGCGAATTTCCAACGGCTATGGGGCGCCGGTAAGCGCCGGCATCCCCAGATGGACATTGGTGATAAATGATTTCTGCCGCGCCGCTCACGCGGAAGGCCGCATCGTCATTAACAGCTCCGGCCGGCAGCATCGGGACTTTGTTGCCATTGCCGATATCTGTCAGGCGGTCAATTTGGTCGCGCCGCGTCGAAACGGCGCTTTTGAGGTGTATAATCTAGGCGGCGCGGACAGCCGCAGCATTTTAGATATCGCCCACGTCGTTCAGGGCGTCTACGCCAAACGCTATGGCGCCCAAATCGACGTGATCGTTAAGGGCGCGGACGAGGGCCGGCTGAATCCGGTCGACTATTCAATTGAAAAACTGAAATCCCTTGGCTACCGGCCAGAGGACCGCCTGGCCGGCGAGGTAAACAAGATTTTCGAATTACTGGAGCGAACGGCATGAGCACTTTAGTCAGCGTTGTCATTCCGACCCATAACCGGGCGGCCTTGCTTCGGAAAGCAATTGATTCGGTTTTGGCCCAAACGCATCAAGAATTTGAGATTATTGTGGTGGACAACGGGTCGACCGACGAAACGCGGGAGATGGTTGGCGGATATGTCGCCAAAGACGCACGCGTGCGCTATCATTACCAGGAAAACAGCGGCAGTCCGGTCTCCCCGCGAAACAAGGCGGCGGCTCTGGCCCGGGGAACTTACTTAGCTTTTCTTGATTCCGACGATCTCTGGCTGCGGGACAAACTGGCACGTCAATTAGCCAAGTTTGCCGAAGAACCGGACACCGCGATCGTCTACTCTGATTTCTATATGATGGACAAAGACGGCGGTCGGGGGGCCAATTTCTTCAGTCTGGGCCAACCGCACCGGGGGCAAGTTTTTCCGCGATTATTGGTGAAAAACTTTATCCCCACTTCGACCGCGATGATCAAAAAGACGGCTTTTGCGGAAGCGGGCGGGATGGATGAGCGTTATCGAATCGCCCACGATATAGATTTATACTTAAAGATCGCTTCCAAGTATCCCGTCGATTATTGCGATCAGCCGTTGGCTCAGATAAGAATGGATGCATCAAGCTTGTCGGGCAACCGGGCGCTGTTATTTGAGGAAATCATTGATGTAACAAAAAAGTGGGAAGACAAAGCGACCGCCGATCCGCGGATCGGCCGGAGGCGCTACACCGGAATTCTGGCGCGCTACTATTTTCGCGCCGGTGTCTACCGGTTTCTCGACGGCGACAGGCGGGTGGCCAAAGATTATCTTCGCCAAGCCGTTCGACATAGCCCGCTGGATGCCGTGTACTTTTTGTCATACTTGGTCGCGACCACTGTGGGTTGGGCGGCCGTACCTATTTTTCGGTTTGCCGGTAGAAACAAAGGGGTCTTTGTAAAGTGAACCAAAACCTAAGCGATATACCTGTAGTTATCCTGTGCGGCGGGCGCGGGACGCGCCTGCAAGAGGAGACCGCGACCAGACCCAAGCCGTTGGTCGAGATCGGCGGTATGCCTATCCTCTGGCACATTATGAAATGGTATGCCCGGTTCGGGTCGAGGCGGTTTGTATTGTGTCTTGGTTACAAAGGCGACATGATCAAGGATTATTTCCTGGAATATCAATGGCGAAAGAACAACTTCAGATTGGATCTTGTTTCCGGGAACAAGACTCCACTCGACGGGGTTGCCGACACCGCTGTCGAGGATTGGGAGATCGATTTCATAGATACCGGCGACGACACCAATACGGGCGGTCGGGTCTATAAGATAAGAGATTACGTTGACGGCGAGCGGTTCTTTCTTACGTATGGGGACGGGGTCGCGGACGTTAACATCGGCGATTTGTACCGCTTTCATTTGGATAAGGGTAAAATCGCTACCTTGACGGGTTTGCACCCTTGGTCGAAATACGGGCAAGTCGTGGTTGACGAAGACCAGGTAGTCAAGAACTTTATCGAGAAACCAAAACTAAAAGACCTGATAAACGGCGGGTTTTTTATCTTTGAAGCCGGCGTTTTTGACTACCTCGACGACGACTGCGTTCTTGAGGAACGACCTTTAGAGCGTTTGGCTGAAGATCGCCAGATAGCTCTCTACAAACATGAAGGTTTTTGGCACGCGATGGATACCTACAAAGATTTTGTCGCCTTAAACGAAATGTGGGAAGCGGGCAACTCTCCTTGGAAGTGTTGGTGAGATGACAACCAACTATTGGCGCCATAAAAACGTTTTCGTTACCGGTTGCAGCGGCTTACTTGGTTCGTGGCTGACGAAGCGCCTGGTCGATGAAGGCGCTAATGTCACCGGCCTAATCCGGGACGTCACGCCCGATTCATATTTATATCTGTCCGGGACCGACCGGCGCATCAACGTCGTCAACGGCGCGGTCGAGGATTACTTGCTGCTCGAGCGGGCGCTCGGCGAATATGAGGTCGACACGATTTTTCACCTCGCGGCGCAGACCATCGTCGGGATAGCCAACCGCAACCCGCTTTCCACCTTTGAAAGCAACATCAAGGGGACATGGTGCCTGCTTGAAGCGGCGCGCCGAAGTCCGACGATCAAAAAGGCGGTCGTGGCTTCAAGCGACAAAGCTTACGGCCGCCAGGAGACATTGCCTTACACTGAAGAGGCGCCTTTAATAGGCCAACATCCTTATGATGTCTCCAAAAGCTGCGCCGACTTAATTGCTAAAAGCTATTTTCTCTCTTTTTCTTTGCCTGTCTGCGTGACGCGGTGCGGCAATTTTTATGGCGGCGGCGATTTAAACTTTAACCGTCTGGTTCCGGGCACGATCAGATCGGTTCTGTCCGGGGAGCCCCCGGTAATCAGGAGCGACGGCAGTTATGTAAGAGATTATTTCTACGTTGAAGACGCGGTTGACGCTTATCTCCATTTGGCGGCGGCCATGGACGATCCGGCCATCCACGGTGAGGCCTTCAACTTCAGCAACGAGCTGCAGATATCGGTCAGCGACATGACGAAAAGGATTCTGGAAGTCATGGGTTCGGATCTAAAGCCGAAAATTTTGGCTGAAGCCAAGAACGAGATTCCGCATCAATACTTATCGGCCGCCAAAGCAAAGCGATTACTTGGCTGGCGACTTGAAAGCGACTTAGCGGCCAACCTTGAGAAAACAGTTGCCTGGTATAAAGCATATTTTGACGGTGATTTAAGATGATAGACGGCGTTTTGGTCCGCCCGCTCAAGCGCATCCCGGACGAGCGGGGAATGATTATGCACATGCTTCGTCGCGACGACCCCGATTTTGTCGAGTTTGGCGAGATATATTTTTCCCTCGTCTACCCCGGCGTCGTCAAGGCTTGGCACGGCCATCGCGCCATGACGCTTAATTACGCGTGCGTCTCGGGGATGATCAAGCTGGTCCTCTATGACGCCCGCGAAGGATCGCCGACCAAAGGCGAGGTCCAAGAGACATTCATGGGGACAGACAACTATGTCCGGGTCACCATCCCGCCGGAAGTCATCAACGGCTTCAAGGGCATGGGCGTCGGTCCGGCGCTCGTGGCCAACTGCGCGACCCTGCCCCACGACCCCGATGAAATTTATCGGATCGATCCTTTTGACAACGATATCCCTTACGATTGGGCGGTAAAGCACGGTTGAGCGCAAGTAAGGCCATAGAACGACCCACTGTTTCAGCGGTGATAACGTCCCTTGACGGTTCAAGAGGCGGCAACGTCGAGCGACTTCTTAAGCAGCTTAGCGAGCAAACTTATTCTGAATTTGAGGTGGTTTTAGTTACAGGCGCCTCGCCGCGCACTAGAGCCCACAACATTGGTGTCCGGAACGCCTCAGGCGAGATCATAGTCTTTTTTGATGACGACGTGGCTTTGGGCGAACCTAATCTCATTGCCAATCTAGTCCAAATTCTTGGCCGGCCCGGCATCGGTATAGTCGGGGCCTCAGTCCTCGTGCCTCCCGACTCAACTCCGTTCCAGCGACGCTGCGCCGAGCAGTTGCTCCGGATTACTTTTGACATTGTCGATAAAATGGTCGAAGGCGGGGCGACACACGCCGCTCTGGCTATCGCCAAGGCCGATTATGACGCTTTCGGCGGAGAGGTAGACACAATGCAGATGAATGACGACGTGTACTTGCGCAAGAGCATTGCCGATATGGGCCAAAAGATAGTTTTGGCGCCTCACGCTTGGGTATATCATCCTTTGCCCGATAGTTGGGGCCGGCTGATAAAGAAGCGCTTTGCCGACGGTTTGGCTATTGCCGGTGACTATAAGCTGCACCCCGAGCATATATATTATTCACCGATCGAATCTCACGAGGAACTAGAATCGAGTGGGCTTCTGAGGCAAATGGCGCGGAACCTTTCGGTTTTGACGCGGGCTATCACCGGGCTCAAGATCATTAGTCTATCGGAAAGGTTGAGCCTAGCGGTCGGGTACGCGCTTGGCGCCCTTAGGTCGAAGAACTACCACCACCGGTCGTTGGAGCGGCTCAGCAGTGACGGCAAAATCCGTCGCTGGCGGAAGCGCGGTTCAATGCTGGAGCTGATCGAAGATCAAGAATCCGTCGGAGAGATTAGAGCGTAATACACGGCATGCGATATTCTAAGATCCTTTTAGTCAACATGTCGATACCAAACAGTTATCTGGGGCCGATCAGACCGCCGGCCGGGCTTGGCTATGTCGCTCAGGCGCTGGAAGACCATGGGTTCGAGTACGATGTTATTGATATGTTGTTGGGTTATTCGGCCAATGATCTTATCGCCCGCATCAAAAGCTTCCAGCCGAACCTCGTTGGCTTCAGTATGTTCACTTTCATGCATGGTCGCGCCTACGAGATAATCAGAGAAATCAAAGCGGCGGCCGGCATTGATTTCGACGTAGTCGTTGGTGGGCCGCATGTTTCAACGCTCCGTGAGAAAGTTTTACGGGATTGTGAGGTGATTGACTTTGGCGTGGTTATGGAGGGCGAGGAGACATTAATCGACCTTTGCGGAGAGCGGCCGATCGCGGAGATTCCCGGGCTGATTCGGCGGGAAGGCGATGAAGTTGTCTTTAACGGCGAGCGCAAGCCTATCGACAATCTCGATAGTCTTCGCTTTCCAAGGTATAAGAAGTTCGAGCTCAACCGCTACATGCTCAAAGAGATTTTACTGCTCTCATCTCGCGGTTGTCCATATCGCTGTACTTATTGCGCAGCTTGCTTAGTGGTTGGGCGCAAAGTTAGGATGCGTAGCGCCCAGAGCGTCGTTGACGAGGTCAAATACTGGCATGGGCGCGGTTATCGCCGGTTCAACTTTGGCGACGACAACTTCACTTTTTACGGTAAGCGAGTCCATGAATTCTGTGATCTTATCGAGAGCGGCAGCCTCAAGGACCTGGATTTGCGGTGCGGAAACGGCATCAGGGCAGATAGGGTTGACAGGCCCTTGCTGGAGAGGATGCGCGATGTCGGCTTTCGATATATTGCTTTTGGCGTGGAGGCGGGCAACGACCGGATGCTGGCGGCACTCAAAAAAGGCGAGCGCATCGAGACGATAGAAAGATCCATCAAGGACGCTTGCGATCTCGGATATGATGTCACCCTCTTCTTCCTGCTTGGCTCACCCGGCGAGACTTGGCCGGATATTGAGGATTCCTTTCGGCTGGCGGCCGGATATCCGGTCATGGATGTGCGGTTCTACAACCTTATCCCTTATCCGCACACAGAACTTTTCGATTGGGTTAAAGAGCATAACTATTTCGTTCGCCAACCCGAGGACTATTTAAACGACGCCTCGGTCTTTATTAACGAACCGATATTCGCCACCCCGGAACTATCGGTGGCCGACAGGATTGAGGCCCTGAGGCAGGCTGAGGTCATCCGCAAACAAGTCTTGCGAGCGGCCATGGAAAGGCGCCTCAAAAGATTCGGTCCGCTTGGAAAACTGGGGGCGCTGATATTCAGTACCGACCGCGGGCTCGAAGTCATCCGGCACAACAAGGCGGTTCGGGCGCTCGCTGAATATGTTCGAGGCTTGAAAACCTAGGGCCATAAAACTCTAAAACAACCGCTTGAAATCTTTTTCCAGTTGCTTTTCATCTGCTCCGCCGATGCGGCAGCTGACTTCTTGCCGCAAATTAACTCCCGACCACTATAAAATCCAGCTGGCGCTGGGCCACAGAGACTTTGACGAGTTTGACATCGACATTTTGGCCGAGCCGGTAGACACGGCCCGTTCGCTCGCCCCTTAGCAGGTAATGGTCGGCTTCAAACTGATAGTAATCATCCCTCAAGGTCCGTATGTGGACCAAGCCCTCGGCTGTATTTTCCAACGCGACAAACAGGCCGAAATGGGTGACGCCGGTGATGACGGCGGCATATTCTTCGCCGACCCTATCTTTCATAAACTCGGCTACCTTAACGCCAACAGCCTCGCGGCTCGCCGCTTCGGCCTCCCGTTCCTGGATAGAGCAATACTCGGACAGAGCGTCGAGTTCATTTGTTAGTGAGATTATCGCCGGCTCATGGAGCGTTTTGGCGAGCGTCGCTTTGACCAGGCGATGAACGAGAAGGTCCGGGTAGCGCCTGATAGGTGAAGTGAAGTGACAATAGTGGGGCGCCGCCAAGCCGAAGTGGGGGACAAGCGCGGGGGAGTATTTAGCCCGGCTCATCGCCCGCAGCAGGAGCGAGTTTATCAGCAACCGTTCCGGGCGGGTGTGGGCAAAATCGATGAGCGCCTGAAAAGTCCGCGCATGGGCTTTATCGAGAGTCCGCATCGGATAGCCGAGTTCGCCGATGAGCTTGGTGATACCGAAGACCGCGTCCGGGTCCGGCCGATCGTGGACGCGAAAGATCATCGGCGCCTCGCGCTTGAGCATGAATTCAGCCACGGTCTCGTTGGCCAGGATCATGGTTTCCTCGATCATCTGGGTCGCCGCCGTCCGTTCGCGGATCAAGATCTCCAAAGGCCGGCCGTCCGAGTCTAAGACCAGTTTCGGCTCGATGGTCTCGAAATTCAAACTCCCTCTGGCCGATCTCTTTTTGCTCAGCACCTCGCTGAGCAGCTGTAGAGCGGTTAAGAATCTTTCCAGCCGGGGGTCTGTGAAGCCGCCCTTTATCAGATGTCTGTCGACCTCCTCATAGGTCAGGCGGGCATCGCTCTGGATAACTGTAGAGGCGATCTCGTAGCGGGTCACTTCGCCGTCCGGGTCGAGTTCCATGGTAATGCTAAAGGCCAGGCGGTCGACGCGCGGGTTTAAACTGCAGATGCCGGTGGACAACTCATGGGGGAGCATCGGGATGACGCGGTCCGGCAGATACATGCTGGTAGTGCGGATCGCGGCGTCGCGGTCGAAGGCCGAGCCGGCCCGCACATAATGGGAGACGTCGGCGATATGAACGCCCAGCTTAAAATGGCCTCTTTTGTCGATTTCCAGCGAGAGAGCGTCGTCAAAGTCTTTGGCGTCGAGGCCGTCGATCGTGACGGTGAATCTGTCTCTTAAGTCCAGCCGGTCCGGGATGTCGGTTTCAATTACTGTTGAAGCCGCCGCTTTAGCCGCGGCCAGCGTGGCGTCGCTAAATGTATCCGGCCAGTTGTGCGCCAGCACTATCATGGTGACGTCCATGCCGGGGGCCGTATCCCGGCCGATCACTCTTTTGACTCTGCCCCGGGGCATTTGATCGTCGATAGGCCATTTCTCGATGGTGAGTTCGACGATATCGCCGGTATCGGCGGCGGCGAAGTCTTTAGGCGGCACGGTAAACTCATAGAAGATGCGGTCGTTTACCGGCACGACCGTGGCGAAGTGGCGCCGCCGTTCGAACCGGCCGATTATGGTCTCATGTGCGTGGGTCAGGACCTCCGTGATCTGCCCCTCGCGCGTGTCGCCGGGGCCGCCGCGGCCACGGTTCAGCCGCACGCGGACCGTATCGCGATGCATCGCCCCGTTTACGTTTGACGCCGGGATAAAAACATCGCCGTCGGGGAGGGCGACAAAACCATAACCTTTACGGTTGGCTTGAAAGATGCCGCTGAGCGCGTCCTCGGGGGACGTGAGACGATAACCGGCGCCTTTACTGTGCGTGACCCTGCCGTCACCTTCGAGAACGGCCAGAGCCCGGACGACGCTTTCACGAGTGATCCCCCGGCCGCCCGGGATATGCGAAAATATTTCTTCCACGGAAAAAGACCGTGTCGGTTCCTTCTTGAGCTGCTGAAGGACGGTTTTTGTCAATTGCATTTTTTATGACCAACTTCTTTTTTGCGATGGTTTACCGATAAATATGGTAAGATTATACCTAAGAAAGCGAATTAATTTCCGAAAAGTGGTGACCTTCCATGAACAAGCGCAAAGACTCAGCTCCGTGTTTTATTAATGAGGGCACTATCTATCACAAAAAGGATATGCTCAGGGCGCTGGAAACTCTGGAAAATCTAAAGTACGACTACCTTGTCGACGGTAGAGTCGTCAGAAAAGGTCAAGGCGCCTTGCTTAAAGTCTTCGCCAGCCGGCATAGCGCCACGCTGGTCATCAACAACTGCGTCTTTATCAATGTCTTAAGCTTCGACTACTTGAACTTCAAGAGCGCGGCGACCGGCAAGACCGTCGTCGACCTGGTCGAGGACGGGCGTATCTTGCGCCTCGAAACGATTGACGAAGAGATCAAAGTGCCCCGCTCCAACCGGGAAATATTGGCCTCGGTCGATCAATTCGACGACGAAGAGACGTTCGCGTTGTTGGAAGAGGGCGACGAAGAAGAAGATTAGTCAATCAGACCCCGCAAGACTTCTTTAGCTTTGTTCAGCTGGACATCACTGGCAGTCCCCACCTTGTGAAAATCTTTCATCGGCAGCTTGATGACCACATCAGGCATGACACCGACTTTGCTTAATAACCGGTTTTTCGGGGTCAGATATTTAGCCGTTGTCATTATCAGGGCGCTCCCGTCGTTCAATGGAATTACTGTCTGGACGGACCCCTTTCCGAAACTCTTTTCACCGACGATGACGCCGCGGCCGGTATCTTGTATGGCCCCGGCAAATATCTCCGAGGCGCTGGCGCTGCCCCTGTTGACCAGGACCACCAACGGTATCTTGTCGTCCGCCCCGTTGTTGGCCGTAAAGGTTTCGATCTTGCCGGTGCGGGATTTTACTTTGACTATCGGTCCCGACTTAATAAACAAGCTCGAGAGCGAGATCGCTTCAGTCAGAAGTCCACCCGGGTTGTTTCTTAGATCGACGATCATACCCTTTACTTTCTTAGTTTTGAGCGCATTCATCTCCTGGCTGACATCGCGGCCGGTGTCGCTGTTGAACGCGAGCATCTGGATGTAGCCGATGTCGTTGTTGAGCACCTTGCTGCTGACATTGGGCATTTTTATCTGTTCGCGGGTGAGCGCCTTGGTGAAAGGTTTCCCGCCGTTACGTACGAAGGTAAGGGTGACTTTCGTGCCGATGTCACCGCGGATCAGCTTGACGGCTTGTTCTAAGGCCATGCCTGTGGTCTCTTTACTGTCGATTTTTACGATCCGGTCGCCGGTTTGCGCACCGGCGCGGTCGGCCGGGGTGCCTTTTATCGGCGCCACAACCGTGATCTTATTATCCTTCATCCCGAGTTCCATGCCGACGCCGCCAAAGCGACCGGATGTCTGGGTTTCGAAATCGCTATAGGCGGATTGTTTCAAGCGCCTTGTATATGGGTCGCCTAATGTTTTTATCATGCCGTTGACGGCCCCGTCGACAAGTTTTTGGCGCCCGATCTTATCGACATACCCGTGGGATATCTCCGTCATGATTTCATTGATCGGTCCCAGATCGCTCGGGTTATTAGAATTGGGCGGCACCGCGGTCGCGCTCTGCTTGTTCGATAAGACGTGGCCTACGACCACGCCGCCGACAAAAGTACCCGTCAGCGCGAGGAGAACAAAGAAGACGACAATGAAGGCAATAAATTTCTTCAAGATATATTTCTTTCCCTTCCTAAGGCAAATAATTTATCGGATTCTGAGGGTTGCCGTTAATGCGTACCTCAAAATGCACGTGCGGCCCCGTCGAATTGCCGGTTGAGCCGGCTTTGGCGATGATCTGCCCCTGGCTCACCTGTTGCCCGACGCCGACCGTAAACTTGGAATTGTGCCCGTACCAGGTGGTAACACCGCCGCCGTGATCGATGACAATTAGGTTACCATATCCGCCGTACCAATCCGTGATCGCCACCCGCCCAGCCTTGGCCGCGGCCACCGGGGTGCCATAGCTCACACCGATATCGATGCCGGTGTGCATACGACCCCAGCGGGGCCTAAAACCGGAAGTAATCGGTCCGCTAACCGGCCAGATGAAACCGCTGGTCGACGGGGTACCGACAACCGGGGCAGCGCCGCCCTGTTGGGCAAGCTGAGCAAGAATCCGCTTGGCGGACGCATCCTCCTGGGCCTCCTCCGTCAGCAGGCTGTCTTTTTCACTATCTATCTTGGCGATCAGCTGTTGCTTAGAGTTAATCGACGCTTTAACCTCGTTGTTCTTGGCCAACTGCGCTGAGGCCAGTCCATCTAACCGTTTGACCTCGATCGCCAGCGCGTCTTCGCGCGCTTGCGTGGCGGCTCTGTCCTTGTCGATAGTCGCCCGGGCCTTTTCGATTCCGGCCTTGGTCGTCTTTATGTTCCGGACCAACTTGGCGTCGAGGTTGACGATCGTCTGCAGGAAACGAAAACGGCCGATAAAATCGGAAAAGTCATTGGCATCCAGCAGGACCTCGAGAAACGATACCTCCCCATTCTTGTAAGCGCTGCCGGCGCGCCGGTTCAAAGATATGGTCAATCGCTTCAGCCTGGCGGTGGCTTTGTCTAATTTGCTTTGGGTCTTGGCCAGCTCCCGGCGTAGCCGGTCCAGTTCCGCCGTGATCGTGTTTTTTGCTTCGCGCGCTTTGACGGCTTGGTCGTTGAGTTGGCGTAGTTGGTTTTCAAGCGCCCCCAGCTGGTCGTCGGCCGTCTTTATCTCCTGGCCGAGAGCGGCTTTACTGGCGTCTCCTTCGCGGATCTTAGCTTTGGTCGCGTTGAGCTTGCTCTCTACCGACCTCAGATCAGCCTGGGTCACCGCCAGAACCGGTCCGGCGGCCAACAACAGCATGGTCCCTGTTAAAACGCTTACAAGCTTAAATCTTAGGCTACTCCGCATCGATCACTCCTTTTTTCAATTAAATCTTTAAGAAACGCCGCAGAGCGATGAAGCTGCCCGCGGCCCCAATGGCGGCGCCGGAGAGCGCCAATAAGAGTAGGAGCTTAACAAATGTGACTTGGTCGAAGTTGAAACTTAAGAAGGCAAAGACTTTACCGGTGGCCAGGTTGGCGAAGAACGTCCGCCAGAGGCTGGTCAGGACGAATATGGCGACCACGGCGCCGCTCAGGCCTTCAAGCATGCCCTCCAGAATAAAGGGCCAGCGGATAAACCAGCTTGAAGCGCCGACCAGGCGCATGATACCGATCTCTTTGCGTCTGGCGAAGATAGCCAGCCGGATGGTGTTGGTGATCAACACCAACGACACGAATATTAGAAGGGTGGCGAAACCGACCGCCGCTAAGGATATCCATCTTGTAACTTGAAAGAGCTTACGAACGGTATCTTGCCCAAACTTAACGTTTTCGTCCGGGTTGAGAGTCAGCTCCTTGATGTACGGCAGGTCTTTAATGCGTTTGGCGATTGTCTCGACTTCACGCGGATTGTTCAGACCGACTCGATAAGAAGCAGGCAGTGGATTGCCTTCTATCTGCTGAACGACAAGCGGGCTGTTTGAGAAATCTTTCTTGAATTTTCGGAGCGCTTCTTCCTTCGATATATAATCGACTTTATGGACTTCCGGCCAAGACCTGATAGTATTTCCCAGTTGTTCCATTTGGTTCCAACGGTTGACGGGATTGGCGCCGGCCGTGGCCGCCTGTGCCGGTCCGTCGAGCCCTTCCATAAAGATCTCGATCTCGACCTTGTCTTCGATTTTCCTAATGACCTGGCCGCCAACGAACATGACCAGAAGGATGATGCCGACGATGACCAGGCATAAGGCGACGGTGGTGACCGCCGCGATGCTCTGGACGATATTCTTTTTGAAGCTGGAAAAAGCTTCTCTCGTGAAGTAGCCGGCGCTAATTTTCATAACCGTAGACGCCTTTTAGCTGGTCGCGCACTACTTTGCCGGCCTCGAGCGCGATGACGCGTTTTCGCATGCTGTCGACTATCTCACGGTCATGCGTGGCTATAAGAACTGTTGTGCCGGTCCGGTTGATCCTCTGCAGCAGCGTCATGATTCCAAGCGATGTAGCCGGGTCCAGGTTGCCGGTCGGTTCATCCGCCAGCAAAATAGGCGGGCGGTTCGCGAACGCCCTGGCTATCGAAACTCGCTGTTGCTCGCCGCCCGAGAGTTCATCCGGATAACTGTCCAGCTTATCTTCCAGTCCCACCAGCTTCAGTACTTCAGGCACTTGGTTATTGATGGTTGCGCGCGAGCGCCCGATGACCTCAAGGGCAAAAGCAACGTTTTCAAAGGTGGTTTTATTGGTCAGCAGCTTGAAATCCTGAAAAACGCAGCCGATATTACGCCGCAGGTAAGGGACTTTCCATGGGCGCATGTGGATTACGTCTTGGCCGGCCACGAAGATATCTCCGCGGCTCGGGAGGAATTCCCGAAGCAATAAGCGAATAAAAGTAGACTTACCAGAACCCGAGGGGCCGACTAAAAAAACGAACTCGCCCTTGGTTACTGCTATGTTTACTTCGACTAGGGCTGGTTTGTCTCCATCATAGATCTTGGAGACGTTCTTAAGGCGTATCATAAATCAGACAATCACTCCTAAGCACGAAATGCTACCATATTACTGGGTGTAAAGCAAAAGTTCCCGCGCCGCTTCGGCAATGTCGCCGGCCGTCAGTTTGAAGTGGCGCAGCAGCTCGTCGGCTGAGCCGGAGAGGCCGAACATGTCGCCGATACCGATACGCTTCACCGGCGCCGGATGTTTTTCGCCCAGTAGTTCGGAGATGGCGCCGCCCAGGCCGCCGATGATGCTGTGTTCTTCGGCTGTGATCGCGCGACCGGTCTTGCGCACGGATGCCAGGATGGTCTCCTCATCCAGCGGTTTGACCGTTATCACGTTGATGACCTCGGCGCTTATGCCTTCTTCCGCCAGGCGGTCGGCGGCTTTAAGCGCTTCGCCGACCATGATGCCGATAGCTAAAATGGTAACGTCGCCGCCAACACGGAGGACGCGGGCGCGGCCGAATTCAAACGCGTAATCATCGCCGTTGACCGGTGTGACAGCCGGTCGGCCCAGGCGGATATAGATAGGGCCGGAGATATGGGCCGCCGCCTTGACCGCGGTCTTCGCCTCGATATAGTCGGCGGGGACGATTACCTTCATATTCGGCAAGCAGCGCATCAAAGCGATGTCTTCAACCGATTGATGCGAGCCGCCGTCCTGACCGACCGTGACGCCCGCATGCGATGGGCAGATTTTAACCTCGAAGTTGCAGTAAGCGATCGAGTTGCGGATCTGTTCGAAGGCCCGGCCGGTGGCAAAAACCGCGAAGGAGCCTGTATAGCAGATCTTACCGCAGGCCGCCAACCCGG
Source organism: Actinomycetota bacterium (assembly GCA_030679975.1). Classification (GTDB taxonomy): domain Bacteria; phylum Actinomycetota; class Aquicultoria; order CAJVYJ01; family JAUVQD01; genus JAUXSL01. The sequence goes on from JAUXSL010000029.1 coordinate 17,673, forward strand.
CGGCCGCCCCCATCATGCTTTGCTCCGCGACTCCACAATTAATAAACCGGTCGGGAAAGGCTTTGCCGAACCTGGCCGCGCCCGTGGACTTGGAAAGGTCGCTGTCGAGTACGACTACATTAGGAAGTTCTTCACCAAGTTCAAGCAGAGCGTCGGCGTATCCTTCACGGGTGGCGCGAGGCTTAGTCATGGGGAAATCATAGCGCAGTTTTTACTTAGGCACCAGCCCCCCGAAAGCCTCTATATACCAGATCCAAAAAGAGAGGGAGCCAAAAAAGACCAGGGTAAACAACCAGAAGGAGCGCTCCGTCAACTGCACACGCCGCTTTATTCCGACCAAAGCGACGATTATCAAGGCGACGTCCAGCACGGGGATGGCCGTCATATTCAAGGCCTGCCGTCTGGCGGCGATGTCGACATAAGCGACCAGGTGGAAGGTGACGACCGTCAGCATCAATACCATGGCGTTGAGGCGCAGGTCAAGCGGGCGCTGCCGGGCCCGCGTCTGAAGCACAGTCGCCCCGGTTAACCAGGCGGCCAGGCTGCCGGTTGGCCAGACAATTCCAATGAACTCAAGAATAGACAAGAGCACCTCCGTGAACAGTTTTTGCCGTTGATATATACCCGAAAAAGAGAATGGAAAATAGAAAATGGAGAATAGATTCAAATGGTTGCAGCGCAGAGGTCAGATATTGCAACCAAGGTTGAGTGAAAGAGTTCATGCATGACTCTCGAAAGACGCGGTCGTTTTCCCCGGCGAGGAAAACGCCGCTCCGCATCTCGGCCTCGCTCCTCCCGACTTAGCGATAGCAAAGTCGGGAGACCATGCCCGCTCGGCCTCCGAACGGCTTTCGACAGTCATGTACGAACTCTTACCAGCTCGTCCAATCGTCGACGCCGAGTTCTTTGAGGGCGGCGATCATCTGCTCTTGGTTGGGGGCGACGCCGTGCCATTCGACCATGTCTTCCATGAAGGAGACGCCTTTGCCTTTAATTGTCTTGGCCTCGATCATCACCGGCTTGCCTTTCAGCTGCCGGGCCTCATCGAGGGCGGCTACAATCTGGTCCATGTCATGCCCGTCGATGCATATGACGTGCCAGCCGAAAGCCCGCCATTTATCGTCGACCGGGCAGACATCTTTGATATCCGAGACGCGGCCGTCTATCTGCAGGTCGTTGTAGTCGGTGATAGCGATCAAGTTATCGAGTTTGTAATGGGCGGCGAGCATGGCCGCTTCCCAGATCTCGCCTTCCTGGCTTTCGCCGTCACCGATCACCGTGTAGACCTTATAGTCAAGCTTGTCGAGCCTGCCGGCCAGGGCAATGCCGCAGGCGATGGCCAACCCCTGCCCCAATGAGCCGGTCGATATCTCCACTCCCGCGACTTTTCTCATGTCCGGGTGGCCCTGGAGCGCGCTGCCGAATTGGCGCAACGTCCACAAGACGTCGCGGTTTATATAACCGGTCTCAGCCAGCGCGGCATAAAGCACCGGGGCCGCGTGGCCTTTACTGAGTATGAACCGGTCGCGTTCTTTCCATTTAGGCTGGTTAGGGTCGTGGCGGAGGGCGTACCAGTAAATCGCCGCTACAATGTCGGTCGCCGACAAGCTGCCGCCCGGGTGGCCCGAGCCGGCGATGCCCGTCATCTTTATGATGTCCCGGCGAATCGTCAGGGCTTTTTCTTGAAGGAATTCTGTAAGTTCAGGACCTTCCAACTTTGTTTCTACCTTCACGCCGTTTCTCCTTAAGAGGCTGTATTAGACAGCCTCTCTGAGCCGCCAACGATGCCAGCCCGTGATGAAATCATTTAAATCGCCGTCGAGCACCCCTTGGGCGTTTCCTTTTTCTACGCCTGTTCGATGGTCTTTAACCATCGCATAAGGATGCAAGACATACGATCGGATCTGGCTGCCCCAGGCGATATCCATTTTCAGGCCGCGCTCGGCCGCCAATTCCGCTTCCCGGCGCGCCCGCTGGTGCTCGTAAAGGCGCGCTTTTAGTATTTTAAGCGCTGTATCCTTATTTTGGAACTGCGATCTTTCATTTTGGCACTGGACGACGATCCCGGTAGGCAGGTGGGTGATGCGCACAGCCGAATCGGTGACGTTAACATGTTGGCCGCCGGCGCCGCTGGCCCGATAAGTATCGACCCGGATATCGCCGGGCTCGATAGTAATGGCGATATCTTCCTCGACGGCCGGTACCACATCGACCGAGGCGAAAGTGGTGTGACGCCGGCTGGAAGCGTCGAAAGGGGAGATGCGGACCAACCGGTGGACGCCTTCTTCGCCTTTGAGGAGCCCGTAGGCGTTGGGGCCGTTGATGGTGACGGTGGCGCTGTTGATGCCGATGCCGCCTTCAGATGAAACCTCGATGATGGTCGTCTTGAACCCCTGAGCGGCGGCCCAGCGCAGGTACATGCGGAGCAGCATATTCGCCCAGTCTTGAGATTCGGTGCCGCCCGCGCCGGTGTGGACCATCAAAATGGCGTCATGGCTGTCGAGCTCATCGGAGAACCAGAGGTATTTTTCCAGGTTTTCAAGCTCGGCTTCGACCGACTTAAGGCCGTCGGCCACATCGGCCGCCGATGGTTCGTCTTCTTCCGCCAGGGCCAACTCGTTTAAGATTTCCAGGTCTTCTAATTGAGACGCGACGCCATCGTGGAGGTCGGTCTCCTCTTTTAGTTGAGACAGCTCGCGCGTGACTTTTTGCGCCCGTTCCTGATCGGACCACAAATCGGGCTTGGCCGCTTCCGCTTCGAGCCTGGCTATCTCGACCGCTTTGACGTCGAGGTCAAAGATACTCCTTTATCGCCCCGAGCTTAGCCTTTAGTTCGTCTATTCTGTCTTGTTGGTTTTCTATCATTTCTCTATTATATGCGGGGCTTGCCAAAAAAATAAGTTTGCGCCTGCCCGGAGAAAACCGTTCGCAGGCCGAGCGGGCATGGTTTCGCCGCCGCTAAGCGGCGAAGAGCGAGGCCGAGACTCGGAGCCGCGATTTCCACGCTGGGGAAATCGACGGCGTTTTTCGAGGGGCCGGCGCAAACTTTTACCACCCACTCAAGCCCCGCAGCATTTCTTATACTTCTTGCCGCTCCCGCAGGGGCACGGGTCGTTTCGTCCGACCTTATCGCCCGCGGTATCGCCGCCGGGGGACCCGCGCCGGCCCGCCGGGTCCGTTGTCCCCGCGCCGGGGCCGCCGCCGGCCGCCGCTTCGATCTGCTGCATCTCCTGGACGACTTGGGCGTGAAAGACATATTGGACAAAATCATTCTTAATGCTGCCGACCATATCCTGGAACATGGCGTAACCCTCGGTCTGGTATTCGATGAGCGGGTCCCGCTGACCGATAGCGCGCAGTCCTATGCCTTCTTTAAGAGCGTCCATCTCATACAGATGCTCGCGCCACTTTGTGTCCACCACTTGAAGCAGCACATTTCTCTGCAGCTCATGGAAGAGATCGGCGCCGAGCTCGGAGACGCGCGTATCATATGCGGCCATCGCCCGCTCGTACAGGAATTCATGAAGCTCCTCCTGGGTCGCCGATTCGCGAAGTTGTTCGACCTTGACGTCGATGGGCAGGAGCTGGTTGGTATTGGCGGTCAGCCCGTCCCAGTCCCATTCGTCGCTGTAAGTCTGAGCATTGGTGAACGTCTCGACGGAGCCGAGGACCGCATCGGAGACAATCTCTTTAGTACGCTCGGTGATATCCTCGCCAAAGAGGATCTCCTGGCGCTGTGCGTAGATTATCTCCCGCTGCTGGTTCATCACATCATCATATTTCAAGACCTGCTTACGTATCTCGAAGTTTTGCGCTTCCACCTGGCGCTGGGCGCTCTCGATGGTCTTGCTGACCAGGGAGTGCTCGATAGGGTAATCATCGGGAAGGTTGAGGCGGTCCATCATGCTCCTGACCCGGTCCATGCCGAAGAGCTTCATCAAATCGTCTTCCAGCGAGAGATAGAATTGCGAAGAGCCGGGGTCGCCCTGGCGCCCGGACCGCCCGCGCAACTGGTTGTCTATTCGCCTGGATTCATGGCGCTCGGTGCCGAGAACATGGAGACCGCCGACATCGACGACGCCTTCGCCCAGGACGATATCGGTACCTCGCCCGGCCATATTGGTGGCGATGGTGACGGCTCCGGCCTGCCCGGCCAGAGAGATTATTTCAGCTTCGCGTTCGTGGTGTTTGGCGTTTAGCACTTCGTGCTTGACCCCGCGTTTTTTCAGCATCGAACTGAGGTGTTCGGATTTTTCAATTGAGATAGTGCCGACCAGTACGGGCTGGCCCTTGGCGTGTCGCTCGACAATATCGCCGGCGACCGCCGTAAACTTGGCGTCCAGTGACTTGTAGATAAGGTCGGCCTCGTCGCTCCGGACCATAGGCATATGTGTCGGGATGGTGACCGTCTCCAGCTTGTAGATATGCCGGAACTCGTCGGCTTCGGTGGCCGCCGTACCTGTCATGCCGCCCAGTGTTTCATACATACGGAAATAGTTTTGCAGGGTGATCGTGGCCAGAGTCTGGTTTTCTTCCCGGACGCGGACTTTTTCTTTCGCCTCGATCGCCTGGTGGAGACCTTCGCTGTACCGGCGGCCGAACATCAAACGACCGGTAAATTCATCGACGATGATTATCTCGCCGTCCTTGATCACATAATCGACGTCCTTGCGAAAGAGAGTATTCGCCCGCAGCGCCTGGTTTAGATGGTTGACCAGCTGGCTATTGACGTGGTCGTAGAGATTATCGATTTTAAGAGCCTTCTCTACTTTGGTCACGCCGGCTTCCGTCACCGCCACCGTGCGCGTCTTTTCGTCGATCTCATAATCCTCGCTGTCCTTTAAAAGGGGAATTATCCGGGCGAACTGCTTGTAGGTATCCGCCGCTCTTTCCGGGGCGCCGGAAATGATCAGCGGCGTCCGGGCTTCGTCGATGAGTATGCTGTCGACTTCGTCGACGATCGCGTAATAGTGACCGCGTTGGACCATCTCGTCGGCGTCGACCGCCATGTTGTCACGCAAGTAATCAAAGCCGAACTCGCTGTTGGTGCCGTAAGTAACGTCGGTTTGATAAGATGCGCGGCGCCACTCCTGCTCCATCTGCGTCTGAAGCAGGCCGACTTTTAAGCCGAGGAATTGGTAGATTTTCCCCATCCACTCGCTGTCGCGTTTAGCCAGATAATCATTGACGGTGACGACATGAACGCCTTTGCCCGCGATCGATTTGAGATAAACAGGCAGGGTCGCGACGAGCGTCTTGCCTTCACCAGTTTTCATTTCGGCGATGTTGCCTTCAAAGAGGACGACGCCGCCCATTATCTGGACGTCAAAAGGGCGCATACCCAAGGCGCGCTTAGACGCCTCTCTGACCACGGCGAATGCCTCGGGGAGGAGCTCGTCGAGGGTCTCGCCTTCCTCATGACGCCGGTGGAATTCAACTGTTTTACCCGCCAGCTCAGCGTCGCTCAGCGGCGCCATCTCCGGCTCCCAGGCATTGACCGAATCGACTTTTTCCTGAAGTTGTCTAAGTTTTTTTCCTTCGCCCATCCGGAGGGCCCGGGCCAATAAATTACGCATGAAATGATTTTACCAGATAAAGAGTTTATGGATGATAGTTGAGAGCGGTTGGAGGACAGGGGGTAGAAGAGAACGGAAAATAGAAAATAGAGATTAGTCAACTCCTAGCTGTTGGTTGCTGAGAATCGATCCATTAATTCTATGTTCGCCCTAATATTACCGGATGCATCAATTAAGATTAGCCTCTTATTCTGCATTTCTCTTAAGTCCGCGCGGAGCGTGCGGTCGCTTTTGCCTTTCCACAGAGCCGCAACAAACTCGTCTGTCCTCGTTCTAAACCCCTTTTGAGATATCTTCATGCCTCTTGTCAAGCCGTGCAGAAAACTAAAGACGCGGTCGCCGATCTCCCGTTTTCCGGCAAGTTCAGTCAGGTAATCACGATAAGCTATTAAGCGGTAAAAATTAAGGACTTGCTGTTTTATTATTTCGAGCTCTTCAATGAATCCTTCCAGTGCAAACTTAGCAAATGCGGTTAGGTTTCCGTTATGTTTGAATCTGGCACTCTGGAGTTCATTAATATAACGAACGCGTTGGCGGTAAAAAAAGTTTGCCAACGAGTAAAAACCTAAGGCATTATAGTATCCGCCGTTGTAGAGAATATGTGCCTCCAAGCCGCGAGATGTTCGTCCATTGCCTTCGCCAAAAGGATGTATGCTCACCAAATAAAAATGCGCCGTTATCGCTTTGACAACCGGATGAAAAGCGCGCGCTTTTCCACTGTTAATAAAATCAATAAACTGCGTCATTAACGCAGGTACCTTGTGATAGTCCGGGCAACGATAATCCCCGGCAGTAACGTCGCGTTTTCTAAATCTACCCGGCTCGTTATGAGCGTAGCCGCAATCCGCTGTAGTCAATCGATGTAATTCCCTAATCAAATCTTCGCTAATGTGGGCGTCCTTGATGGGCGGCTTAGATCTAATAAATTCAAGCACCTTCTTAGCGCCAAGCGCCTCTAATTCGTCAACGGATTGTGCGTCGGCCTTCGCAAAATTGCTTTCGACGATGTGGTTTACTCTTTCTTCGCTTAAAGTATTGCCCTCTAAGCCCGTGGTGCCGCGTATGGTTCTAACAATATTAAGCTTGTCTATCTCATACCGCATCGCCGGCGGCAGCGGAATTTCTCTCACGTAATGCGAGTAGCCCTCGATTAGTATGAGTTCGCGCAGAAAGTTCTGTTCATTAAGGCGCGGCTCAAAAACAATGTCCCATTTCATAAAATTATGCCACCCTTATTACCATGATATTGCCATCTATATTTCCAATTAATATACCTCATTTTACTTTGTAATATCTACTTAAACAAGTGATTATTAAAGGAAACAATGCCAAAAGAATTGCCAGTAAATCTGCCAAACATCTTGCCAATAGATTGCGACCGGTCTAATATAATAATATTGGCTCCGCTAGCTGGGAAATTTATGGCAAGCTTGATTGAAGATTCCGAATCGTTAATTCTGACGTTGCGCCAACTTTTCGAGCGCGCAGGTAACCATGCTGCCCAAATAGTTCTGGAGAAAGCCGATACGAAGATTGAGCAGACAGATCACGACAATGATCTCTTCACCCCCTTAATTGGGCGGCTAAAGCAAGGCGAACAGTTTCAGCAGGGAGGGCAAAGAATTCTTACCGAACCCACTGGCTGGGCAAGAGTTGATCGCAATATTGGCGAGGTTCGAACGCGATTGGCTCAAGCGGAACATGAAGAGCAATTTCAGGCCGTCGGCCTTCTCTGCCGGGAAACGATGATTTCTCTGGCGCAAATGGTTTATCGTCCCGAGGAGCATCTTGACGTTAACGGTGTTCGGCCAAGCAATACTGATGCGAAACGCATGCTGGACGCCTGCCTCGCTCAACAGCTTCCCGGAGAGGACAATGAGGCAGTGCGTCGGCACGCTAAAGCCGCCTTGGCTCTCGCAAACGATTTGACACACAAACGAACCGCCGGCTTCAGGGAGGCAGCGATGTGCGCTGAGGCAACGACTTCTCTGGTGAATATCATCGCTATAATATCGGGACAGAGAGATCCTAAATAGATCTACTGTTCGGGATCAACAGGGGCAGGCGGGGCGTCAACCGCCAAATCATAAAGTCAGCCAGTTCGACATCTATTCCCATTTTCTATTTTCCGTCTTTTCCCGCTATACCTCATTCCCCGGACGATCATCGTCGCCACACCGGCGCTGAGCAGGATATCGCCCACGCTGACGAGACCGCCCAGCCCTGCCGGGAGGGGCCAGGGGATTACATCGCCAAGCCAGGGCAGCCAGGTGGTCCCGGCGAGCTTCAAGTGGATGGAATCGGTGAAAACTATCGGGATAGCTGTGCGAACGGGCATGCCGCCATTCAAGCTGATGACGACGAAGTTCAAAAAGACGCCCATCGCCATCAGGCCGACCGCGGGGGTAGGCTCATTGCGGGAGAACGCGATGAGCAGCATCAAATAAGAGCCCACATGGAACAGGTAGCCGAGCGACTGATCGATCGCGGCCATCCGGGGGACCAACATCTGGGCGACGAACGCCGCGATGATGAACTCGGCGCCGACCAATTTGACATCGACGAGATGCGAAATTTTCCCGCCGAAAATCCAGCCGGCAAATAAGCTTATCGCTATGACTTCAAGTAACATTTAAAATATGGCCTTAAGCGGTTGTTACAATTAAGCGCTGTTGTCTTTTCAGGACACCGATGAGGGCCCGTAAGACTTTCGGATCGAACTGGAACGCCTCTCTCTTTATCCTAGCCACCGCTTGATTAGTTGACAACCGTCTTTCGGCAATCGGTGTCTGCGTTAGTTGGTCAAAGTAGTTGGCCACCGCGATAATACGGGCTTCGATGGGGTGTTCCTGGTCGACGGCGCGATGGCTGACGAAGGGGAGGTGATGTTTGCGCACGACATCAGCGTATTGTTTTAAGAACTCGACCTGTTCCAATATCTCGGCCCCTATCTGCGCGTGGGGCGCGATCTCGGGATTCATCCCGCGCGAATCCAGCAAAACGTCAAATGAATCGACATCAAGGCCAAGCTTGCCGATATCATGCAGCATGGCCGCGTAGCCAAGGGACTCCAGTTTCTCCCCATGCAAGCCGAGTTCTCTGCCGACATCGATCGCCAGGTCTGCCACCCGTTCGCTGTGGCTTTGCTGGTCGTGGTCTTCAACCTGAATAGCCCGGGTCAAAGCCGAAATTGTGTGCTTATACGTATTTTTTATGTCCAGGAAGAGCTTGAACGAGTAGTGGACGACGATGAGGGGTAGGCCGAAGAGGAAGACGCCCCACATGCCCATCGACGGATACATCATCGACATAAGGATGCCGACGGAAGCCAGCGAAGAATAGATCGGTCCGACAAGGTCGAATGCGCCGAGGAAAGCCGGGACAAACGGTGACGCCTGCCTTTGGCTCAAAGTCAATTGATCGAAAGTCAGCTCCAACAGAAAGAAAGTCGCGCAAAGACCGATCGCCCTCAACAGGTCCCAGCCGAGAAGATCTAATGATTTAGCGGGCGCTAAGGCTGTTACATAGCGTCCGCTCGTCCAGAGGCCGGCGACGAATACGACGATCGACCGCTGGGCCAACAAAAACAGCGGACCGCCGACATCTGTTTTCTGCTGCCGGCTCAAGGTGGCGACCAACATACCGCCGGCGGAGATGACCATGGCGCTCGGCAGATCGAACAAGAGCATGGCCGCCACCACCAGCGAGGCATCCAGGGTGATAGGGTCGCCTTGAGGCAATTTTACTTCGGCTAATCGAATCAGAGCGACCAGGATAATGAATATGGGCAGCCAGATATGGCCGAAGGCCGCCGAGCGGCTTTCGGCCACAAATATCAGCAGACCGATCGTCAATATCCCGATTCTGGTGAGAGTGATTATGCTAGGCTGTTGTTTCATCGAAATGCAACTGTCCTTCCGGAATCTCTGAACTCTTCTCGTGATAGCCGATGGATTGCAAAAAAGCCGCAACGACCGCCGGGTCGAATTGGCTGCCGCTGCAAGAAATCAACTCCCGGCAAGCTATATCTATCGGCATCGCGCTGCGGTAAGGCCGCGGTGAAGTCATGGCGTCATAGGCGTCGGCGACGGTCAATATCCTGGCCGGAAGCGGGATCTCCTCACCTTTAATACCGTCGATGTAACCGGTCCCGTCGAAATGCTCGTGGTGGTGAAAGATGGCCGGGATCGCTTTACTTAAGAATCTTATCTCCCTTAGTATTAAAGCGCCGGATTCAGGGTGGAGCCGGATGCGCTGGTACTCGTCTTCCGTTAATTTTCCGGGCTTTCTCAGAATATACCGGGCCGTGCCGACCTTACCGATGTCGTGAAGGATGCCGGCATAGTGCAACGTTTCCAGGTCTTCCTCGCTCAGCTTTAATTGGCGTCCGATCTTATTCGCCAGCCTGGAAACGCGCTCGGAGTGGCCTCGTGTGTATGGATCCTTAGCTTCCAGCGCGGCTATCAGCGACTGGACTGTGCCGAGATAGGCATTGCGCAGGCGCATGTAGACCTGGAACGTCTGCCGGGCGACGATGAGAGGCACGATCATCAAGATAACGCCGATACCGCCGGTAGCCATAAATATTTGGGCCATCGCCAGCCCGAGGGGCGCTAAGGCAAAATAGTTCGGGATGGCCCACCGAACGTTTACGAGCCATACGCTTAGGGGCTGCATCCCCTCGGCCAGCCCGATAATGGTCGAGACCAAGCTGGTGTTGGTTAAGAAGAACACGACTATGGCCAGCATCAAAGGGAACAGCACCGACGGGAAATCATTGACCGTGAAACCGCGGGAAAGACTGGTAAGGACTGGTCCGCCGGCGGCTACATAAGTAAATCCCGCTAACGCGGTCGTCACCGCATATTGAGCGCCGTTAAAGACCCAGCGGTAGGGGTGTGTGCCCTTTTTTATGTCTCGCCAGATAATCGCGCCGAACATACTGGCGATCGCCGGCAGCGCCGGGCCGAATAAGATTATTCCGGCCAGGAGAATCGTGAACGTTACCGATACGGCGCCTGCTTTTGGTAGGTCGATGCAGAAATTCTCGGCTAGAAAAACCAATGCACTGAAGAAGACAAGGGACTGCCAGTCAAAAAAGTATTTGCCTGACATCGCCAACAAGACGAAGAGACCGAAGGCCGCGGCCGTCAGGAGCGTGATGAATATGCGTAATCTAGTAGGCACTTGCTCTGTTCTCTGTTCCCTGCTCTCTATATCTCGTCAAAATAAAGGACCGACACCCAAGTATTAACGGATTACCAGCGCCAGCCGGCGCCGCCTCCTAAAATTAGAGCTGCCAAACTTGAAAGCAAAACAATAATTTTGGTTTTCATGGAAGAGTGCCTCCTTAATTGGAAGTCTCTTCCCAAGCCGCTAGTATTGGAAAGGTTTATCCGCTCCGCTCAAGAATACTAACTTTGAAACTTTTGGATGCCGGTCCAAACCAGTTTAAATTATGTTAAAGAGCTAAATGACGATTGATCGCCGACTGCGAGGCTTTGACAACCGAAACGCAATCTTCGGCCTTGACCATCGCCGAGCCGGCGTATCTAGTCTCACCTGCCTAAGTCATAACCGACCCACAGGCAACGGCGATCTTGCCGGAGCTTGTCGGCA
>JAUXSL010000044.1 GCA_030679975.1 Actinomycetota bacterium
ATACTTGCCGCTTATATCGGGGGCTGAAAGTAGCGCTGGAGCGGGGCCATTAATGGGATCCAGCGGCCGGTTAATAAAAGTAGGCCGATGATGACCAAAATCGCGCCGCTGGTCCGATGAATAGCGATACTGTGGTTCTTGAACCAGTTTAGCGTCCGGGCCAATCGGGCGAACATAACGCCGCTGATTATAAAAGGGAGGCCAAGGCCGAGCGAATAGATAAACAGGAGTGACGCGCCTTTGCCCGGTGAATTTAAAGCGAGCATGTAGACCGAGGCCAGGATCGGGCCGATACAGGGCGTCCAGCCGACCGCAAAAGCCATTCCTAAGGGCAAGGCGCTCAGCGGGCCAAGACGGCGGCCGGGGTTAAGCCGGATTTCCCGGTAGAGTGCCGGGGCCTTAATAAGACCCGTCAAAAAAATACCCATGGTGATTATGATAATGCCGGCGATCATCTGCGTAACTCCGCGATAGTCCTTTAAAAAGCTTCCCACTACATCTAATGCCGAGCCCATGAGGGTGAAGATGATCGAAAAACCGGCCACAAATAGGATAGTCGTATAGAGCATGCTCAGGCGCTGTCCTGCGGGGCTGTCGTTCAGGTCGCGCACCGACGACCCTAAAATATATGAAAGGTAGCCTGGAAGCAGGGGCAGCACGCAAGGCGAGAGGAATGAAACCGCGCCGGCCGCGAAAGCCAGGGGATACAGGGTTAAATCGCCCACTACCGACTTAATTCCTCGGTCCGGGCCGTGAGGTTTGCCTCGTCAATCGCGCCGATCCAGTGACCGACGATTTGGCCGCGCTTATCTATCCAAAAAGTTTCCGGAACGCCCGTTAGCCCATAGCTAGCGCCGATGTTGCTTTGGTCCGGGCCGTTGTCGTATGAAATCCCGAACTCCTTCATAAACGCTAAGCTATCAGCCCGGGTATCGTTTATGGCTATGCCGAGAAATTTAACCTTACCCTCGTACCTCTTGGAGACTTTAGCGAGTGTCGGCGCTTCAGCCCGGCAAGGCGGGCACCACGATGCCCAGAAATTGAGCACCACCGGTGTTTTGCCTCTAAAATCCTTTAACGAGATAGTCCGGCCGGAAAAAAGCTTGATAGTGAAATCGGGGGCCGGTCTTGGGGTAGCCGGCGTATTCACGGGCGGCGGCGTCACCTGTGTACTTTTTGGGGTGCTTTTAATAAGGATGAACGTTCCGCCGATAGCAATTACCACTAGAGCGGCAAATATGATGGGAAACAGCTTATTGGGTTTCATCTTATCTCCTGATCGCAGAAGGTAATCTTGGTAATAAACCACCACCTGCCTGCCTGAACTTGGTGAAAATATCTCATACTTCTGCTCCAGCATCAAATATCCGGGGGTCGTTTTCGTGGGGCTAAGTCGCCCAACCGGGCGCGAGGACCCCCTTGATAAGGGTATAACAAAAAGAAGGAGGGATTCTTATGATGCATTATGGTTTCCCCGGCGGTGGAGCGATGGTCTGGGCGGGCTTTCTTTTCATGCTGGTCTTTTGGGTCCTCATAGTCGCGGGGGTCGTCGCTTTAGTCACCTGGGTCGGGAAACAGGGCCGGCAGGCGGCGCCGCCGAGCGAAGACCCGATCGGGGCCTTAAAGATGCGCTATGCCAAAGGCGAGTTGACGAAAGAGGAATTTGAGTCGATGCGCAAAGACCTGGCCGGCTAAATCCGGCTGTTCATCATCGTAAAGCGACATTGATCGAGATGATCGTGGCCTTTGTCTCTTTATCTTCGCTGATACTGATCGAGCCTGTCTGGTTGGCCTTGGCGGCCGCCAACGTCACCGCGCTCGGCGCCGGACTGACCGTGCTATCGATCGTCCAGCCATTGGCCGGCAGGCTGTTTTGATAGAAAGCCGCCACATCGGCCACTTTGGCCTTAGCTTCAAGGATGGTCATCGTCATAGTCGTCTCACTCGTCCCCTGGCTCTCCACCGTGCTTTTCACCCGCGAAGGTTTGAAGATCGGCATATCGGTCGGAAAGGCTTGCGGCAAGGACCGTCCGGATTCGTCGACAACCAACTTGCCTTGGGCGCCTTTGAATTCAAGGCGTTTGCGCGCGATTTTTTCCCGTCCCGAGCCCGGCGCCTTTGACAAAGACGACGGCGCGCAGGCCGACAAGACCGATATCATCAAAATGGGGAGAATAATGATCGCGCCGACTTTGGCGAACCGGCGGCATTTCTTGGTCAATTTATCCCTTTCGCTGTCTCTGAAAATACTCTTTCAAGCGGGCAAAGTGCTCGTCGCCCTCTTCCCCGGGATGGTTGTGAGGCTCATCGCTGAGGTTCTTGCCGCAAACAGCGCAGAGGCCGGCGCACGCTTGGCGGCATAAAGGCTGGATCGGCACTTCCACGATTATGTTTTGATAAACGACCGCCGCCAGATCGATCCGGCCGGCGCTTAGCGGAAAAACATCTTCCCGACCCGGTTCGGCGGCTTCGGCCATTGCCAGTTCCTCTATGTCTACCGCCGCTTCGAAATCGAATTTTTCCAGGCAACGGCTGCAACGTAACCGGAAACGCCCCAGCGCCTTTCCGGTGATCACAATGGCGTGGCTGACGCTGCTTAAGATCACATCCACATCGGAGGGGAGCGGAAACTCTATCAGTTCCGCGCCTAACTTTGTCGGTTCGAGTTCGACCGCGCCGGAAAACGCCAGCTCTTCGCCTGGATGATCGAGGATTTTTGTTACGTCAACATAGTGAGGTTTCATAGTTAGTCTTACCCGAAGAGCCAAAATGATGACCGAGCTGTCAAAATGGCCGATGCTTTTTAGAACGCGTTTAAACTCGCGGTTCGGCCGCTTTACCCTGGAGTCGGTCCCGGCCCCGCTGCACCGCCGTCAGTAACTTCCCAAGATTGACTTCAAGGTTGGCCAGCATCTCGTCAGCGTAATCTTCCGCGCCGAGGCGAATTTCCCGTTCCTTGTTCCGCGCGTCGTCCATCACTCTGTGGGCCTGATCTTCCGCCAGCCTGACGACTTCAGTTTCGGCGGCTATAGCCTCGGCTTTTTGTCGAGCTTCCTCGACCAGCTTGTTAGCTTCTTTTTCCGCCTCATCCAGCATTTCCTGGCGTTCTTTAACTATCCAACGCGCCTGCTTGATCTCGTCGGGAAAGCTAGCCCTGATCTCGTCAATAATGTCGTATATCTTTTGTTCGTTCACCATGACCGAGGAAGTAAGAGGAACCTTCTTCCCTTCGGCTACCAGGTCTTCCAGTTTATCGACAAGCGCCATAATATCCAAGTGGGCTCCTCCTTCCGAGCGCGCGTCCGGTCTTTCACGCTCTCCTCAACGTTGATTGTATTTCGCCCTTAATCGGGCCTCTACATTGGCTGGAACGAAGTCTGAAACATTCCCGCCGTACTGAGCGATCTCTTTGACCGCGCTCGAACTCAAAAACATAAACTCGGGACTCGCCATCATAAATACAGTTTCCAGACTGCTATCGAGATTCTTATTTAAATGAGCCATTTGAAATTCATGCTCAAAATCAGAGATGGCGCGCAGTCCTTTTATTATAACACCGGCGCCGTTTTTCTTGGCGAACTCGACCAGCAACCGATCGAACGGCTCTACCTTGACTGTCTTCAGCCCCTTTAGGGCTTCGCCGGTAAGCTCCAGGCGTTCCTTAAGGCTAAAGAGCGGTTTCTTGCTCGGACTGCCGGCGATACCAACAACCACACTATCGTAAATATACGTTGCCCGCTCAATAATATCAAGGTGCCCGAGCGTAATAGGGTCAAAACTACCAGGGCAAACAGCAATCGGCATCAGCTAATCCCGCTTTTTATAGAAACTTAAGGCCGTGTCGCCGTATCGGCGTCCGCCTGATAAAAACAGGCCCCCGCCCGGTTCAAGTTCGGGCAGATCAGGCCGGTGCTCGAGGATGGCCAGGCCGAACTTGCTTAAACACCCGGCCGTCTTTTCCAGAACGATCTCTAGCTCGGCTTGGTTAATTTTATAGGGAGGGTCCAAGAAAATCAAATCGAACACTTGTCGGCGGGCGATGAGTTGGTCAAGCGCCCTGTTGACCGGCGCTTGCATGACAATAGTCCGATCGGTGAAGCCCGTCGCGACCAGATTGCGGTTGATGGCGGCCGCCGCGCCCTTATCGGACTCGACCAAGACCACCGCTTTCGCCCCGCGGCTTAAGGCTTCGACAGCCAGAGAACCGGCGCCGGCATAGAGATCCAAGACCTCGGCGCCTTCGATGGCACCGGCGATGATGTTGAATAGACTTTCTTTAACACGGTCAGCGGTAGGGCGGGTCTTGAAGCCTTTAGGGGCAAAGAGGCGTTGGCCTTTGGCTGTGCCGGAGATGACTCTCATAGATATACATTACCTTATTTAACCGCTCGACAAAAATTCCAGATTGCCGGCAAACCGGCGGCGGAGTTCGGATTTGAGCGCTTTGTGCCGGGGCTTTGCCAGCATCGGGTCGGCTTCTATCAGCGCGAAAGCTTCACGGCGCGCGGTTTCGAGAGCCTTGGCGTGCTTGGTCAGT
>JAUXSL010000050.1 GCA_030679975.1 Actinomycetota bacterium
ACCTCACTCCGGAGGGTGAAAGCCCTCCATAAAAGCGGGTCGGGCTTGCCGCCGCTCCTCCGTTCGGTTCCGGCTCATGTGGCTCACAGTCGCACGAAAAGCTTGCCCTCGGCATTCCACCACAGAGTTTTGGATGCTTCCGTTTCAGCGCTTGCATTTTTGCCCCCACGGTGGTTAAATGTTTCAAGCTTAATACTGGCGGGTAGTTAAAATCACCGATCAGTTTTAGGTTAGCGCTATACCAGGCGCGGGAGAGAAAAGGAGAGGCGATGGCTAAGCGAGGACCACAACCGGGGACGCCTCAGGCTAAGCGAGGCGGCCAAACGGTCAAGGAGAAGTACGGGCCGGAATTCTACAAGAAGATCGGCAAGAAAGGCGGCGATGCCGTCAAGAAGAAATACGGCGTCGGTTTTTATGAGGAGATCGGCAAGAAAGGCGGCGAGAGCACTAAAGCTCGCCATGGCGTTAAGTTTTTCGAGACGATAGGCAAGAAAGGCGGACGCCGCTAGGTCGGAAACGACCATGTAGCTTAAGTTTTATAGCAAACTCGAGGTTGGATAAATACCTAGCCTCGAGTTTGTATTTTGGAGACGTTTGATCGAGACGGCAAATCGATTTCAGCCAACCAACTTTGGCCGGCCTCGACCGATTCGACGATATTGAAATAAGAATCCAAGTGGGTCAGATTGAGTATTTCCGTTAACGCCCGGCCCGCGATAACAACCATGTCACCGTTTGCGTCCCGGACGCGTTTTTGGTTGTATAGCAAAGAGCCGAGGGCGGAACTGTCCAGGTAGGCTAAGTCGGCCAGATTAAAAATGAACTTTCTCTCCCCATCGGCCAGCGATTGCTCGACCGAAGTCTTAAGTACCCGAAAGTTATGGTAATCCATCTCTCCGGCGGCCTTAATGACCGTTACCCCATCTTGTTTGGCGCAAAAAATATCTAACGTCACTGCGGCACCCCCCTTTCGCTTTATCTGTTTATTCCCAAAAACCGGAATGGTTTACAGGCAAATCATATCGAACGGGACTTTATGCAAAGATCTGGCTGACGGGCGCTTATTTGGTTTGAAGGCAACGTCTTTATGGAAAATAGGTTGTAATAATCAGGTGTAGTGCTAGAGTAAAAAGCGCTTGTGACGGAAGGGCTGTCTGTGTTCCAAAATAGAGTCAGCGCCGGCAGACAGTTGGCGGTGGCGTTAGACGGATTTCGGGGTGAAAATCTGCTGGTTTTAGGGATTCCCCGGGGTGGTGTTCTGGTCGCGGCTGAGGTGGCTCAAGCATTAGGCGCACCGCTTGATTTAATAATACCACGCAAGATAGGGGCTCCGGGAAATGAAGAGCTGGCCATTGGCGCGGTTGCCGGAGAAGGCCGGGCAATCATCAATTCCGGGCTGGTCGCCTCCCTGGGGGTGCCGGAAGAATACATAAAAGAGCAGGTAAAAAAAGCCATCGATGAGATAGACAGACGCCGCCGTCGCTACATAGGTGACGAAAACGCTCCGGATGTGGGTAATAAGGTAGTGTTATTGGTCGACGATGGTTTGGCGACAGGGTACACGGCTTTAGCGGCGGCAAAGGCGGTGAGGATGCTCGGCCCGCGTCGTATCGTGTTGGCCGTGCCTGTGGCGCCGGCCGATGCGGCAGCCCGGTTTGAGGGCGTAGTCGATGAATTTATCTGTTTGTCAACGCCTGAACCGTTCTTCGCGGTCGGGCAGTTCTACAGTGAATTTCACCAGGTGACGGACGAAGAGGTGGTGTCCAGATTGAGGGAGCTTAGGGCCGCGAGTTAGAATCGGTATTTAAATTTTGAGAAACTTTATGGAGGTGCGATGTGGATTTAAAGATTGAAGTTGATGAAAAAGACGGCGTGGTCTTGTTGAAGTTAAACGGAGAAGTAGATGTTTATACCGCTCCGAAACTTAAGAGTCGCCTGGTGGACTTAGTCGATCAAGGCAAATTCAAAATAATCGTCGATTTGGAAGAAGTTGATTTCATGGACAGCTCCGGTTTGGGCGTTCTGGTCGGCGGCCTAAAACGGGTCCGTTCGCACGACGGCGCCATCGCTTTGATCTGCACCCAGGAAAATATCCTCAAAATCTTCCGGATCACGGGTCTGGTCAAAGTCTTTCCGATATTTGAAAACCAGGACCAAGCCGTCCAGAGCGTCTAACGCAAGATGACCACCAGCGTCCGCTTTGTCATCCCAGCGAAAAGGGAGTTTGTCGGGCTTGTACGTCTGGCGATAGGCGGCTTGGCGCCGGCCATGCCGTTCGATGCCGATACCGTTGAGGACATGAAGCTGGTCATGTCGGAGATATGCACCAACATCGTCCTGGGAGTATCTGAATATGCCGCGCCCCCTCCTCCTGAGCTTGCTTTTACCGTCACTTTGAACCCCTCGGATGTCACTATTGAAATCGATAGCAGCGAGGCTGTCGACGAACTTATGTTGGCGACTTCGGCTGAATGGACAAAACCGAAGCAATCAGGCTATGGCTTGTCTATCATCACCGCGCTCATGGACAATGTGGAGCTTATCCCCGGCGGCGACCACCGCTCGATTCTGCGCTTGAAAAAATTCACTTAATTGCCCATTCGACCTCAAGTTGCTATCATACTGAGACTCATAAGTTGAGCACCACATTTTCCGGGAGTGAGCTTGGCCGAGAAACGACAGACCATTTTTGAGCATATCGATGAGATTCGACGGCGCCTAATGTACATTATCGCCTTCTTATTGGTCACGGGCTCTGTTGGATTTTATTATGCCAACAACATCCTTAAGCTGATGACAGCCGGGCTTCACCCGGAATTCAACCTTGTTTACAAAAGCATCATGGAACCGTTTATGGTCCGTTTTAAGTTGGGCTTTATTGCCGGGTTGGTAGCGACCGCGCCAATCATCTTCTATCAGGTGCTCGCGTTTCTGGCCCCGGCGTTAAAAGGCACAGAGAAGCGCATTCTCTATCCTATGGCTCTTGCCATGTTCGTGCTCTTTGGGATGGGGGCTTCTCTTGGCTATTTCTACGTTATGCCGATAGCCTGGACGTGGTTGTATTCGCAGGGCACGTCGCTGGGGATCATCCAGATATTAAGCGCCACCGACTTTATTAATTTTATGACCTTGTTTTTGCTCGGTTTTGGCCTGGCTTTTGAGACACCGCTGGTACTGACGATATTGATGCGACTTAAGATTGTCAGCCGCAAAACACTGCGGGACAATTGGCGGATAGCTTATGTGACTATCCTGATCATCGCCGCGATAGCCACCCCGGACTGGAGTCTGCCCCCAATGCTGATCCTCGGCGGCTCGATGATAGCACTATATGAGTTGACTCTGCTAACGGCTCGGTTCTGGCAATAAAACGAGTTCCCGGTCCGGTCTTCGTCCCCTCGATGTTTGCGCCAACCCTGTTTGTGTTAATATACGTCCGGTCACAGCCAGATAATATTTTGGAGCAAACGTGAGAACCTTAATCGTTAGTGAAAAAAACATCGCCGCCAAGAAGATCGCCCAACTGCTTGCCGCCGGCAAGGTCGAAGCGGGCAAGTCAGGCAGTGTCGACATCTACAAATTCAAACTAAACGGTGACGAAGCCGTCTCGGTCGGTCTTAAAGGCCACATCTTAAAAGTCGATTTCCCTGAGGAATATTCCAACTGGCAAGAAGTCGAGCCTGTTCGGTTGATAGATGCCAAGCTTCTGAAGGTGCCGACCCAAAAAACCTTGGTGGCGGCTCTGAAGAAGCAGGCCAAAGAAGCGGATGAAGTCATAATCGCTACCGACTTCGACCGCGAGGGCGAACTTATCGGCTCCGATGCCGTGAATGAGATATGGTCGGTTTGCCCCGAAATGCCGATTAAACGGGCGAGGTTCTCCGCTTTGACTAAAGGTGAGGTCAGCCGGGCTTTCGGCGAACTCGATACCTTAAACGACAGCCTGGCCCAGGCCGGCGAGGCGCGCCAGGACATCGATCTGATCTGGGGCGCGACCCTTACCCGGTTTTTATCCCTGGCCTCGACACGTCTGGGCCGGCAGTTCTTGTCGGTAGGTCGAGTCCAAAGCCCCACTTTGTGCTTGGTCGTAGCGCGCGAGCGCGAGAGGCAAGCATTCGTCGTTGAGACCTATTGGGAACTGACCGGCTTATTCGACGCGAACGGCGAGCGATTTAAAGCCGGTCATAAGACCGAAAGATTCTCATCAAAAGAAGATGTCGAGGCGGCAGCCGGCCGACTGGGCGAAGAAGGCGCGGTGACCGCGGTCAAGAGGACGCCGCGCTCTACGGACGCGCCGGCGCCCTTTAATACAACGGCCTTTTTAGCCGCGGCAACCGGCTTAGGCATTTCTCCGGCCAATGCCATGCGCATCGCCGAGGGTCTCTATATGGAAGGGCTTATCAGCTATCCCCGGGTCGACAACACGGTCTACCCAGAGTCTCTGCAGCTCAGAGATATATTGTCGTCCCTAGCGGGTGCCGAAGAGCTCGGGCCGCTGGCGGCGGAGATAAACTCGCAGCCGACCTTGAAGCCAACGCGAGGAAAGAAGTTTGCCACCGACCATCCGCCTATCCACCCGACCGCGGCGGCGACGCAGGCGCGCCTGTCGGGCAACGATTGGAAAGTATATGAACTGGTCGTCCGGCGGTTCCTGGCCACCCTGGCGACGCCGGCGAAATCGGAATCGATGCGGATCGACATCGACGTATCCGGCGAGCCGTTCTTTGTCCGGGGCAGCCGGACCATCGAAGCCGGTTGGCAGAGATTTTATCCCTACGGGAAGAAGAAAGATGAGATATTGCCTGATCTCGCCGAGGGCGACAAGGTGCGCTTGATGAAGCATACGGTTGAGGAAAAACAGACCCAACCGCCGACCAGATATAGCCAGGGGGCCCTCATTCAAAAGATGGAAGAAGTCGGGTTGGGCACCAAAGCCACCCGCCATTCTATTATCCAAAACCTGTATGAGCGCAGCTACATGCATAGCGACCCTGTAGTGCCGACAGAATTAGGCATAGCTGTCGCCGACTCATTAAGCAAGCATGCCGCCACTATTTCCAGCCCGGATATGACGGCTGAGCTGGAAGCTGACATGGATGGGATAGCTGAAGGCAAGAAGAGTCGCGATGAAGTAGTGGACCGGTCGCGGCTGATGTTGTCGCAAGTGATGGTCGAGCTTGTCGCCAACCAGCAAGCTGTCGGGGCCGAGATACGGGGCGGCATCCAGGAGGGCAAGACGGTCGGGAAATGCCCTAAGTGCGATTCGGAGCTGCGCGTTATCCGGGCGAAAAAGACCAAGAAGCGTTTTGTCGGTTGCAACAACTATCCGGATTGCAGCCAATCATACCCACTGCCGCAATTTGGTGACGTTATTCCGTTGGGGACTGTTTGCGATCAGTGCGGGTCGTCAAAGATAAAGGTGGTCAGTAAGGGCAAGCGTCCGTGGGAGCTCTGTCTCGACCCGGCTTGCCCGACCAAAGAGGCGTATCGCAACAAAGCCAAGAAGTAATGAGAGTAGCTCTGGCTCAATATCAGCCGGCGGCGGCGGTCAGCGCCAATCTGGACGTGATCGGCCGGATAGTCGAGCTCGCCGGCGAGAAAAACATCGATCTTGCCATCTTTAGCGGGGACTTCCTTGGCGAGCTTGGTGATGAGGCGGCCCATGCGGTCCCCGACCTCCAAGACCTGGCCAAGCGGTTTAATGTGGAAATGCTGGTAGGCCGGGTTGGGATAGCCGGGCTCCCAGCCCAAGCCGCGTTGATCGGTCGTGACGGACAGTTGGTAGACTGGGTCCCGGCGGGTGAGATAAGACCGCTGCGGCCCTGTCTCGGCTCGACCCTGGTCTTCTCCGAAGAGCAAGCCTATAGCGCCGAATCCGACCGTCTGGCGCTGCAATTTCGGCCGAAAGTCATGGTCATGCAAGCCGGCGCCAATTCGCTCCTGGAATTGGAAGCCATCAAGGAGCTTACCATCGACAGGTCTTATAACCAGGCGCATTTAGTTATCTGCGTTTCGGTTGTCGGAAAATGGCGCGAAGAGCACTATCTCGGCGCCGGCCTGGCGGTCTTGCAGGGCGAGATACTGGCCGAAGCCGAAACAGCCGCCGGTGAACTGATTATATTTTCGGTCGACCCGACCAAATTCATCGACTATGACGAACTGCGCGACCCCGTTACCATTCC
Organism: Actinomycetota bacterium; assembly: GCA_030679975.1. Taxonomy (GTDB): domain Bacteria; phylum Actinomycetota; class Aquicultoria; order CAJVYJ01; family JAUVQD01; genus JAUXSL01. Next base: position 6,183 of record JAUXSL010000050.1, read on the forward strand.
CGAACTGCTCAGGCAGAAGTACGGCCCGCATGATATCGGACACGACAGCGACAGTCTGTAACTCGTTCGGCCGGTCTCTTTCCACTCAATCTCCAAGTAAGTTAGAATAGACAACTATGAATGAGAGGCAAGCAAAGGTTTCCATTATCGGCAGCGGCAATGTCGGCGCCAACGCCGCTTTATTAACAGCCATAACGGGTGCGGCCGACATTGTTCTGATCGATGTCGCCGAGGGGTTGGCCGCGGGCAAAGCTTTGGACATATCCCAAGCCTTGGCCATTCTGGGAGTCGAGACCAAGGTCGAAGGATATGGCGATTACGCCTATACCGCCGGCTCCGAGGTGGTCGTGATCACCGCTGGTTTGGCCCGGCAGCCCGGCATGAGCCGGAGCGATCTGCTGCATAAGAACGCGGGAATCGTGAAATCGGTCATCGGCCAAATCAAAAAATACGCCCCAGAGGCGATTATCGTTGTAGTCACGAATCCTGTGGATGTCATGACCTATCTGGCCTGGCAGGAGACAGGATTTCCGCCGGAGAGGGTGATGGGCATGGGCGGTCTGCTCGATTCCGGCCGGTTCGTCTATTTTCTGGCGGAGGCGGCTCCCGGAGTGGCGCGCTCAATGGTCGAAGCCCTGGTCATCGGGGCGCACAGTGATGAAATGGTGCCGCTGGCGCGGTTGGCGACCGCCGGCGGCAAAACGTTTGAATTATTATTGGGGCAAGAGGCGTTGGCTAATGCAGCGGAGAAAACACGGCACGGCGGGGCTGAGATAGTCGGGTTGCTTAAGACGGGCAGCGCCGCTTTCGGCCCCGGGGCGGCTATCAGCTTGATGGTCAAAGCAATCTTGCTCGATGAAAAACGGATATTTCCCGTCTGTTGCCTGGCCCAAGGCGAATACGGACAGAATGATATTTATTTAAATCTGCCCGCGATCATCGGCGCCTCCGGCGTCGAGGGGATCGTCGAGTTGGAGCTCAACGAGGCGGAGCGCGACGCCTTAGCCGCCTCGGCTTCAAGCGTGCGGGCGATGTTAAAAGAATTGGAGTGAGATGGAAAACAACGACACAGTCGAAGTATTTGTCGAAATACCAAAGGGGAGCCGGAACAAGTACGAGTATGATAAGGTCAGGGGTGTTTTTAAATACGACCGGATGCTCTTTTCTTCAGTCCATTATCCCAGCGACTACGGCTACATCCCCAGCACTTTGGCCGAGGATGGCGACCCTCTCGATGCCCTCGTCCTCTTGGGCGAGCCGACTTTCCCGGGTTGCCTGATAGAAGCCAAACCGGTCGGTCTTTTTAAGATGTGGGATGAAAAAGGCATCGACTACAAAATTCTATGCGTGCCGATTAGCGATCCCCAATGGAACTGGGTTAATGAGCTCGCCGATGTGCCGGCTCATCTTCTCCGTGAGATCGAGCATTTTTTCCAGATATACAAGGAGCTGGAGGAGAAGAAGACCGGTGTCGAGGGTTGGGAAGATCGAGGCCATGCAGTCAAGGCCATAGAGGATGCGCGTCGCCGGTTTACCGAGGAAGGCGGCTGATAGCGGTCGCTCGCCCCGTCTCCCGCGTCGAAGTCAGCAAACTTACAGCCGATCTCTGCTTGAAAGCGAATTACCGGGCGCGGCCGGATGTATTGGCACTACTAAAAGAAGCCCGAAATAGCGGCGCCACGCCGGCAGGCAACCAGGCTTTAGAGCAACTCGTCGCCAATGCCGATATCGCCGCTTCGCAGGCCTTGCCTCTTTGCCAGGATTGCGGCTATGTCACGGTCTTCGCCGAGGTCGGTCAAGACGTGGCCTTTGACGGGTCGTTTGAGACAGCGGTCCAGGTTGGCGTCGGCCAAGGCTATGAGCTGGGGTACCTGCGCACATCGGTTATTCAAGATGCGCTTACAGAGCGAGTCCGGCCGGAGGTCGAGAGGCCGGCAAACATCTATACGACTTTGGTTCCGGGCGATACTATAAAATTAACCGTCATGCCGAAAGGCGGAGGCAGCGATAACGCCAGCCGCATGGCCATGCTCCGGCCGACCGCCGGTGTCGATGAGATAGTCAGGTTTATCGTCGAGGCGGTGGCTGCCTCCGGGGCCGCCGCTTGCCCGCCGCTCTTTGTCGGCGTCGGTATCGGCGGCAGTTTCGATTCGGTCGGCCTGTTGGCCAAGAAGGCGCTGTTGCGCGATTTTCGGGAGCCGGCTCAAGCGCCCGCGGCGTTTGAGGTGGAAGTCAGGTTGCTGTCCGAGATTAACAAACTGGGTATCGGACCGGCGGGCTTGGGCGGAGCCGTAACCGCGCTTGGCGTGGCGGTGGCGACGGACAGGACTCATATCGCCTGCTTACCGGTGGCCGTGAACATTTCTTGCAATCAATTGCGCTCGGCAAGCGGGACGCTGTGAGATGTCATTCTTGAGTATCAACGACGTATCATGCCCGCGAAGATATGTCATTCCTGCGAAAGCAGGAATCCAGGAAAAACAAACCAATTTTATATGGACCCCTGCTTTCGCAGGGGTGACAATTGAAAGATGAAAATAATCACATCACCCTTGGATAAACGGACAATTGAATCTCTCAAAGCCGGCGATATGGTGGCGTTAAGCGGAATCGTCTATACCGCCCGTGACCAGGCGCATAAGCGTCTGGTCGGCCTGATAAACGAGGGCCGGCCGTTGCCGGTGGCCTTGGAAGGGCAGACGATTTACTATACCGGTCCGGCGCCGGCCCGGCCGGGTGCGGTTGTCGGCTCGATCGGCCCGACGACATCGGCCAGGATGGACCCATATACCCCAGTCTTACTGGACTATGGGGTCAAGGCGATGATAGGTAAGGGCGCTCGCTCGCCCGGGGTGATCGACTCTATCAAGCAGGCCGGCGCCGTTTACCTGGTCGCCACCGGCGGGGCCGCGGCTTACCTGGCTCAATTTGTGGTCAGCGCGCATGTGGCGGCATTTGCGGACCTGGGTCCGGAGGCGATCTTCGCTCTGGAGCTGGCCGGGCTGCCGTTGGTAGTAGCCATTGACAGTCAGGGAAGGAGCGCCTTATGGCCGGACGCTTCATAACTTTTGAAGGGATAGAGGGGTGCGGCAAATCCACGCAGGTGGAGCTGGCCCGCAACTGGTTTCAGCGGCAGCACCGGGAGGTCGTTGTGACCAGGGAACCCGGCGGCACCGCTATCGGGGATAAAGTGCGCGAGATCCTCCTCGACCCCGAATTGAAAGAGATGGTCCCGCGGGCTGAGGCTCTTTTATACTCGGCCAGCCGCGCCCAGCTCATAACCCAGGTCATCAAACCGGCCCTGGATGCCGGCAAGACCGTGCTCTGCGACCGCTATATCGATTCATCCCTGGCCTACCAGGTTTTTGCCAGAGGGTTGGATTTCCAGACAGTCATCTCTATAAATGAATGGGCCACCGACGGCCTTATGCCCGATCTGACATTTCTTTTTCGTATCTCCGCTGAACTTGGCCTCGGCCGCGCCATCGGCCGCCAAGCGGACAGATTGGAGCAAGAAGGGCTGCACTTCCACCGGATGGTCGAAGCCGGTTATGAAGACCTGGCCGTTAAATACGCCGAGCGTTTTGTCCTTATCGACGGCCGCGACCCCGTGGAACAGATCCACAAGCAAGTGGTCGAAGCTATCCGCATGGTGCTCTAAGGTGTATCCTGTACGTATGTCAGACCCATCCCTCTGGGAACAGATTCGAGGTCACGACCAGACCGTCGGCTTGCTCCGCGGAGTAATAGATAAAGATCGACCGGCCCACGCTTATCTTTTTTACGGTCCGCGCGGTATCGGCAAGACCAAGACGGCCATGGCGTTCGCGGCCGCGTTGAATTGCGTCTCCGCTTGCGGCGTCTGCCCGTCTTGCCGGTCTATTCAAGCCCATACACATCCCGACTTTCATTTTGTGGAACCGGAAGGGCAGCAGACTATCATGCGGCGGCAGATAGTCGATCTTCTTAAAGTCGTTCACTTAAAGAGGCGGCCCGGCGGCTACAAGGTCGTAGTTGTCGACGAGGCCCAAGAGCTTGGCCCGGAGGCTGCCAATACCCTGCTTAAGACCTTGGAGGAGCCGCCTGAAGGCGTTGTCTTCATCTTGGTCGCCTCGAATATCGATAGAGTCCTGGCAACCATCGCCTCTCGTTGTCAGCGGGTCGCGTTTAGCGCTTTGGATAGCGCCGTTGTCGGTGATATCTTGATCGCCGACTACAAAATCGATGCGGATAAGGCCAAGTTGGCCGCGGCTCTGACCCGCGGCATGGTCGGTGAAGCTATCGAGTTGGCCGCCGGCGGTCTTCTGGATATGCGGCCGGAATTGCTTAAAGTCATGACGGCCACAGCCGGTGACGCGTCCGCGCCGACCTTGTTGGCCGAAAACCTGATTGCCATCGCGAAGAAGCGCACCTCTAAGGTAAAAAAAGCGCAGGAAACCGAACTTGCCGAGCTCATAGCCTTTGTGGAAGGGTCCACACACGCCGCCGGCATCAAGAAAAGAGTGTCCGCCAATCAGAAACGCGAGCTTGCCAGGTTGGAGCATCGCTTTTACCGGCAGGTCTTGCTGCTGGCGGCGGCACTCTACCGGGACCTCTTGCTAATATCCGAGAATGTTGATAAAAGGTTTCTTGCCAATAGTGATATGGCGCCGCTGATGGAGAGCGTTAGCGCGACGCCCCGGCAAGTACGGGCCGGGTTGGCCCATATCGAGGAGACCGGACGGAGGCTGGCGCGGAACGTCGGTCCGCTCTTAGCGTTTGAGAATCTATTTTTTGCTTTAGGGGATGTTGCTTAAATGAAAACAATAGTCGGGGTCGCTTTTAAGCGGCCGGGCAAGACATATAGTTTCAACCCGGATGGACTTACGTTGCGCGTCGGGGACCGAGTCGTGGTCAAAACCACCCAGGGAGTGGAACTTGGCGAGGTCGTCGCGTTTCCGCGCGAGGTTGAGGACGACGCGGTCGCGCAACCGCTTAAGAAAGTGGTGCGCAAAGCTAACGACGAAGATGTCGCCAAGCTTGAGCGCAACCGGGAAAAACAAGCCGCAGCGCTGAAGGACGCCCAAGAAAAGATCGAGGAGCACAGGCTGCCCATGCGTCTGGTCGAGGTCGACCAGGCTTTTGACGGCTCAAAGATGACCTTTTACTTTACCGCCGACAGCCGGGTCGACTTCCGCGAGCTGGTCAAAGACTTGGCCGGGAAGTTCAAGACCCGGATTGAATTACGTCAGGTCGGCGTGCGCGACAAAGCTCGAATGGTCGGTGGGCTGGGCCATTGCGGCAAGGACCTCTGTTGCACGATGTTTCTAAGCGATCTCAATCCTGTTTCGATCAGGATGGCCAAAGATCAGAACCTGCCGCTCAATCCGCAAAAGATAACCGGTGTCTGCGGCCGGCTGATGTGTTGCTTGCGGTACGAAGTCGAGGCCTACAAGGATTTTAAGAAACGGGCGCCCCGCCGGGGCGCGTGCGTCGAAACCTGCGACGGCCACAAAGGTTGCGTCGTCGAGCAGAACGTCCTGCGGGAGCGCTTAAAGATACAGGACGAAAACGGCCATCGTATGGACGTCCCCTTGACGGACATCAAAGGTGTTTGCGACGATAAGAAATTGGAGCGGGCCGAACCCGAGATCGAAGCCGAAGCCGAATTAAAAACAATGGTCGAAGACGGGGAGCCGGTACCAGAAGACTAGGAGTGTCATTCCCGCGAAAGCGGGAATCTATTAGCTAGTAGACACATATACGCCGACGTAGCTCAGCTGGTAGAGCAGCTCACTCGTAATGAGCAGGTCGTCCGTTCAAATCGGATCGTCGGCTCCAAGTCAGAAGGGGTGTTGAGAGAATCAGCGCCCCTTTTGATTTGCTTTCAGGGTGCGTACAGGGTGCGGGGTTGGGCCGATAGTAGAAGATATCGCTTGACACGCGTGCTACAATTCAATTACGCCTAATGACCACGAATAAAAACGCCGATAATGGGCATAAAGGCAAAGACATGACATCCCACCCAATCATAATTTTGTGTTCCATCGAAAGCTGTCCTTCTGCAGGACCCGCATCTAAGGGGGAAATTGACGACGCTCCTTTAAAAGCGTTTGTCAGCGCGGAAGATGGCTATTTTGTCATTGATTGCCCCGAACTTTCCATTCACGTGAGCGATACCGCATGTGAAAAAGCACATGAAAAACTTGAGCTGGCAATTATGGATTACTATCAAGTGTTGGTTGACTTGCCAGAAAAGTTTATGGGCGAAGTTCAACGACACCAGTTAATGTTTTACGAGGAGACACTTATACCTGCAATCGGCAAGTACTTGGCTGAAAGAGGCGAGTT
>JAUXSL010000052.1 GCA_030679975.1 Actinomycetota bacterium
CTCTCGCTTCTGTACACCGGCCCCTCCCTAAAAGAATCCTCTTTGGAGGGATTGTCTCAATTAAGCAAGGGCTCGTGGTACATTTTTACGCCGCCCTAAGTGGTACATTTTTATCCTGCCATAGACACTCATCGGGCCTATAAAGCAAAAAATGCCCTTATACAGGCATTTTCTGATTGCTCCCCGGGTAAGACTCGAACTTACAACCCTTCGGTTACACTTAACCCCGTCGTTTCCGGCGGGAGTGGACTATCTCTTCACCATATCCGGCATGGCCGGACTTAGGTGCTGGGCGCTTCCACCACAAAACTGTGATGTACGACCTTACGGTCTAGTCTCTGCACGTTCCCCAGAAGCGTGATCGAAAATTAGACTTTCGACGCGTTCTACTCCCGGGGCTTCGCTCAGGATTACCATTTCTCGATTATCTCGAGAGGCAGGCTTCCCTGAATTCACCCAGTGTTCATTTCCCGATTTCTCGAGAAAGCTGCATCGTTTTACAGCCGAATGCTCTACCGATTGAGCTACCGGGGAGTGTCAATAAAAACGACCCGCAAATTATAACCCGGCCGCAAATTGCTGGCAATGGGCACTAGGCATAAGTTCATGGAGATGCTATTCCCTCGGAAAAGCAAGAAAACTCCGCAAAGACTATTCTTCACGACTTCATCGTTATTTTTGCACACCATTTTCATATAATAGCGATACAGTTGATCTCAGAAAAAGATTTTAGAGATATAAGTTTGGTGCCGTAGCCAATGTAGCCGCGCTTAGGGCCGGGCCTCCGAATCGGAGGCCCGGCCTATCGCTTGCCGCCAACCGGCAAACAAATAGCGTCAAGCATCAGATCAATTCATGCCGGCGGTAAAACCAGGATTTTACCAACTGGACAAGCGCCAGATAAGTTAAGGCCAGCATAATAATAGAAATCGTCAACCAAGGCGGCATTGGTGTGAAGCCGAAATAACGCCCGGGCCCGGTGAACGGCAGCAAAAATCCGATCGCGGCCACGGTTAAGACCGTTAAGGTCAGCTGTTTGCTCGGCCTGCTGGTCAGGGGATTAGCCGCCGTCCGGATGACAAACACCACCAGAGTCTGTGTCGCCAAAGACTCTACAAACCAGCCGGTGTGAAAAAGACTCTCGTTCGCATGGAAAACAAAAAGCAGAACCCCAAAAGTGGCGAAGTCGTAAATAGAACTGATAGGGCCGATGACGACCATAAACTGGCGGATAAAATCTATCCGCCACCGCTTGGGCCGGCGTAATAGCGCCTGGTCGACGTTGTCGCTGGGAATGCTCATTTGGGACATGTCGTAAAGTAGGTTGTTAAGCAGTATCTGCGTGGGCAGCATCGGTAAAAACGGCAGAAAAAGTGACGCCGCCGCCATGCTGAACATGTTTCCGAAGTTGGAGCTCGTGCCCATGATGATGTATTTCATGATGTTCGCAAAGCTGCTTCGTCCCTCGACAACCCCGGCGTGCAGCACCCCCAGGTCCTTTTCGAGCAGGATGATATTAGCCGCGTCTTTGGCCACGTCTACCGCGTTAACCACGGATATGGCGATATCGGCGGTATGCATGGATGGAGCGTCGTTGATACCGTCACCCATGAAACCGACAACCCAGCCGCGCGCTCTAAGCGCGGTTATCACGCGGTTTTTTTGCTCCGGGGCTACGCCGGCGAAGATGGCTTTGCGTTCGGCATTGTAGGCCAGCGCCTGGTCGTCCATCGCGTCCACTTGTGAGCCGACCAAGATTCGATCGGTCGGCAGCCCAACGTCCGCGGCGATTTTTCGCGTCACATATTCGTTATCGCCGGTCATGATGAGAGTAGTGATGCCGTCGTTCGCCAGAGCCTGAATGGTCCGGCCGACATCTTCTTTGGGCGGGTCGAGAAAAGCGGCAAACCCGACCAGCGTCATATCCCGCTCAACGCTTCTATCATAATCCGCTTCCCGTGGAACCGGGCGCACGGCTACTCCCAACACACGCAAGCCGTCGGCGCTTAAAGTTTTAAAGGTGCTCTCGGCTGTCTCCCGGGCTTTTTTGTCAAAGGGAACTACCGCCTCCCCCCGGCGTACGGTTCCGCAAACCTCAAAGATGTTTGAAGCGGCGCCCTTTGTTATCAGTGTGCGCTCCCCGTCATGCTCTACGACGACCGAGAGCCTTCGGCGCTCGAAGTCAAAGGGGATCTCATCGATTTTCGTATATTCACCGACGTCAAGCTCTTCGTACTGGAGAATGGCGTCATCAAGGGGATCCTTCACGCCGCCCTCAAAAAAACTGTTGAGGTAGGCCATGCGCAAGACATTTTCATCTCCCTTCCCCTCGACATTCACGTGCTTTTGGAGCACGACCTCACCCAGGGTCAATGTTCCCGTCTTATCGCTGCACAATATTTCCATGCTGCCGAAGTTTTCTATCGACTCCAACCGCTTGACGATCACTTTGCTTTTTGCCATGCGTTTGGCCCCCTGGGCTAAAGTAACGGAGAGAATGACCGGCAACAGTTCGGGGGTAAGGCCGACAGCCAAAGCTATGGCAAAGAGAAAGGACTGGAGCACCGGGCGCTTGAAGCTGACATTGACGAAAAACACAAAAAGCGTAAGAAGGATGATAACGCGTATTATCAGAAAGCCGAATCCTTCTATTCCCTTGTCGAATTCTGTTTTCGGCTCGCGCTCGGACAGCTTTTTAGCGATCCCGCCCAACGCGGTCGCCTCGCCCGTACGGACGACAACCGCCTCGGCCATCCCGCTCTGGACTGAGGTGCCAAGGAAAATGCTGTTTGAAGCCTCTGTTAACCCGTGCGGTCCTCCGGTCAAGTCTTCCGCCCTCTTCTCGACAGGCAGCGACTCCCCGGTCAGGGCGGATTCGCGCAAATGGAGCTCACGTTGACCGAGCAAACGGGCGTCAGCCGGCACCAGGCTACCGGCATTCAATTTAACGACATCCCCCGGCGCCAGATCCGCGACACTGAGCTCCCGCTCTTTGCCGTCGCGGACGACCGTACATGTTAAGGCCACCCGCGCCCGCAGGCCTTTCAAGGCGCTCTGCGATTGAAATACCTGGTAAAAGTTGAGTGTCACACTCAGTAACACGATCGCGATAATGATGATCGCATTTATTCTTTCGCCAACGGCAAGTGATACAAAAGCGGCCGCCAGTAAAGCTATCACCAGGGGGTTGATGAAGAACCGGAGGAACTCTATTAAAGCCACAAAGCGCCGCTCGTGAGTGACCTTGTTGGGACCGAAGGCCTGTAAGCGCTCCCGCGCTTCAGTCGTCGTCAACCCTTCAGTTGCTGTTTTTAGCTTGATAAGCAGATCGTCGAGGGGTACGTCCCAATAACTATTCTGAAAATCGCGCTGTTTATTTACAGATGCGTTGTTAGCCATAAACTAAGATTTCCCCTTTTTACCCCCGTAACATGCCTTTGCCGATTAGGACGGCGAGCATCGTCTTCCGGTTCGGAAAAGGGGTTGTACTTCTTAAGGGGCCGGTATTCCCGTGCCGGCGGAAAGCGCGCTCATTGTGCCGGCCTTCTTCGCCGGGCATGGGGTCCTCAGAATCTGGCTGGTCATCCCCATCGCTATGGGGTTCTTTTTCACTTTAGGAAAGGCGGGCATTGCCAATTGTTCGCGGGTTGGCGAGAAGCGCTATCACCTATACAGGGCGCTTAATATGTCCGAATTGGCGGCAGTCGGCCGCATTCGGCTGAAATATATCCGCAGTCTCTTGCCGGACCCTCGCCGGACCATATCGGGATCCATGGCATTGGCTCGCGAGAGCGCGATCTTGAGACCGGCGAATTTGAAATGTCGGCCGTCTGTGGAAAATGCTCTGTATATCTTTTGCAGTTCGTCCGATGGCTTGCTTCCGGCCGCGGCCGGCATAGTGGAAAAAAGCAGGATGTATTTACTACCCACCTTGGTCACATCGGGGTCGACTAGGGTGGACATCCGCTTGTTCAGGTGAATAAAACCTTCTTTTGTCCAATTGAGGCCTTCATCGGAAGAGATCGCTGATTTGCTCTTCAGTCCGGCGGTGTAGTACATGCGCAGGCTGCCGTCGTCGAGTTCGACGACATCAGGCACCGACGTAAACGTCGTGTCGTCCGTGCCGCTGTCTTCAAGCCGCACGCCCGCTTCCACGCTGAAATTATTAACACCATCGGTGCTGGTAGCGCTATAGAGCCGTCGCGGCGACGATGTGCTGGTGCCGCTTTTGCCTTCAAAGATCATTCGCCATGTGCCGTCGTTGAGTTTGAATATTGAGGAATTAGATATTTGAGTGACGGTTGGAACAGCAGCCTGCACCGTCGTTTGATTCAGGGCTTGGCGGTCGTTGGTAAAATCTTTGCCATTGGTGGAGTCGACCACCCTGATTCCCTCGCCGGTATAGTACATTCGGTAGGTCCCGTCATCGAGCTTAATTGTGTTTGAGCTGACGCCGTCATGCACCCGCACACCGCGCTCGAGGCGGAACTGTAAGTTGCGGCTTCGGTCGATCGCGAGAGCTGAGACGGTCCCGGCGAGGAGCAAAAATAGAACCACTAAAAACCCGGCAGTTTTTTTCATGCGTCCTCCTTGGAATTTCTTGATCAAATAGTTATTTTCCCAATAGAGTTATTTTAAACGCTTGTTCCGCGGTAGCTCCCTGCCCAACAAAGCAAAACATATCGTCTTTATCTGCCGATAACCAATAATATGAAACGCGTGATTCTCATAACAGTTCTTATGGCGGTCCTGGTTCCAGGCTGTGGTTCGGCCGCGACCGATGGCGCATCTGTCGCGACCACAACGCCGGGCTATTCCGATTCAGCGCCGGCGAAAATGCTGGATGCGCCAAACAAGGCGCGTGACGCCGTACAAAAAGCCGGCGAGCGGGCCAAAGCCGCTCAAGACGCAATCGGGAAATAACACCTAGGCCAAAACGGGAACAATTCCCGTATGAAGTCAATAGCTGAACCGGTTATGGCCACCGGGAGAATCCAGGCTTTAACGGATGGCGTCTACGCCATCGCCATGACCATCCTCATTCTTAACCTTCATGTTCCGCAAGTGCCCCATCGTGGCCCGGATTTAATAAACGCGCTCTGGCGCCTCAGCACCTTTTTCATGGATTTTGTCATCAGCTTCCTGTTGCTCGCCATCTTTTGGGTCGTCCATCACCTTCACTTTCATCACATCAAGCGGGCGGACAGGAAACTTCTCTGGATAAATCTTCTCAGTTTGCTTTTTGTCGTGTTGATCCCGTTTACGACGTCGGTCTACGGGGAGTATCGCGAACTGACGGTTGCGGCCGCCTTCTTTGAAGCAAACATCCTGGTGCTCGGCTTGATTAAATGCGCGCAGTGGTCGTATGCGACGAGCAAGCACCTGTTGGTCGATCCTGATCTGGACCAGGCGATCATCGATGAAAACAAAAGAGTGGGCCTGGTGACGCCGGTGGTCGCCTTAATCGCCATCGGGGTGGCTTTCGTCGCGCCGGATTGGAGTACGAGTACATTCCTATTGATCCCGTTGGTTATCCGCGGGGTCCGTCGCTTGTGACTTCAGGGGACACCATCAATGCCGGTCTGCTTGACCGCTCGGTCGGGTAAGAGCTTAAATAGTGACATGCCCAGATATTACGATATAAGCCCGACGCTCGGTCCGATGACACCGGCGTGGCCGACCGATCCGCCTGTGGTTTTTAAGCCCAGCAAATCAGTTATGAAAGGCGCCGGGTCCAATGTGACTGGGCTATCGATGAGTTCCCATGCCGGCAGCCATGTCGACGCGCCAAGTCATCTTTATAGCGACGGCATGACGGTGGAAAAACTGCCTTTAGATGTGTTGATCGGCCCGGCCTCGGTTGTCGAGTTCACGGCCGACATAATAGACCGCGGCGTTCTGGCCTCGTCTTGGCCGGCGGGTAAGGTCGAGAGGCTTCTCTTTAAAACGAGTAACTCCATGCTTTGGTCAAGCCCCGCCTTTATGCCCAAGTTTGTCGGGCTGACGGCGGACGCGGCCGATTATCTTGTCGAGCGTGGCGTAAAATTGGTGGGAATCGACTACTTATCGATCGAAGCTGAACACGGGACGGGGGCGCCGGTCCACCAGACGTTGCTAAAAAACAATATTTTCATCATCGAGAGCCTGGACTTATCCCCGGTCGAGCCCGGCGGATACGAACTGATCTGCCTGCCGCTAAAACTTGACGGCCTGGACGGAGCTCCGGCCCGTGTGGTGTTGCGGGACCTGGCGGACACGAGTTTCTAAGCCGCGCCCCGGTCGCTTCTAGGCTTGGCTACGCTCACCGTTAGATTTCGGCCCATCTGTTCTTTGCCGTCAAGAGCTTCCATCGCGGCGTCAGCCTCGCTCTCCAGAGCCATCTCGACAAAGGCGAAACCCCGGCTCCGACCGGAGTACTTGTCGGAGATAAGCCTTATCGATTCCACCGCTCCGTACGGGCCTAACAGCTCTCGCAAATCTTCTTCTGTGGTGTCGTAGGAAAGGTTTCCCACATACAATGTCTTTGCCATGATCCCTTTTTTTCCAAAACCGGCCTTTCGTAACCAGATCGGAAAACTTTTTAACCTGACAGACGGTTTCTTTTGTGATAAAGTTTTTCAGTCATGTTTTGAAAGGAGCAAGTCTTGAAGAAGTACTTAATCGTTTTTGCCGTTGTCGCGCTGGCGGTGGCCATCGCCGGGTGTAAGCAGCAGCAAGCGCCAACGGGCGGCACGCAGCAGCCGATACCGCAGACCGCGCCTCAGCAGCCGGTCGGTCCCCCGACTTATGTAGCAGCGGGCAAGACGCCGGAGGACCACGTCAACGAATATTATAACGCTTACAAAGAAAAGCGGCTCGAAGATGCGTTTAACTTGGCGCCGGCGGAGAATAAAGCCAAGCAACCTAAGGCGGATTTTATTAGCGCGAGACAAGGCATGCCGATCACAGCATTCAAGGTCGGGCCGACCCAAAAACAGGGGAACGATAAGGCCCAGATCGCGGTTGAATATGACCTCGGCCAGAACGGCACCTGGGTCAGCACCTGGGAGTTCCAGAAAAAGGGCGATAAGTGGGAAGCGGTCAGATACCTGGCCAACATGAAAAGTCAGTAAAGTCGGAAGCGATTATCTTATGAGCGCGGGTCGCAAGGCCCGCGCTTTTTTTGTGTGCGGTGCGTCCGGCCGGTTCGGGCATTTCACCTTAGATAGCTTACCCAAGGCAGGCCTTTGAGGTTTGATTTGCGTCAAAAGGTGCAACGCAGGGGAAAAAGAAGCGTTGAGAAAAATCGCTAAAAATCGAGGTGGATTTGATGAAGTTGTCCGATGTTCAGCAAAGTGAAGGTCTCACCGGGGAGATAGACGGGCGGGAAGTGGCCGCGTTCGGCCGGGACGGGCAGATGATTGTCCTGGAAAATGTCTGCACTCATCGAGGCTGCCAGACTATCTGGAACCCGGACGAAAAGACATGGGATTGCCCGTGTCACGGTTCCCGTTTTAGCGCCGACGGCCAGGTCATTCAAGGTCCGGCCCGGGCGCCGCTCAAACCCTTGCGTTTTGAGGTCGTTGACGACGATCTTAAGCTGGTCGAATGATGGGAGCGAAAGACTTCCTGCTGGTCGGCGGCGGGGTGGCATCGGCCCGATGCGCGGCCATGTTGCGCAAGCAAGGGGCCGACGGGCGCATCACCATCGTCGGAGCGGAAGCCGAACCCCCTTACAATCGACCGCCGCTTTCAAAGGGCGTCTTGCTGGGCCGCGAAGACCCCGCGCGGATATATCCTTATCCTCAAGATTATTATGAGCGCCATAGTATCGACCTGGTTTTAGGCGCGACCATCGCCGGCGTCGACGCCGCCGCTAAGACCGCCAAAGCCGCGGACGGCCGCGAGTTCGCGTATGAAAAGCTGCTGGCGGCGACCGGCGCCAGTCCCCGGCGGCTGAATATACCCGGGAGCGACCTAAACAATATTTTCTATCTTCGAACATTGCCCGAGTCGTTGGCGATAAAGGGCATGTTCAAGCCCGGCAGGCGCGCCGTGATCGTCGGCGCCGGCTTTATCGGCATGGAACTGGCTTCGGCGTTTGTCCAAAACGGCCTGGAAACCACGATGCTGGTCAGGGAAAGCGGTCTATTTACGCGGTTAGGTTCTGCGCGGTTATCTAAATTCTTCGAGGATTACTATCTCAGCCAGGGGGTCAAGATCGTCTACAACGATTCCGCCGTCCGCTTTGAGGGCGGCGCTCAGGTGGAGCGGGTGGTGACGGTCCAAGGATTGTCGCTCGATTGCGATCTCACGGCCGTCGGCATCGGGGTGGCGCCGGAAGTCGGTTGGCTTCAAGGGTCCGGCGTGGAGCTGAGCAACGGCGTGGTCGTGGATGAGTATTTACAATCAGGCAACCCGGATATTTACGCCGCCGGCGACATCGCCAACTTTTATGACCCCATATTTAAGAAGCGGCGACGGATAGAGCACTGGGATAACGCGATCAAGCAGGGCGAGCTGGCGGCCTTGAATATGCTGGGACAAAACGTCGCCTACGATACCGTGGCCTATTTCTTCTCGGATATCTTCGACCTGTCCTGGGAGTGGCTGGGTGACAATTCCGATATCGACGCCACGGTTACCAGGGGTTCGCTGGCAGACCGTTCGGCGATTATATTCTACTTGAAAGAAAACCGGCTAAAAGCCGCGTTCTTGCTGATGCAAAGCCCGAAAGAGCGCCTGTGGGTCGAGCGGGCCATTGTCGAGGGTCTGGAGTTCGGACCCGAGCGACAGGCCAAGCTCGCCGACGCGTCTTATCCGCTCGACGCGGTTATCTCCGCACAGTCTTCATGAAAGACGAGATCACACTAGCCTTTACGGGCGATGTCATGTTGGGGCGCGGCGTCAATGAGGCGGTGCGCTTAAACAGTCCGGATTGGCCGTGGGGCGATATGGTCGAGTCGCTCAAAGGGGCCGACCGGCGCTTTATAAATCTAGAGTGCGTCATTGCCGCCGCCGGGCGCCCTTGGAGCCGCACCCCGAAGACCTTTTTATTTAAAGCCGATCCCGTTGCCGTCGAAACGCTTAAACACGCCGGCATCGACTTTGTCTCCCTGGCCAACAACCATTCATTGGACTTCGAAGACGAGGCGCTAGTCGAGATGTTGGGCCGGCTCGACGCCGCCGGGATCGCGCGGGCCGGGGCCGGGCGGGATTTGTCCGAAGCGGCTAAGCCGGCCTTTCTTGAAGCCGGCGGCCGGCGCATCGGCGTTGTCTCCATAACCGATAACGAGCCCGTCTGGGCCGCGGCCCAGGGTATTCCCGGCGTCAACTATTGGCTGGTAACACTCGGGGCCGCCAATTTCGCCAAGGTCGAAGCGATGATCGAAGACGCCCGGCGCCAAGCCGATCTGGTGATACTCAGCGCCCATCTCGGGCCCAACATGGTTGAAGAACCGGCGCCCGTCTTTCGCCGGTTCGCCAGAGCGGCCGTCGACGCCGGCGTCGATATCTTCCACGGTCACAGTGCGCACGTGTTTCAAGGAATCGAGATATACAAAGACAAAGTCATCATCTACGACGCGGGCGATTTCGTCGACGATTATGTCGTCGATCCGATCCTGCGCAACGACTTGTCGTTTCTATTTCTCGTCAAAGTTAGAGGGCGGGGGATAGCCGGGGTGGAGCTTCTGCCGACGCACATCACCGATTACCAGGTTAATCAAGCCGAAGGCGCTCTTGCCGAGCATGCGCTGGTGAGGATGTCGGCCTTATGCGACCGGCTGGGTACGGCTGTCGAGCGTGCCGGCGGCAGGTTGTATATCCCGGTTCCGGGCAAGGAGAATCGCCGGGCGGCAAAAAACGGGTAGAGATATAATAATGAGGAGGGCGATATGTATAAAACCATCACACGCGAAGAACTACAGGCCAAAAGGGAGCGGGGTGAAAATTTCCGCCTGGTAAACGTGCTGCCGGCATCGGCTTTCGCCGAGGCGCATATACCGGGCTCGGAAAATGTGCCCCTCACCGAGATCGAGGAGCGGGCGCCGGCCTTGTGGGAACCGGACGAAGAGATCATCGTCTACTGCCGCAGCTTCGACTGCAACGCCAGCCCAATGGCCGCGACCTTCCTGGACAGGCTCGGTTTCATCAACGTCTGGGATTTCGAGGGCGGCATGGAAGACTGGATCGACGGCGGCGGGGACATCGCTTACGAGCGCCGGGCCGCTTGATGAGGGCCGGGCATTGAACGACTGGCTTGAAGCCGCTAAAGAAATAGCGGTCGCCGCGGGCGACATGGTTAAAGAGATGGCCGCCTCGCGCCCCAAAGTGACCCATAAAGGTCCGGTCGATCTGGTTACCGAAGCCGATGTGCGCGCCGAGAAATACATCATCGGCGAGTTGCTGAGGCGTTTTCCCGGCCACCAAATACTGGCGGAAGAATCCGGCGGCACAGCTGACGCCGAGTACGTCTGGATAATCGATCCCATCGACGGCACGACCAACTACGCCCACGGCTTTCCCGTCTGGGCCGTTTCCATCGGCCTTTTTATCGATAAACGCCCGGCTGTCGGCGTCGTTTACGACCCGAACCTAGGTGAGCTTTTCGCCGCCGTCAAAGGCAGCGGCGCCGTCTTGAACGACAAACCGATAAGCGTTTCAACTGTCGGCAAAATGACCGACGGCCTGTTGGCGACCGGGTTCCCGTATACCCTCAGGGAAGGGCCACAGAGGATAATGTCCGATTTCTCGCAAATCTACCTGGCCTGTCAGGGGGTGCGCCGAGCCGGCGCCGCCACCATCGATCTCTGCGCCGTCGCCTGTGGCCGGTTCGACGGCTTTTGGGAAGTCGGCTTGAAGCCCTGGGATACGGCCGCCGCCGGGTTGATCGTCGAAGAGGCCGGCGGGCGGCTCTCTAAATACAGCGGCGGGTCTTTCGATCACTTTGTTCCCGAGATGGTCGCCTCCAATGGGCTCATCCACCAAGAACTCCTGGACATCCTTCAAAGACAAGATTGACGCCGACCGCTTTAGCCCTTATTGTGTACGCATGCTCGACGGCTCCCTTTCCATCGATAAAACAGCTGATAAACCCGCGGGCGCCGCCCGTCTAACCGAGGTGATCCGGGCGCTTTTAGGGATGTCGCGGGCGATCGTCGCCGTCTTTGTGGTCGCCCACGCCGGCCTGGCCGCCATCTTCGCTACCGGTCGCGTGCCGGATATCCGCACCATCGTCATCGGCATATTCGCCTGCCTCTTCGGCACCGGCGCTTTGATCGGGCTAAACGATCTCCTTGACGTAAGCCTCGACCGCCGGCGGATGGCCGCCGAGGGGGAAGCGCCGGAGTTGGATCTCGGTTCGCTCTTTATCCACCACCCGGTCGCCAAAGGCGTTATCAGCATGTCGACGGGGCTCATCTGGGTAGGCTGCTTGTCTATTCTGAGCTTAAGCCTGATATCCATGCTCAAGTCGGGACTCTGGCCGATATTTCTCCTGGTCGCGGTCTGCGTGGCGCTCTATTCGATCGTCGGTCGTTACACCTATTTCAAATTCATCTTTGTGGCTATGGCGGTCACTTTGGGGGCCCTGTCGGGCTGGCTCGTCGTCGCCCCGGCCAACACCACGACGTTCCTGCTCTTCGGCGCCTGGACCTACCTTTGGGAGATCGGCGGGCGCAACGTGCCCAACGACTTTAACGATGTCGATGAGGATGCCGCTTTAGGCGTAAAGACGATCCCCGTCGTTCTCGGTAAAGCCCGGGCCGGAAAGATCGTCTTCTGGGCCCTGCTCGCCAGTTTTCTGGTGAGTCTGCCGCTGATGGTCATGACAGACAAGCCGCCTCTCTTCATTGGCGGCGCGGTGCTGATCAGTCTCTATCTGCTTCTCATACCCGGTTATGCTTTAATGCGGGACCCGCGGCCACAGATATCGAGAAAGTTGTATAATAAATCGGCTATCTTTCCTTTAGTGCTTCTACTGCTTTTGATGGTCAATCTGCTGCTGGTGCGCTAAACTGAATGACTGTCTAATCAGGAGGTTTCTTTAATTGCAGCAACCCGAACGACTTAAGAACGTAAAGCGGCCCGAGACCGAGGAGACGGTCCAGGCCTTCTTTTCATCGGTGGCCCGCCGCTACGATATAGCCAACAGCGTCATCAGCATGGGGCGCCATTATGGCTGGAAGCGCCGGGCGGTCAGAGAAGTCAACCCGCGGCCGGGCGATAAATGTGTCGACGTTTGTACCGGCACTAACGACGTGGCCGTCATGCTGGCCAAAAAAGTCGGCCCGACCGGCCACGTAACGGCGGTCGATTGGAACAAAGACATGCAGGATGTCGGCGATTTCAAGATCAAGAAGTTCGGGTTACAAGACCGGATAACCAATATCCAGGGCGATGCCGAGGCGCTGCCTCTGCCCGATAACGAATTCGACCGGGCGACGGTGGCCGTGGCCTCGCGCCACCTGCGCATCCCCAAACACTTTGCCGAGCTGTACAGGGTGCTTAAGCCCGGCGGGCGGGTTGTGGTTCTCGACTTTTTCGAGCCGCCCAACGCCATCTTCAGGAACTTGTACTTTTTCTACTCCTATCACATACTGCCGCGTCTCGGAAACTTGATAACCCGCGATAGGACAGGTGTCTATTCTTATCTGCCGGATTCGGTCAAGCTCTATTACAAACCGGAAGATTTCGCGCGGGAGATGGAAAAGGCCGGCTTTAGAAACGTTAAATACTATCCGCTTTTTCACGGCGTCGTTTACATCCATGCCGGCGATAAGTGATTTTCTATGAGTCTGTCGATCGAGCTAGTTGCCTGCTTACCCAACAAAAAGACATTTGACGGCGTCGACGCCGGGGGCCTTAACTCGGGCCTTGACTATATCTTCGACGGCTTCTATCTAGGCCAGCCATACTGCCTGAAGTCTCAGGGAAACTTTATCGTCAACCATGATGATCTGCGCGCCGTTGTCGGCGCCCTGCGCGGGCGGGGCAAAAAAGCTTATCTGACGACGCCGGCCATCCCCAAAGGCAAAGATCTGGCGATGGTAAGAAAAGCCATAGCCGCGGCGGTCGACGCCGGCATCGACGGCGTCGAGGCCCATGATGTCGGGGTGTTTCGCATCTTAAGGAACGAATTTCCTCAGGCTGCCGCCCATGTCGGCAATTTCGCCAATGTCTATAATGAAAAAACGGCGGCCTTATACAAAGGCCTGGGCGCCGCCCGGATATCCCCCAGTAACGAGTTGACGGGGGAGGAGTTGGCGATCGTGGCCGGAGTCGAGGGCGTCGAATTCGCCAGGGCGGTCCACGGGCCGTTGCCTCTCGGCATGGCTTACGCTTGTCTCTTGCGCCGCACCGGGGATTCCGAAACTGTCGATCCTTGCCGCCAGCAGTGCGCGATCGAACATTTTATGGAACTCGACGGCTGGCGGATGCGGTCCGTCGGCACGTCGGTCTTAATGGGCGAGGACTATTGCCTGGTCGAGCACTTGGCCGGTCTGCTCGGGGCGGGCGTGTCCACCATGCGACTGGAAACATATTTCGATTCCCCGGAGCGGATAATCGCGTTGGGGAAAATATACCGGCAGGCTTTGGATGACGCCCTGGCCGGGCGCGGCGCCGGAGCGGAACATGTCGAGGCGGTGCGGGCGTTGACGACAGCCGGCCTCTGCAACGGCTGGCATTTTGGCCAAAGCGGCCGCGAATATGTCGGGGCGGGTGAATCGAATGTCTGATAACGGTCATAAGTCTGATAACGGTCATAAAAAGATAATGCTGATGTCGCCGGCCGGCAGCCTCGAGGGCGCTAAGTTGGCTTTCGATGCCGGCGCCGATGTCGTCTACGCCGGAGTCAAGAACCTGAGCATGCGGCCCAAGCGCGTCGAGTTCGATCAGAACCTCGGCGAGCTGATAGATTACGCCCACGGGCGGGGGAGCCAGGTCTACGCGACCACGAATGTCTGCCCCAAGCCCAGCGATATCCCGCTCTTTGAAAAACGTATGGCTGAAGTCAGCGCGCTCGGCGCCGATGCCGTTATAGTCAGCGACCCCTGGGTGATGGAGCACGTCCGCGATAACTATCCCAACCTGCCTGTTCACGCCAGCATCATGACCAGCGTCGTCAACGCCGAATCCGCCAGGTTCTACAAGGAGCGCGGCGCGTCAATGGTGGTCGTCTCCCGCAGTCTGGGCGACCTCGATGAAATCCGGCGGATCAAAGACGAAGTCAATGTCGACATAGAGGTCTTCGTCCACGGCGGCATCTGCTATATGTTCGACGGCGATTGCTATATGAGCAGCTACTGGCGGCAAAAGCGCGATTTCGACCCCGACCTCGGTGTCTTCCGCCTGTTCGGCCAGAACAACACTAAAGGCGAGTGCCAGCTTATCTGCAAACGGGAGTGCTCGTTAACCGCCGATGGGGAAGAGCTGGCCAAGGGCAGGTTGATGCGCCGCCCGGATGACGTCGGTCTCGACCGTCTGCCCGCCTACATCGATATGGGCGTGCGCGTCCTTAAGATAGAAGGCCGGGCCATGTCCTTAAACTACATCGCCGAAGCCACCAAACTTTACCGCCAGGCCATCGACCTCTATTATGCCGACCCCGACCGCTGGCAGGTGCGCGACGAATGGCGCCCCGCCGTCGACCAACTCATCGAAGAGCGACTCGACTACGAGCGCACCTGGCATATCGGGTAGCGCCTCTGCGAGGCGCGGGCAAAACGCCGCAAATGGAATGACCGGTTCGATTCGGTCCTTGCCCGTTCCCGCGAAATCTTCCGCCGGCGGCTCATAGATCAAGGCTATGATCCAGACAAACTGAGCGATGAAGAGGTCGCCGAAATCATCAAGCCGAGATTCCAACCAAGCTCCGGACCAGGTTTTCGCGCCCGCCTCTATCCATGTCTTGCCGGATTAAGAGGCCGATATCCGCCGCGATCCCAGAGCCGCGAATATGTTATGCTGCACACATAAGTCAGCTTGAAAATTGTGGTCTTTGGTGAAAGGGGCGAATAATGTCACGTAAGATATTGGTCATCGTTTTAGTGTTGGCGATGGGCGCGCTCACAACGGCCTGCGCGAAAACCATCGCGGAGAAGGTAATAGAGAACCAGACCGGCGGCAAGGTGAAGGTAAATTCGGGTAAAGGCTCGGTTGAAATAAAGGGGAAAGGCGGTACGCTGAAGGTCGGAGAAAACACGCTTCCGGCCGACTTCCCCAAAGACGTTCCCGTATACAAGCCTAATACAGTCAAGAGCTCGATGAGCAACATCGTTGAAGGCAAGAAATCCTTTGTAGTCATCTTAACGACCAAAGCCGACGTTGACGCCGTCGCCGATTTCTACAAGAAAGGGCTGACCGGGAACGGTTGGACCGAAAAATCGGCCTTAACGGGCGGCGAGGGCGGTACACGGTTTGCCACCCTGGGCTACGAAAAAGGCGGTGCCATGGTAACCGTCACCATCACCAGGGCAAACAATG
Source organism: Actinomycetota bacterium (assembly GCA_030679975.1). Classification (GTDB taxonomy): domain Bacteria; phylum Actinomycetota; class Aquicultoria; order CAJVYJ01; family JAUVQD01; genus JAUXSL01. Next base: position 15,466 of record JAUXSL010000052.1, read on the forward strand.
ACAAAGAAACCCAGATGATGATCAGTTTTAATCCAAAGACGTAATATCCACTCCAGTCCGAGGCGTGCGAGCGAGGCGAATCAATCAACGCCTGTCATTCCCGCGTACGCGGGAATTTCGGCCCATTTTATGTGAAAACGGGTAGATAAACGCATGTGATTATTAGAATGGAGGCATAAAATGACCTCTGAGGAAGAAGTCCGGCAAGCGTCAGATCAGTTTTACGCCGCGCTCAATAGTGTGTTTGCGGGAGATATCGCTCCGATGGAAGACATTTGGTCACACGGGCCGGATGTAATGACCATGCACCCGCTCGGCGGCCGCCAGCTCGGATGGGAAAAAGTCAGAGAGTCTTGGGAACAAGTGGCCGGGGCGATTTCAAGCGGCCAAGTCACCGCAACCGGGCTTAGGATCAGTGTGCTCGGCGACGTTGCTTTCACCATCTGCGTCGAACGCGGTCAGGTGGAAGTCGGCGGCGAAACCATCGAGATCAATATCCGCGCCACCGGTATCTATCGCCGCGAAAACGGCCAATGGAAGAAAGTATTCCACCATAGCGATATCGACCCGGCGCTTCAGGAAGCAATAGAGCGCCGGCAAGTGGCCTAGGTGGTCGCAGGCGGGCAATCTCAAGCCTCGGGCCGCAAAGCCAGCGCCATCTTCTCAACTTCGTCCCGGCTGAACTTGGCTTTGCCCTCCGTAACAATCTTGCTTAGAAACCGAGGCCTGGTCACTCTGACATGCTCGACCGTCAAGGCATTATTATCCACCCAAGCGTTGGTAAAGCAGAGAACAGGATTAACGAAAATCCGCTCGCGGGTCATGGGCTTGAGCTTATCCGCTAAATACGCGGCCTGGCGGCGAACTTGTTTTAAGGGGTCTTTGTCAAATGGATGGCCGTTAAGACATAGACATTTGGTGGTGTAGTGAACGCGGCCATCATGAGCTTTGGTTTCGATCACGAAGAGTCCGGTTCGACCGACAACCACATGGTCGATATTTCCGTGGCCGTTCGGCAAGTCATGGATAACGTGAAAATCTTCTGATTCGATTCCCTTAAGAGCCTCAGCGACACGCCGCTCGCCTCGGGCGCCTTTGATCCATGTGGCCTCAATGTGATCGGCTTTGGCATCAAGTTTCAATTGCCAGATGTACAAGAGTAAAAACAGCGCGATAATCCAGGGGAGATAGGTCAGCCGATGTGTGCTTAACAACAGCTTAAAACTGAAGGCTGCAATCAGCAATGAGCAAACAAACCAAGGCAGGAATGATTTTAGCATCCGCTTGGCGCCAACCAGTCGCATGCTTCTGCCCGCCGCCCCTCGGGCGAAAATAGACCAATCTATTTTATCCTTACCGTTTGACATACGACTTTTATCGGACATTCAGATCGAGTCAGTGAGCACTTACTTATCACCTTGGCCCCGGATGCAATTTATAGAACATACGTTTGCCTAACAACCCCTTATCTGCTACTATATCCATAGCATCAAAACCACATAATAATGCCCGGCGCTGCTCTACACAGCCCGGGCGCGGACCCAACTACACGGAGGTGTTGGATCGTGGCAAATCGTAGCACAAAACCCCGCTCGCTTCATTGGCTGAGGGAAGAGGCAAGGGCGGCGCGCCGGCGGCACAGGGCGGCGGTGACCGTCAATGTCGAGGACGCGATCTTTGCAAGGCTGGTTGAAGCGGAAGAACTGCTGATTGTCGCCATCGGGCTTTTTACGGAGCTGGCGGAGGACGAAGCGAATTGGCTTTTTAGTCACCAGGCCGACATTGGTGACGCTCGTTGGGCGTTGCGGAGCGCCATAGATGATAGAGCGACAGTTCGGGAGGTGAGTAGATGACAGGCAGAGACCTGATTAACGCCGACTACACGGTATTTGTTACCGATTTGAAGGTTCGCATCCGATCGGCCAGGATTTCGGCGGCCCGAGCAGTTAACCGGGATTTGGTCTTGCTATACTGGGATATCGGTCGGGCTATCGTGGAAAAGCAGGAGCAACTTGGTTGGGGTCGGGCGGTTGTCGAAAGGCTCGCCGGGGACTTGCAGGCGGCTTTTCCTAACACTCAAGGTTTCTCGGCGCAGAACTTGTGGCGGATGCGACAATTCTATGCCGACTACACGGCCCCTGAGTTTTTCGAACAGGTGCAAGGAATCACAGAATTAGACGATGGCCAATCGCGGCCAAAGGATGCGCCCGAAGTTCTCTCACGGGCTGTGAGAGATTTAGTGGTGCAGATTCCGTGGGGACACCACGCGAATCTCCTTGCGAAGATCAAGGCGCCCGAAGCCCGCTTCTATTACCTTCAGGCTACCGCTCGCTATGGCTGGACACGCAATGTGTTGCTAAACCAAATAAAGGCTGCGGCTTATGAGCGATCGGTTAACGAGGGTAAGACGCACAATTTTAATCTTGCGCTGCCGGCGCATCTAGCGGAGCAGGCGGAGGAGGCACTTAAGAGCTCGTACAATCTCGAATTCTTAGGGATTGGTCGCGAGGTTCGCGAGCGGGAACTGGAAAACCGGCTGATCGAACGCCTTCAGCAATTTATCCTGGAGCTTGGCTACGGTTTTTGCTTCATTGGCCGTCAATATCGGCTCATCTTGGGGGAAAATGAATATTTTATTGACCTGCTTTTCTACCACCGTTTTTTGAAGACCCTGGTGGCGGTCGAGCTAAAAGTGGGAGTCTTTGAGCCGGAGTTCGCGGGGAAAATGGATTTCTATCTAAATCTATTGAACGAGAAGGAGCGGGCCGCTGACGATCAGCCCTCGATCGGGATTATCTTGTGTGCCGAGAAGGACGATGTGGTGGTAGAGTTCTCGCTCAAAAGCAAGACGAACCCTATTGGGGTAGCCGAGTACAAGCTCACGGATAGGTTGCCGGAAGAACTGAAGGGTAAGTTGCCCAGCGAAAAGGCGCTACGTGATGCCCTGTTGATGTAATCGCCGAAGAAGAGGTAAAGTATGATTGTTGAAACGTCTGAGGAGTTCAAGTGAAAGATGAGCTGTTTGCCGAATTGCTTGACAGCGTGCGTGAAGGCGGCGCTATTTTGCGCAAAGAGAAACAGCCGAAAAGGACTTTCGAGCTTACAGAACCAGATGTAAGTGCTATTAGGCGGAAATACCACCTCTCTCAGGCAAAGTTCGCGGCGCTGCTCGGCATAAGCGTCAGTACCCTTAGAAACTGGGAACAAGGCCGGCGCAAGCCGGAGGGGTCAGCCAGAGTTCTGTTAAAAGTTGCCGAGCGACATCCCGAGGTAATTCTCGATGTTCTCCACAAGGCCGGTTAGCGAGTAGCATTGCAGACTAGGGAAGCAAAATGAAGCTTAAAGTCGACGAAAAAAATGACGCACTATATTTCCGGCTCGATGAATCGGAGATCGTTGATTCCGAAGAGGTTAAGCCTGGGATCATCCTTGACTACGATGCCAACGATAATGTCGTCGGTGTCGAGATTCTAGGGCTAAGCAAGCGTGTACCGCTGGCTAAGCTCAAAAGCCTCCAATTTGAAACTGCCTGAATCTCGGGAAGTGCAAGCTGACAGAACCCAGGATTCGGTTTCTAGCAGCTCATGATCATAGTCTCGGCAAAATTCTGACAAGGAAGCTCGTGTGGACGAATCAAAGGTAATTCAAAAATTAATTGAGCATGACAAAAGGTTTGAGCAGCTGGTTACCAAGAAAGAATTCACTGAATTTAGAGACGAAAACTTCAATCGTCTCGATGATGTCATGGTCATCCTGAAGCGTCTCGATTAGGAGCGTGTTTTTTTCGAATGAGCGCGTTAACCGAATTGAAGCCAACGTCGAAGCGCTTAGGGCGGAAAGCTCAGAAGGTTAGTGCTATAATTCAGACAACGAGGGCGTCGGCTGCTCAGAAGTGGAGATAACGATGTCAAAAACTTTTAAGATAATCCTTGAACCTCAACCGGAAGGCGGTTATACGGTTTGCGTCCCTGAACTCCCTGACGTCGTTTCCGAGGGGGACACGAAGGAAGAGGCTATCGAGAACATTAAAGACGCGATAGAGGGTTACTTGCTGACGATGAAAGAAATGGGCTGGACAACACCTGTGGTTGAAGAAGTTACGGTTGACGTTCAGGTCGCATGAGCGACAAACTCCCGAGTCTCAAGCCCGCCCAGCTTATCCGAGTTCTTGAAAAAGCAGGTTGGTACATCAAGCGCCAAACCGGCAGCCACGTCATTTTAGTCAACGAAGCCTTAAGGAAGAGCCTCCCGGTGCCTATGCATAAGCGATATCTAAAAACGGGCACGGCTCAGGGAATCATTAGACGCGCTGGCCTCACCGCCGAAGAAGTTCACCGTCTGCTTAAGTAATCATGAAAAACCGCCCGCTAATCAAATGGTTTGATCTTTACCGCCGGTTGCGCAAACCTACCGCGCCGCCGCCTAAAGCACATGGGACAAAAGGCTACACTAAGGCAGATCGTCGAAAGGCTAAGAAGGCGATAGACGAAGAAGCGCACAATTGACAATGTGGATCAAGGAGCGCTTGCGGCAAGAGGCTTCGTGCTCTATCGATTAAGACGAGCGGCTACAGCGTACTGCATAAAGTATCGCTCCAAACTCTCGTTATCCTCAGCTTGCCCGGTTTCGTCATAAATAGCGCTAAGATACACTTCTTTTGCTCTCAGCACTTCCTTGGACCTAATAGATTTATTCGCGATCAACGACGATACTGTCGCATCGAACAAATCGATTGCACGGCCTACAGCCTGCGCGCAACCAGCATCATCGCGGCGACGCTTAGCGCTAAAAGATCGGCCAACTTCGCTGGAAATATTGCCCATTTGGTCAAAGATGCTCATCTTTGACCAACGCTCTCGATCTACCGCATACGGAACGTTCATTATTTGACTTTCTCCGCAACCAGCAAGGTTATCTGTTTACGAAGTTTTTCATCATCCACCCCGCGTGACATGTTTTGTTGCCTGGGGCGAATGTTTATCATCGAATCAAATTCGATAAACTCATCCGTTTGGAATTGGGCCGGGTATAGATTTATGCCCCACAAATCGTTTTGGTCGGAACCATTTTCCAAAAAATATTGTTCGGCGTCGACGTGCATTTCCACATCTACAACCAGAAGTGTTTTTTTAAGGTCGACAACCGCTTTTACAAAATTCCCATACATTTTAAGTGCCATTTCGGATAGTTCAGCAATGGTTATCGAATCGACCTGTTTCATAATAAAAAGTATATCAGAAAGCGCCGGTCTGGTTTTTGGATGAAATGGTTAAGATCCTGCGCCGGCTCGACTAAGAGCTGGAGTTGGAGTTGCCCCGTTTCTGTTGACACCTTAACTTGGAACAACGGCGTCCGCCGCTGGTTATGAATATATAGAAAGTTTTGACTTTCATTGGGCAGGGAACGCTTGAGGCAAGAGGCTTCGCAGTCGAAGGCTTGCAAATAAACATAGCAAAAGGCGCGCGTTGACAACCGATTTGAGGATTGTTTAACTAGGTTTATGGACGAAACGAGCCTCGACCAGGAGCGGTTTGGCGCCTGAATTGAAATTGAAATCATGAAAAAACGTCCCATAATCAAATGGCTTGATCTCTATCGCCGGTTGCGCAAACCTACCGCGCCGCCGCCTAAAGCGCATGGGACAAAAGGCTACACCAAGGCCGACCGTCGAAAGGCCAAGAAGGCGATAGATAAAGAAATGGATTAAGCGGCCAATTCGCCTTTAGTATAACGGATGATTTTGTGGCAAAATTCCGCTAAGTCGGCCCCGGGCGCGGCCGCTTCTTTACTGAGTCACGCATAACTTGAAAATCATTCCTGGCGGACGCTTGCGGTTAAGGCGACTATCAAGTCGAAGTCATCCGGGTTTAAGTCATGGACAGCGTTGCTTTCTTCCGAGACAGAGTGGTAAGCTGGCGGTGAAAATGGCGCATTTGGTTCTGAAAGGAGCCCCGTGGTGGACAACAATGTAGGTACCATAATCCCCATAGCTATAGTTCTATATTTAGGCATACTAATTTTCATGCTGGCTTCAATGTGGCGGGTCTTTGAAAAGGCCGGTCGCCCGGGATGGGCGGCCATCATACCGATCTATAACACTTACATCATGCTGCTGGTCGCGGGTAAGCCCGGGTGGTGGCTGCTCCTGCTGCTGATTCCGTTCGTCAACATCGTCATTGAGATACTGGTTGTTGTCGGTGTGGCCCAGAAATTTGGAAAGGGCGGTGGCTTTGCGGTCGGGCTGCTCTTCCTTCCCTTCATATTCTTTCCGATACTTGCTTTCGGTAGCGCCGAGTACACAGGTTAGGGCAAGTCTTTAAGGAGCGCTTGCGGCGTGCTTCGCGCGGATCTCATCGGCCAGGGCATCGAGCGCGGCGAAATCTTCGGCCCGCGGATAGCCTTTGGCGAGAACCGGCTCGATTATCTCGACCTTGAGGTTGGACAGCATTCCGGTCAATTGCTCCACGGCCTTGCTGCCCCATCCGTAAGAGCCGATAAACGAGGCGTATTTGGTTTTTGGTCGCAGCGCGTTGATCAGGTAGGCGGCGCTGACGGCGCCGGGGTGAGCGCCCACCAGCACGGTGGGGGAAGCCAGAATTATAGTCGAGGCATCGACTATGGCCGTTGCCAGGCGGCCTAAATCGACCCCGGTCAGGTGGAACGGCTTGACGGCGATATCCCGGTCGATCAAAGCATCAATGAAGTAATCGACCATCCGCTGGGTGCTGCCGTGCATGGAAAGATGAGCGATGACCACCTCGTTCTTGGTCTGGTCGCCGACCCAATCCCGGTAGGCGTCGATAATTAATTCCGGGCGGTTGTGAAGCGGGCCGTGACTCGGCGCGATTATGTCGACATCAAGCTCCGCCACCTTCTCCAGGTGTTTTTTGATGTTGTTTCGATACGGCATCATTATCTCGGCATAGTAGCGCTTAGCCGCCGGTAATATTGTGGGGTCGTCGCCGGCGAAGAGCGCGCCGGTCGCCAGATGCGTGCCGAAGAAATCGCACGTAAAGAGCACCCGCTCTTCTTTAAGATAGGTCATCATCGTCTCGGGCCAGTGGACCCAGGGAACCAGGATAAACTCGAGAGATCTGTCTCCGAGCGACAATACATCCCGATCTTTTATCTCGACAAACCTTTCGTCGGGAATCAGCAGGAGGTCTTGGAGCATCGGCCGGCACTTGGCGTTGGTCACAATCTTAGCCGTTGGATAGCGGGCGAGCACATCGGGCAAAGTTCCCGAATGATCTTGCTCGGCATGGTTCACAACAACGTAGTCGAGGTTGTCGAGACCCAGCTTGTCAAGATTTCTGAACAAGTGGTCTTTCTTGGTGGGATCGACGGTGTCTATCAGCGCCGTTTTTTCGCTTCCCTTAACCAGGTAAGCATTGTAGCTCGTGCCATCGGGGAGCGGTATCAGTTCGTCAAATAGCCGCCGGTCCCAATCGATCGCCCCGACCCAATACACGTCCGGTTTAATTTGTCTGACAGCCATCTAGTGCTCCTTTACGAAATCATACACGCTCGATTCAAGCTTGTCGATCAAGTTTGACGGTGCTTCGATCTTAAGCCCTTCCTTGCCGGTCTGGTAATAACGCAAAGCGCCGGGGTTATCGGCGCGGTGGTGACGACGCCGGCGATAACCGGATGGTACCGGGGGCTTAATAAGCCGGGCTTTTGACAATATTGTTATTTACTGATATTGTAAATTCGTAAATATGGAATACTAAAGAGAGAAGAAACATGGGCGAAATCGCAAAAATACAAAGGAACTTTCAGATCACTCTGCCGGCGCCGGTGCGCAAAAAAGCCGATATGCGTGTCGGTGATCTTGTCGATGTGGAAGTGCGCGCGGACGGCATCTTGCTAAAACCGGTGACGACTGTCGATCGATCGCAGGCTTGGTTTTGGGCAAAGCCGTGGCAGGAAGAAGAAAAGAAGGTCGAGCGCGACTTCAAGAAGGGCCGAGTTAAGACAGCCAAAACCGTTGATGAGTTTATAGATGAGCTTGATAAGTGATCATCTCTCGCTCCCCGCGCTTTGACAGTGCCTACAAAAAGCTTGCGCCGGACGTCAAAGATCAGTTCAAGACAAAAATTAGATTGATGGTTGAATCGAAATTTGCTCACCCATCTCTGCGCGTAAAAAGAATTCAAGGAACGGCCGGTATCTGGGAAGCGAGCATTGATATGAACCATCGTTTTACTTTTGAAAAGATTGAAGATGGAATCCGGCTGAGGGTCATCGGCAAACACGACATTATTGACAGACCGTGAGTTTTTCATGACTGTTCGCTTGGCCTACTTTTTTCCGGCAATAATGAGTTGCTGGTCGCGCGCGGCCAGATCGAGGAGTTTGATGCCGCTGAAACCGGCGGCGGTCAACCATTCGGTATACTGGTCGACAGTCCAGGTGCCGCCGTTGGCTGTGTTTACCAGCATGTTGATGCCGAATAAGGGGGCCGACGGGCTCCGGCCCCGGACGTAATCCTGAATGGCGATCAGTCCGCCGGGCGCCAGGGCCTTAAAGACACGCTTGTAGAGCGCCGTGTTCTTATCCGGTCCGTATATGTGCGTGACATTGCCTAAAAACACTATGTCGAACGGCCCCTTGGGGATAGACTCGTTAAAATCGCCGCCCACCGGCGTTATCCTCGGGAACGTGGCGGATATCTCGTCTTTTATCGTCTCCACGACATCCTCGATATCGAACAAAGTCACGGTCAAGCCATAGTCGGCGAAGACTTTGCTGACGGTGCCGGTCGCCCCGCCGATATCGAGGACCGACTTGGCCCGTGGAAACTGGGTCAGACATACATTCACCGCTTGCTCGGCCGTCGGCCAGGCGTAGACATCCATCGCCCGGACAAAGCCTTCGACCGATTCGCTGAAGCGGTCGCCGGGGACCGCTTCGCCGGTTGCCAGCGCCTCGGGCAGGGTCAACCATCTTTGGGCCAGCCTCCAACTGTGCAAGACCGCCCAGCCGAGGTAGGCGCGGCTGGTCTTGTCGCCGAACTTTTTCATCGCCGCCTTCGTCAGGGCGTACGGTTCGCCGTCCGGTTCTAAATAGCCCGCTTCAGCCAGCGCCGCCAGAAAGATAGACGTCGCCCGCTTGTCGAGCCCAAGCTCCTTTGCCAGCGCGTCGGAGGTACGCGGCGCCGCTGCCAGCGCGGTGAAGACGCCGGTTTTTATCGCCGCCCCGACCAGCATTAACTCCTGCCATGAGCCGGACTCATACCATCGCCCACTATGATATTTTGCCGACAAAAAAGATGTATCGGACATTCCGGCATTGTAGCAGAGGCGGAATAGGCTGTCATCGCCCGCCGGTCTCGTTATATACTGACGTTTTACGATGACGATTTCAGGAGGGGACGACCATGTGTGGATGACAGTCAACTCGCTGGCTTTGATCCGTCGTTGGGACCCATATCCTTTCATCTTGCTCAATCTGGTTTTATCCTGCCTGGCGGCCATCCAGGCCCCCGTTATCTTAATGAGCCAGAACCGGCAAGCGGACCGGGATAGGATACAAGCGGACCTTGATTATGAGGTCAACATCAAAGCTGAAAACGAGATAGGGGATATGCAACGGGACTTAGATGAGATAAAGCAAATGGTCGCGGCGTTGTCTGTCGCGAGTGCTGACGGGACCGGGGGCAAAGCCTAGAGGGCCGGCCGCGCTTCTAAAAAACCGCCAGTAACCGCGTGGCGATTCCGCCGACCAGGATGGCCAGGCCCACAGTGAACGCCGAGATACTGACGGCTTTTTTCCAGGAAAGCTCCCGCGCCAGGATGGCGATGGTGGCGACGCAGGGGATATAGATGGTGGTTACGAGCGCGTAGACGAAGAGCTGGTTCGCGGTCATGAAGTGAAGCAGATTTCTCCCTTCAGGGCCGTATTTAACCACCGCCAACGTAACCAGCAACTGCAGGGCCAGTTCTTTGCGCAGGACGGCGAAGAGCAGCGTTAAGCCGGCAACGGCGGGCAGCCCCAACCAGCCCTCGACGAGCGGCGCCATCGGCGCCGACAACTTCCAGATATAGCCGGTCTCATAGACCGCGCCCAGCACGATGCTGCCGACGAAGACTATCGGCATGGCCGCTGTAATAAAGTGCTTGAAGCGGAACCAGGTCTTTTTGGACATGGACAGCAGCGACGGCAGCCTGAACGGGAACATCTCCATAACCAGACCGCCCGGTTGATTCGGCAGCAGCTTATTCAAGGCCATCCCGACAGCGACGATCAGGAGCAGGACTATGGCGAAGATAGCGGCGGCCGGCTGCCAGCCGCCGACGAAAGCCAACGCGCCGATGATGACCGCCGTGCGCGCGCTGCAGGGAACCAGGGTTATCAGGGTGGACGCGACGACCCGTTCTCTTTCCGTCGTCAGGACGCGAGTGCCGATGATGGCGGGTACGCTACAGCCGGCCCCGGCTATCATAAGGATTATCGCCCGACCGTGAAGCCCGAACTTGTGCATTATCCGGTCGGTCAGGAAGGCGACCGAGTTGAGGTAGCCGGTATCCTCGAGCAGCGCCAGGAGAAAGTAAAAGGTCAGAACATAAGGGATACCGATGCCTAAAGTGGCCAAGATGCCGGCGTCAAAACCCCAATTAAGGATGTGGGCCACCACCCCGGTCCCGGCGACGAACCTGATGACGCTGTCGATAACGGGCGAGGCGGTCAGCGACCAGATATAGGTGAACTGGTTCGACAGCCAGCTCCCGACAAAGAAGAGAAACGCGAAGAGTCCCGTCAGGACCCCGCCAAGTATGACCAGCCCCGAAAACGGCGCGGTGGTAGACCGCCACAGCTTCTCGGAGAGCGGCACTTCGCGCCGGCTCAAAGTCTGCACTTCTTGAGTGATAACCCCGGCCAGCCCGTACCGTTCCCGGGCCAAGCTGACAGGCGAGGGTTTGCCGTGCATCGCTTCTATTTGGGCGGACAGCCGGCCGGCCTGGGCCACAAGAGAGCGGCCCTCAGCGGTTTCGCCGGCCGCGTTGATGAACTCATCGTCTTTTTCCAGCAGTAAGATGCTGAGCGCTCTGGACGAGAGGTTGTGCGGGAAGCCGTTATCCGCCGTTTTTATGCCCGCCCCGAGTTCGCGGATCAATTGCTCGATGTCTTCATCGTATCTGGTCGCATGCGCGGGCTGTTTGCCGCGATCCCTAGCGACCTCGATAGCGGTCGCCATCAGCGTGTCAAGGCCCTGCCCTCGCGTCGCCACCGTCGGGACGACCGGCACGCCCAGCGATATCGCCAGGCGGTCCGTGTCGGTCGTCAGACCTTTCTTCTCCGCCTGGTCTATCAGATTTAAAGCCAGCACCAGAGGAAAGCCCAGGTCGAGGAATTGAAGGACGATGTAAAGATTCCTGACGAGATTAGTGGCGTCGACCATGACTATGACCACGTCGGGGTCGCCGTCGATGACGGCTTGCCGGGCCACCCATTGGTCTTCGGAGACGCCGCCGATGGCGTAAGTGCCGGGCAGGTCGATGATGCCGATCCGGTGACCCTCGAAATTGGTGACGGCGATATTCAGTTCGACGGTTTTACCCGGATAGTTGGCTGTCATGACGCCCATGCCGGTCAGATGATTAAAAAGGGTCGATTTGCCGACATTCGGGTTGCCGGCCAAGGCGAAAGTGAAATCGGTCTCGCCCTTGATCTTATCGATGGCGCCGCAGCATGAGAGGGACATCAGGCGCTCTCCCTGACCATGATCTTCGAGGCGAGGTCGCGACCGAGCGCGTAGCGGGCCGCGCCGACCTGGATGAGGAGGGGACCGCGGAACGGGCCGATCTCCTCGACTACTATCTCGACGTCGGGCATCAAACCGAGGGTAGCCAAATATTTAAGCATCTCCGGATCATCCTCACTGACCAGCGCGATAACCGCCTTTTCGTCCGGGCCCAGGTCCGATAGAGGCCTGGTCGGAAGGGTAGTTATGACACCTTCCTTATCCGGGATAGGGTAGCCGTGAGGGCAGCTCTTGGGATTATTGAGCAGCCGGTCCAGCCCATCCTCGACTTCGGGCGAGAGGACGTGCTCAAGTTTGCAGGCTTCCTCATGCGCTTTCTCCCAGGGCAGGCCGAGTATGTCGGTCAGAAAACGCTCGGAGAGACGGTGCTTTCGGACAGTTTCAAGCGCTGCTTTAGTACCGCTCTTGGTCAGGCCGATAGAGCCGGTCTTATCTCGCTTGGCCAGCTTGGCCAAGATTAATTTCTTGACCATCTCAGCCGTGGCCGCCTGCGAGAGCCCCAAATGCTCAGCCAGACGGGCCTGGCGCACCGGCCCCGCCTCGCTCAACTTGTATAGCGCTTCTAAATATTCTTCCGTAGCTCGTGAATTCAATTAAGACCTCACTCAAGGAAACCGTTAGCATATAGTTAGGAACACCTAACAGATAATACCATATATACCTGCACATGCCAAGAAAATAACATCTACAGTCGGTCCAGGCGCGCGGAATAGGCGCGATCTGTGTTAAAATAGCCGGGTTACACTATTTGTTTTTGAGGAGTTTAATGGCTAAAACAGAAGAATTTGTGCCGAAATGGATAGCCTGGGAGACGACCGGCAGGTGCAATTTAAATTGTATCCACTGCCGGTGCGACGCCGGTATGGAATCGGGCGAAGGCGATTTTACGACCGATGAGGCAAGAGCTTTGATAGACGATATCGCTTCTTACGCCAAGCCGGTCATCGTCCTTTCCGGCGGGGAACCGCTCCTGCGGCCCGATATTTTTGAAATTGCGGCCTACGGCGCCGAAAAAGGCCTGCGTATGTGCATGGCGACCAACGGGACGCTGATAAACGATAAGGTCTGCGAGGATATGAAAGCCTCTGGAATCAGGATGGTCTCGCTGAGCCTTGATGGGTCGACCGCCGAGATACACGATAATTTTCGCAACCAGAAGGGCGCGTTTGCCGGGGCGCTGCGGGGAATGGAGTTCTTGAAAAAGCACGGCATCCCGTTTCTCATAAACTCCAGCTTCACCAAGCGCAACCAGGAAGATATCCCCAATGTCTACCGGTTGGCCAAAAAGCTCGGGGCGACCGCCTGGTACATGTTTATGATCGTCCCGACCGGGCGGGGAGAGGAGATAATGAACGAACTTATCTCCGCCGACGATTATGAAGAGATACTCGATTGGCATTTTCATCAGGAGTTGGATGAGCCGGAGATGTTGATGCGCCCGACCTGCGCGCCGCATTATTACCGTATAACCCTGCAAAAAGTCAAAGAGGAAGGGGTCGATTTCAACCGGCGCACCCTCTCCTTTTCCACCGGCGGTTCCAAGGGCTGCATAGCTGCCCAGGTCATCGCACTTATAACCCAACACGGGGATGTTCAGCCGTGCAGCTATTTTCCGATCAGCGCCGGCAACGTCAAGGAAAAATCGTTTAAAGATATCTGGGAGAATTCGGAGCTGTTTAAATCACTGCGTGATTTCAGCAGCTACAAGGGCCGTTGCGGCCAATGTGAATATATAAGCGTTTGCGGCGGTTGCCGGGCGCGCGCCAATGCCGTTTACGGCGACTACTTAGAAGAAGAACCATTCTGTAATTACGTCCCCTTTAAGATGAGAAAAACCGAAGGAGAACTGAGTGCCAAGTAGCGATTATCGATTTTTAAAAGCCTGCCGGGGCGAGCCGGTCGACGCCACCCCGATATGGATAATGCGCCAAGCCGGCCGGTACCTTCCCGAATATCAAGCGGTCCGGTCAAAGGTCTCTTTTCTTGAATTGTGCAAGACGCCCGAACTGGCGGCGGAAGTCACCATCCAGCCGGTGGATATCCTCGGGGTCGACGCGGCTATTCTGTTCTCCGATATCTTGATAGTGGTCGAGGCGATGGGTATGCCGCTTCATTTCGACGAAGGTCCCCCGGTTTTGGGATCGCCGATAACCGACAGGGGCGGCGTGGACCGCCTTGGCGTGCCCGATCCCGAAGCCGCGATGCCGTTCGTCATGGAAACTATCAGGATCCTGCGGCGGGAGCTTGTTGGGCGGGTCCCGCTTATCGGATTCTCCGGCGCGCCGTTTACTTTGGCCAGCTACATGATAGAAGGCGGCAGCTCCGCGAACTTCCTTAAACTCAAGCGGGTCATGTTCGAGCAGCCCGGTGTCTGGCACGCGCTGATGGATAAAGTCACAACAGCGGTGATCGAATATCTAAAGGCCCAGATCGCGGCCGGCGTGCAGGCCGTTCAGCTTTTTGACAGTTGGGGCGGCACCTTGTCGCCGCGCGATTACCGCGAATTTTCACTTCCGTATAGCAGCCGGGCCATCGCTGAGTTAAAAGGGCTTGGCGTTCCGATAATCCATTTTGTCCAGGGGAATCCGGCGCTTCTACCATTGGTGGCTTCGGCCGGCAGCGATGTCGTCGGAGTCGATTGGCGCATCGAGATAGGCGATGCCCGCCGGTTGGTCGGCGAGGGCGTGGCTGTCCAGGGGAACCTCGAGCCGGTGGCGCTTTTTCTGCCGGTCGAAAAAATCGAGGAACGGGCCGCGGAAATAATCAAACAGGCCGGGCCGACGGGGCATATATTCAATCTGGGCCACGGTATTTTGCCGCCGACACCGGTAGCGAACGCTAAGGCGCTGGTAGACGCGGTTCATCGCCTTAGCGCGGTCGGATAGGGGATGGCGGTCACGGACCCAATAATAGACCCGATAATCGATCCCAAGAAACCATTTGCCGTCATCTTGCTCAACTTGGGCGGGCCGGATTCCACGAAAGCGGTCAGGCCTTTTCTGCAAAATCTCTTTTCCGATAGAAGCATAATCAACCTGCCGATGCAGCCGATATTGGCGCGGATCATCTCCCGCAGGCGGGCAAAGAAAGTCGTGGAACGCTACGAGGCTATCGGCGGCGGTTCGCCGATCCTGGAATTGACCCAGGCGCAGGCCGACTTGCTCCAGCGGGGCTTGAAAGACGCCGGCCTGGACTGCCGGACATATATCGGCATGAGCTATTGGCATCCGTTTATCCGCGAGACAGTGGACCGCATAGTTAAAGACGGCTATGAGCAGATCCTGGCGTTCAGTCTTTTCCCGCACTTTTCGCTGGCGACTACCGGCGCTTGCCTTGATGAGCTGAAAAAAGCCTTGATCGGCCGGCGCAAGGCTGTGAAGCTGTCGATTATCGACGCCTGGTATGACGACAAGGCCTATATCCGAGCGCTCACCGCGTCTATTAAGGAGGGCCTCGATCGATTCGACGCCGACCGGCGCGACCGGGTCACGGTTTTATTCAGCGCCCACAGCCTGCCGCAGGACTTTGTGGACAGAGGCGATCCTTATCCCGACCATATCGCCGCCACCATCAAAGGTGTGCTGGCGGAGTTGGGCCCGGTAAACTGGCGGCTGGCGTTTCAAAGCCGGAGCGGGCCGGTGAAATGGATGAAACCGCAGACGGATGAGGTTATAAAAAAGTTAGCGGCGGCCGGGGTCAAAAACCTGCTGGTCGTGCCGATCAGCTTTGTCAGCGATCACATCGAAACCTTATACGAGATCGACATCATGTATAAAGAGTTGGCGCTGGCCAATGGCGTCGAGGTCTTTGAGCGCAGCCCGTCTTTGAATGACTCGCCGTTGTTCATTAAAGCCCTGACGGGAATAGCCTTAAACAAACTAGGATTGAGTGAAAAGGCGGCGGCTTTTTATCCGAAGATCCAGCCGCCGGCTTCCTCGAAGTAATACGACTGATCTTCCAGATATTTTTTCGACTCCGCCAGCAGTTTGTGGTGGAGGACTTCCTCGTCGGCGAGCCAGCCGAAGAATCTTCTTAACCGCTCATCAGTGCTGCTGTCGCGGACACTGGCGTACATTTCAAACCCCTGTTTTTCAGTAACCATAGCCATGTCGTATACGGCCAGGTCGCTTAAGTCCGCCCCGGCGCCGGATTTACCCTCGTCTTTGGCGCCGCCGATCAGATCGGCTATCTTTTCCGGCGTGGTTGTTCGGCACTCGGCGTCCATGTCGAATTCAGTCAGCCCTAAGAGATAGTCGTTAAACTTCTCTATCTTACGGATATGCTCGACTTCCTCGTCAGCTAAAAAGAGTAGGGCTTTCTTAGCGAACCGGTCTTGAGCTTCACCGACCGCGTCACGGTAATATTTTTCGCCCTGGCGTTCATATTCGATCGCGAATCTTAAAGCGTCACAATAAGATTGGTCCATGGTGCCTCCGGATAGTTATTTCCCCGAACACTCAAGTTGAATCACGACCTACTCGGCGGTATAGTGAAAGGGACGGGTGATGGGAGTAGGCGTCGATGCGGAGGTCAATATGGACTGGCAGGCAATTGTCATAGTTTTGTTGGTGGCTTGGGCGATCTATCACACGATTGTCGAAGCCCAGCAGGAGAAAAAGATAAAGGACCTGGAAAGAAAGATATCGAGAAGCGACGATTGACCGCGATTTTAGCTAATCCCGCAAAGTGGAATAAACAGCTAAAACGTATTTCGGGGTGATTACATGCTTAGAACCACAGCACGCGTAAGGCTTGACGATCTGGACGTCAATCTGGGCAAACGGGTCCGGTTGCATCGGCTTCTTTATGAGCACGGGCCGGCCAACGGCACACTACTGCTTCTCCCGATCGATCAGGGGTTGGAGCACGGGCCGGTCGATTTTTTCGACAATCCGGACAGTCTGGATCCTGAATTTCAGTTCCGACTGGCAGTCGAGGGCGGCTTCTCGGGGATAGCCCTTCACTTCGGTTTGGCCCAAAAGTATCTGCGGCGCTATGCCGGGAAAGTGCCGTTGGTGTTGAAGGTCAACGGCAAGACTACGATACCCAGCGACAGTTGCGCTTTTTCACCGCTGACGGGATCGGTTGAAGACGCGGTCCGCCTGGGCGCCGACGCGGTGGGTTACACCCTGTACGTCGGCTCG
>JAUXSL010000054.1 GCA_030679975.1 Actinomycetota bacterium
TCTGAAAGCTTCCGAAATCTTGGAGAGAAATACTTCATCAAGATCGACGGGAAGCCCCGAATCGCGTGTTCTAAGACCGCAATCAAGATCGATTTGCCGGTCGATTGCGAGGACAGCTGGTAGGGGTACAGCGGCAGGGACTTGTATTAAGGTACAAAATGACTAGAATGGTTGTACACGACGCAATTATCGCAGCACTAGGAGGAGCAAGTGGATGTACTAAAGGTCTCATCAAAGTCAAGTCCTAATTCTGTTGCCGGGGCGCTGGCTGGTGTCCTAAGGGAAAACGGCTCGGCGGAATTGCAGGTGGTTGGCGCGGGGGCCTTAAATCAAGCTATCAAGGCTATCGCTATCGCCAGAGGATTTGTGGCTCCAAGCGGTCTCGATCTTATCTGTGTTCCGGCTTTTACCGACATCCATATCAATGGTGAGGAGCGCACTGCTATAAAATTGCTGATAGAGCAGCGTTAGGTGTCGCTTTATGGCAGTCGACTTGCACCTCCATAGTACGGCTTCTGACGGCACTTTGAGTCCCGCCGAGATAATCGCCAAAGCTCATGAAATAAACTTGACCGCTATTGCTCTTACCGACCATGATTCACTCGCCGGCATCCGGGAAGCTCTGGATGCAAGCATTAAGCTCTCCTTAACCTTTGTCCCCGGCCTTGAAATGAGTTCCGAATACGGCGACCGGGATATTCACATTCTGGGATATTTCATCGATTACACTCAGCCCCATTTGACTGAAACCTTAGCGGGCCTGCGCGTGGCGCGCGTGAATCGAGCCCGAACCATGGTCGAGCGCTTAGCCGGCCTGGGCCTCGAAATCGACTTCGCCGAAGTGGAGCAATGCGCGCACGGGGGAGCGATGGGTCGTCCTCATGTCGCTCAGATACTGGTAAAGCACGGTTTAGTCACTGATATCAGCGAGGCTTTCGCCCGTTTCATCGGTCGCGGAGGTCCCGCATACGCTTCAAAACATGTCTTGACGACTGCCCAGATCATCGAGCTTATCCACCGGGCCGGCGGAGTCGCTTCGTTAGCCCACCCCGGTGTTTCAAGGGTGGATGAGCCGCTTCTGCGTGTTCTGAAGGATGGCGGACTCGATGCCGTCGAGGTCTGGCATACCGATCACACGCTCGAGCAGACGCGATACTTTAAACAACTCGCGTTTGAGCTTGATTTAATGGTGACGGGCGGTTCTGATTGTCACGGCTTTGGCAAGAGTCGCGGCTTTGTCCTTGGCAGCCTGGGTATCCCGGATGAAATCATCGAGCCTTTGCGGACCAGGGCCGGTGCTTACAAGGTACGCTGAATATCTTCGAATTTCTGTTAAAATCCCATTGATGAAAAAATTTCGCATTAAGACTTTTGGTTGCCAGATGAATAAGGACGATTCGGAAAGAATCGCCGGCTTATTAAACGGCGCCGGTTATGTTCCGACTGACGCGGATAATGACGCGGACGTTATTATCTTCAACACTTGCTGCGTTCGCCGGAACGCCGACGATCGGCTGTATGGACAAGCGGCGGCGTTAAAGCAGCTCAAAGCTGGCCAGCCCGACCTGGTGATTGCTGTCGGCGGCTGCCTGGCGCAGATGGATGGCGAAGCCATCCAGAAGAAATTGCCTCATGTCGACCTAGTCTTCGGCACTCACAACGTGGCCAGGTTGCCGCAACTGATAGACCGGGCGGCCGGCGAGAAGCGATCGGTCTGTGAAGTATTGGCGGGCTCCGAGAGCTTTACGAGCGATCTGCCGGGGTTGAGAAAACATGCCTGGCATGCCTGGCTGCCGATCACGGTCGGTTGTGACAATTATTGCACTTACTGTATCGTCCCCTATGTTCGCGGGCGCGAAAAAAGCCGGCCCATGGAGAAACTGATCGACAACTGTGGTTCGCTGGTTAAAGACGGTGTGAAAGAAATCACTCTGCTGGGCCAAAACGTCAATTCTTACGGTCGAGACCTTTATGGCGCGCCAAGATTCGCCGAGCTTATAGCGAAAGTTTCAGCTGTCGACGGTCTGGAGCGGGTCAGGTTTACGACATCGCACCCGAAAGATCTGACTGCCGATGTCATCGATACGGTCGCTGCCGGCGGGAATATCTGCCCGCACTTCCATTTGCCGCTTCAGTCCGGTTCCGATCGGGTCTTGGAGCGGATGCGCCGGCAGTATACATCCAAGAACTATCTCAGGATCGTGGAGGAGATCAGAGACAAAGTGGCTGATGTCGCTATTACGACCGACATTATGGTCGGTTTTCCGGGAGAGACCGAGAAAGATTTTCAGGGCACCCTGAATGTGGTTCGGGCCGCCGGGTTCGATCAAGCCTTCACTTTCATATATTCACAACGACCCGGCACGGTGGCGGCAAAATATGAAGACCGGGTTACGCCGGCAGCGGCCGGGGAGCGGTTTGCCCGTTTGATTGAAGAGCAAAATAGCCACAGCTTAAAAAATAACCGGAGGCTGGTCGGCAATAAGCTACCGGTTTTTGTCGAGGGCCGAAGCAAGAAAGACAATTACCGGTTGGCCGGACGCACGCCCTCGAATAAGCTCGTGCACATCAAAGGCGATGACGATTTGATTGGCCGGACGCTGGATGTTGAAATAAGGGAAGCGTTCAGCTGGTTCTTGATCGGCGAAGCGGGGGATATCGCATGACTTTATTGGCTGGGATAATAGCTCCACATCCACCGATTCTCATTCCGCAGGTAGGCGGTGAATTTTTTGATTCGCTTAAAGCGACGGCGGCTGCTTTGAACCGGGCGTCGAACTTGCTGGACGAAGTCGGAGTGGAGGCGCTCATCGTCACTTCACCGCATAGCCCGCTTTTTAAAGACCAGTTTGTCATCCGGTTCGATGAGCGCTTTGAGGCTGATTTCGAGCAATTCGGCGCGGTTGAACCGAGATTCATGTATGAGAATGATGTCGCTATGGCCCAGACGTTGGCCGTCGCGGCTCTGCGAGGTGGCGTGCCTCTTCATGCCTGGGAGGTCCCTGATGGCAGCATTGACTGGGGCGTTTCCGTCCCTTGCAGTTATCTGGGGAAGAACAGGCAGATAATCTCCGTATCGATTTCAACGTTGTCATATGAAGACCATTACTTGCTCGGCCAAAAACTAGCTGAGAGCTTGGCATTGACAAAGAAACGGTTTGCGTTTGTCGCCAGCGGCGACCTTTCGCACCGGCTGACGCCGGATGCTCCGAACGGCTTTTCGCCCCGCGGACTCGAGTTCGATCAACTTATTTGCGAGATAGTCGCGGACGGACGGCTTGCCGACCTGAAGACGATCGACGCCGAATTGATCGAGTCGGCCGGGGAGTGCGGGCTCCGGTCGTTCATAATCATGGCCGGCGCTTTGTCTAAGGCTAAGGTCGAGACAAAGGTGTTGTCGTACGAAGGGCCCTTTGGGGTCGGCTACTTAGTCGCGACGATGCTGGTCAAGGACGGTGAGGCAAATGTTTGACCCGACCCGCTTGGCTGGAGACACTGTCTCAGCCTATATCTCCACGGGAAAAATGCCTGAAGCGCCTGCCGATGCCCCCATTGAGTGGCTGAAGCCGGGCGCCGCCTTCGTCTGCATTAAGAAAAACGGCAGTTTGCGCGGGTGTGTCGGAACATTCACACCGACAAGAGCTTCGCTGGTCGAGGAGATAATGCATAATGCCGTCAGCTCGGCCGTTAATGACACGCGTTTTCTGCCGGTCGGCGATGAAGAGCTGGCAAGTCTGGAGTTTTCAGTCGATATCCTCGATCCGCCGCGACAAGTGATGACAGCGGATGAACTGGATCCGAAGGTTTTCGGGATCGTGGTCAAAGCCGGAAGCCGCCTTGGCTTACTCCTGCCTGATCTGGAGGGAGTGGACACGGTGGAGAAGCAGATCGCTATCGCTAAGCAAAAAGCCGGTATAGGGGCGGTAGAGGCGGCTGAATTGTGGCGGTTTCGTGTTCGCCGTTATGAGCCGGTCCCCGCCGGTGGAAATAGCGGACCCGGTGACGAGTGAAGCGACGCGGGCGCCGATAAAGGTGCTGGCAATCGTCGGGCCCACCGCGACGGGTAAGTCCGAAGTCGCCGCCCGGTTGGCCAGGTTAGTCGACGGCGAGATAGTCTCAGCCGACTCCATGCAGGTTTATGAGAAGATGGATATCGGCACGGCCAAACCAACAGCTGAAATACTGGCTTTAGCCCCGCATCACTTGATCGGCTTTATCGATCCATCCCAAGATTACAGTGTCGCCCAGTTTCAAGCCGCCGCTCGCGGAGTTATTGAGGAGATCCGGAAACGACGGCGGCTGCCTATCATCGTTGGTGGATCCGGGCTCTACGTGCGGTCGATAATCGATCCGCTTGATTTTCCGGCCGGCGAGCCGCATTCACGACTAAGGTCGGAGCTGGCAGCCCTGGGGAGGGGAGATCCGGCGGCGCTGGTGGAGAGATTGAGAAAAATCGATCCGCAGGCGGCGGCCGGCGTCGACACAAAAAATACCAGGCGGGTCATAACCGCGATCGAGGCAGCCATGCGCGGAGCCGAGGCTTACGAGGATAGGCAAGCGCGGTGGCGCAAGCGAGCGGCAGTACATGACGCCGTGATCGTCGGTCTGAGAATGCCGAGGGAGAGACTTAACGCGTTGATTGACGCCAGGGTTGACGAAATGATCGAGGCGGGACTTGAAGATGAGGTCAGGCAACTGGCGGCGGGGCCTAAAAACTTATCGGTCACGGCCGCTCAGGCCCTAGGCTACAAGGAGTTCTCCGCGCATTTCGAAGGGCGCCTGACAAGGGAAGAAGCGATAGAGCTGATAAAGAGACGGACGCGCCAATTCGCCAAACGGCAGATGACCTGGTTCAAGGCGGACCCGAGGGTTGTGTGGTT
>JAUXSL010000069.1 GCA_030679975.1 Actinomycetota bacterium
TTCCGATCCTCGAACACCAGGCCGTCTTTGATCTGGATAAGACGGTGGGCGCCGGCGACGGCGTCCGGATTGTGAGTGACCAAAACGATCGTCTGGCCTTCTAAGTGGAGTTCGCTGAATAAAGATAATATCTCCGCGCCGGTGGCCGTATCAAGGCTGCCTGTGGGTTCGTCGGCCAGCAGTATCGGCGGTTCGTTGACGACCGCCCTGGCGATAGCGACGCGTCCCTGTTCCCCGCCGGAAAGCTCCGACGGCAACCGGTGAGACTTACCGGCCAAGCCGACGCGCTCCAGCACCTGTGTCGCCTTGATTTCATGGTCCTTTTCGTCCGATACCACCAGCGGCAACATCACGTTTTCAATCGCCGTGAGATAAGGCACCAGCTGCAGCTGCTGGAAGATAAACCCGAGATATTCACGACGGAAATCCGCCTGTCTCTCCGACGACAATTGGTAGACGTCAATATCATCCACGAACATCTTGCCGTCGCTGGGCGGGTTCATCGCCCCCAGAATCGACAAGAGCGTGCTCTTGCCGGAGCCGGATGGCCCCATGACGGCCACGTATTCCCCTTGGGCGATGGAAAAGCTGATCCCGCTTAAGGCCGCGACCCGGTTTTCACGCTCGCCATAGTACTTAGTTATCTCTTCAAGCCGAACTAGATCAGACAAAACCAACAGCTCCTCAATCCGGCATCCTAGATTCCCGCTTTCGCGGGAATGACATATCCGGCAGGAATGACATATCCTGCACCCCGACCACCGTCATAAGCTCTTCAGCGCTTCCACCGGGTCGAGATTGGCCGCCCGCCAAGCCGGAATCAAGCTCGCTACCAGGCCGATGCCAACCGATAGCGCCGCTCCGGCGAGCGCCAACATCAAACTTGGCCGGATAACGCCGACCGCGCCCCGACTGACTATAGGCAAGAGCTGCGCCAGACCAAACCCCATAGCGTAACCGACCAACCCGCTGATAAGACCAAGTATGACGGCTTCGGTCAAGATAATAGTCGCGATCTTGCGCCGGCGAAACCCGATCGCCCGAAAAATTCCGATTTCAACCTTCCGTTCATTGACGGCCGAAGCCATCATTGTGAAGACGATCAAGGCGCTGATAAAGATGATGATGGCGGTTATGCCCAGCCCGAATTTGATGAGTTGCGATAACGCCCGGCCCTTAAACTCGACCGCTTGCCTGACCGATTGGATAGTGGCTCCGGGCAAAGCCCGCCTGAGTGATTTCACCAGCGGCGCCACGTCTTCGGTCCTCTTAGCCGCCACTTCTATCAAGCTAACCTGGCCGGCCTTGCCGGTTATCTCCCCGACCTTATCGAGGTCGGCGAAGATCAGATCGTCGTCCTGACTGCCGGTTTGCATCAAGATACCGGCCACACGCAGAGTGCGGCCGGCTAAGGTGATGTTGTCGTTGGTTTCGATACCCAGTTTTTCCGCGGCCGTCCGGCCGACAAAAACCTCATTATCGCGGGCCGGGTAGCGGCCGTTTTCCACCAGCCACCATTTCTTTATGCGGCGCTCGGCCCGGAAATCGATGCCGGCCAAAAGAACGCGTTTGCCGTTGACTTTATCGACCTCAAGCAACTTGGGCGAATAACCGCCGATGCGCCCTTGGGTCTTATTTTCCAGCGCCACCTTGGCCACTTCAGCGGGGCCCAGGGCCGGCGCTTGATAAGAACTGACCGAACCCAATACCATGTCGCCATATTTGATCAGCATCTCTTTCGACCTGGGATAGACGATGATATTAAAGCCGTATTCGTTTAGTTTTTCATCAACGGTCCCCTGGAGCGCCCGGATAAGCGAAACTACCGAGACAAGCGTCGCCACTGCCAGGGCCAGGCCAAAAACGACCAGGGCCATCTTGCCTTTGCGTCTCACGATGTTTTTAAGAGCGATGGTTCTAAGCGTCATATATCGTTTATCGCAATCATCGGGCTTAAGTTTGCCGCCGTTAAAGCCGGATAGAGACTTGATACCAGTGTTAAGAGCAGAGTGCCGAGCATCGCGAAGTACGCGACATTCAAATTCAATGTGACCGGTACGCCCACGCCGAGGCTCGGCGCCAACAACCCCGCCGCCGACAGCCCCGCGAGGTAGCCGATAATACCGGCCGCCAGGGCCACTAAAACCGTTTCAAACAATATGATCTCGAGGATATTCAACCGGCGAAATCCGATGGCCCTGAATATACCGATCTCGCGCCGGCGTTCCCTGACCGCCGCCAACATATTCGTGAAGATGATCAGCCCCCCGACGATAGCCATGACCCCCGACAAGATGACGGCAAATAGGCCGAATTGCTTGACGATCACGTTCCTGGTCTCAACCGCTTGACGGACCGCTGAGACTTTGGCGTTCGGCAGTTTTTCCGAGGCTTGGCCGACGATCCGCTCGATGGGACAGTTGTAGCACCAAGCGGCCACCTCTATCAGGCTGAACTGCCCCGGCCGCCCGAACATATTTTGAGCCTTTTTCAGATCGATATAGACCGGTTCGTCTTCTTGAGACCCGACCCGGCGCAGAATCCCCGCGACCTGAAATTGCTCGCCCTTTATCTTAATCGTCTGGCCCTGCTTGATACCAAGGCGCGTCGCGGCGCTGCCGCCGATCAAGGCCTGGTTTGTCGCCGGCGTCGGTTTCTTTCCGGTTTGCAGGCGCCACCAGCGCTTTATTCGGAACTCCTCAGAAAAAGGGATACCGACGATAATGGCGTCGCGCTTGTTTATCGCCGCCGCCCCGATCAGTTGTGGCGCGATGACAGCCAGGTTTCGCCGGGCCTGGATGGTCCTTAAAGCCTTGACATCCGCCTCCGTCAAAGTCCGGTTGCCAAGACTTACGCCGCCCAGGGCGACGCCCGCGTAAGAGAGCGGGAGATTGTCCGTCTTGGGAACGATAACCATGTTCGTGCCATATTCATCGAGCTTTTTCTGCCAATCCTCATTCATCAGGATCGACAAGGTATACAAGGCCACGACCGTGGCGACCGCGACCGCGAGGCCCGCCGTTAATAGGCCGAGCCGCCAAAAATGCTTCCTTATATTGACTACGGTGATTCTTTCTAACCGCATCTCTTACCCGCCCTGACCGGCGCCGGCGCTACCTTGACTTGCTGCCCGCCAACGCCACAGAACCGTCGAACAAATAATGATCAGTGCCAAACTGACCAGCTGGGCCACCCGTATCGGTCCGAGCATCAAGCTGTCGGTCCTCAACCCCTCAACGAAAAAGCGTCCGATAGAATAATAAATAGCGTACACGAGAAGGATGGAGCCGTTTGGCCATGATGCCGGCCGTGCCGTCTGTCGCCGGCTTAAATAAAGCAAAATCGCGAACCCGGCCAGGCTCCACAATGATTCGTAAAGAAAAGTCGGATGGAAATGACTGAATCTCGCCCACTCAAGCGGTCGCTTGGCCGGTTCGATATAAATCCCCCACGGCAGGCGCGTCGGTCCGCCAAAAGCTTCCTGGTTCATATAGTTGCCCCAGCGACCGATGGCCTGGCCAAGAATGATACTCGGGGCCAGGATATCAGCCCAATACCAGAAATTAAGACCGTGGCGACGGGTATAGACAACAGTTGAGATTATCCCGCCGATCAAGGCGCCGTGAATGGCCAGCCCGCCATGCCAAACAGCTAAAGCCTCCGCGGGCCTCGGCAGATAGTCGGCCAGACTAAAAAGGACATAATAAAAACGAGCGCCGACAATGGCGCTGATCAAGCCGTATACCAGGATGTTGATTAGATGCTCGGGATCCTGGCCTCTGGCCTTTACGCGCCGATAAGCGACAGCGTAACCAGCCAGGACAGCCGCGGTTATGATCAGACCGTACCATCTAACCGTAACCGGCCCGATAGAAAAAGCGACTCCGGAATCCGTGAGCAAAACCCCCATATCTGTTATTGCTTTGGGCCCCGTTAGATTATAAGTAAAAAACGCGGAAAAATAAAGTGGGGAGCACGGCCGAGGGCAGCGTGGGCGAGAATGGTCAGGGGCAAGGCAGACGAACACTGCCGGAAATGACAAGGGGAAGACCGTTGGTCTTCCCCTGCCGGAAAGGAGATGAAAAGGCGCCAATAGGCTAAGCCTCCCGTGGCACCCACTCAACTACTTTTATAACATCGGCAATAAATACGCACATCCCCCAAATGGGGGATTTATCCGCTGCTATCTGTATCAGTTTCTGGGTCCAAACAGACCAGGTTGTGCCGGAGCGCGTAGAGAACCGCCTGCATCCTATCGGTCTGCTCCAGCTTGGTCAAGATATGGCTTACATGGCTTTTGACTGTTTCCTCGCTCAAATATAGCTTGGCGGCAATCTCTTTGTTCTTGAAGCCTTCCGCCATCAACCTCAGAACACGGGATTCGCGTACCGTCAACTGTTGCGCTGCTTTTTCGCGACAGACCGGGCAGCCGGTTGATTTGCCCAGCGCCTTTCTCGCCACTAACGGGTGAAGATACGACTGCCCGCCCGCAATCACCCTAACGGCATTGGTCAACTCATCCCCGGAGACGTTTTTCAAAATGTAACCGTCGACGCCGCTTTCAATAGCGACGGCGATATCATCCTCGTCGTCGACGGCGGTCAAGACCATGATCTTCGCTTGCGGCCACCGACGCTTTATTTCTCTGGAAGCCTGAATACCGTTTTTTCGCGGCATCCTTAGATCCATCAATATTACGTCGGGATTCGTCTCCTCGACCTTTTGGCAGGCCTCCTCGCCATCGCAAGCTTCGCCGACCAACTCGAAGTCGTCATCGAGCTCGAAGACGAGGCTCAGGCCTTTACGCATAATTTCATGATCGTCAACGACGAGCACTTTTATCAAGATCGACCTCCGTTGTGACCGAATATGGCATTGTTGCTTTAACGCTGGTGCCAAGGTCCGGGCTGCTTTCTATCACGAAATTCCCGCCCAGCCGGCGGACCCGATTCTCGGTCGCAACGATGCCAAAAGTCTTACCCGTTTTGGCTTGCTCAAGCGCGTCCTGAACCCTGAAACCCCGGCCGTTATCGACAATTTTCAAGATGACCCGTCCGGCCTGAAAATTGAAGAATACCGTCAGCGAAGTCGCGCCGGAATGTTTCTGGGCGTTGTTCAGACTCTCCTGAAGCACCCGGCTTAGGCAAAGCTTGATGTCTTCGGAGAGGAGAGCGTCATCCTCGGAACCACTTACGGCCAGGCGAGACTTTATCCCGGAAAACTCGGCGAATTCTTCGATAGATTGGCGGAAGAAGACTGTTAAGCTCTCAACCGACAGAAAGGGCAGACGCAGGTTATAGATAGCATAGCGTATCTCTTCGTATGACCGCGCCAACATCTTATCCAGATAAGTCAATTTCACTTGCACTTGCTCAGGCGCTGCCGGAAGAATCCGACTGCAGCTGCTTAGTATCAAGCGCGCGCCGTAAAGCGTCTGCGACAGGCCGTCATGGATTTCCATGGCGATCCTGTTTCTTTCGGTAATCGCCGCCAGTTCCTGGGCCTTGCTGAAAAGCCTGGCGTTGTTGATCGCAATGGCCGCGTGCGTCGCCAAAACTTCCAGCCAGGCAACATCCTCCGGCGCTATCGGCCTGGAACTGACCGAATTATCGACGATTATCAAACCTGCCGGCGCCGACCTGACGGACAGCGGCATAATCGCATAGGCTTCGGTATCAATGAACTCAGCTAATCTCCGGTCGACCTCGCCGGTGCCTGTTCCGTCGACAACCAGCGGCTTATTGGCGGAAAAAAGCCGGTCGGTCGCTGAATCAAGCGCTATCGGCAACTCAAACGATTTCCATTCCCGCTCGCTTGCTTCACTTGTGCCGCGGCCGCCGATCACCCGCCATTCTCCTATCGTGTTTGTCCGCTCGTCGAAGAGGCCGACAGTTACCCGGTCAAAATCAAAGCCGTATTTAATACCATCCAATATGCTGGTCATGACCGTGGGAATATCCAGATATGACTGAAGGACCGCGTTGATAGTCTGGACAGCGACCAATTGCCTGTTTACCGATTCCAGGTTCTTGTTGACCGTGGCCAGTGATTCTTTGGCCTTGACCAGTTCTTGGTTTCTCTCTTGCAGTTGGCGGAGAAACCCGGAAGGATAGGCGAAAAATACCGCGACCATCAGGTATGCCGCCATAGCGCTTAATTGGTCGGCGCCGGCGTTGCGAACGAGCCCGGCAAATGAGCTCCCGCCGGCGGTTACGGCTAAGACATAGGCGGTCAAAGAGATCAGGCCCGTGACGATCCCCGGCCGGCCCCCCTTTAGGAACGCGGCCAACAGCACGGGGCTTAGTGAATAAAGGTAGAAGGGGCTGTCGGAAGCACCGCTGAAAAACAATAATCCGAAGCAGATCATGATATCCGCGACCAGGGGAAGATACGAGCGCGTGAAGGCCTCGGACAGAAAATCCCGGCCCAACGTTAGAAATAATGTATAAGCCGAGCTTAAAAAGAGCAGCAACCATAGGACGCCCGGCGGTACAGTTGACCGGGACCCGACCAAGAGCACCGCGAATACGACAGCCAAACTGATCCAACGGCAACCGACCAGGACCAGCCAGCCGGTCTTAAAGTCAGATGACAACGCCTTGTTCTTCATCATGACCCCAGGTTAGGTTACTTTATTCCGCAGACTGCCAATCCCGTCGATCTCTACTTGGACAACATCGCCAATGGCGACCGGCCCCACTCCCGGCGGGGTCCCGGTTAAGATAACGTCTCCGGGTAAGAGCGTCATCACTTGGGAGACAAAACTTATTA
Source organism: Actinomycetota bacterium (assembly GCA_030679975.1). GTDB lineage: Bacteria > Actinomycetota > Aquicultoria > CAJVYJ01 > JAUVQD01 > JAUXSL01. The sequence goes on from JAUXSL010000069.1 coordinate 6,772, forward strand.
TCTCCTCAACTGTATGAATCATCCGCGACGTCGATGACGCCTGTTTTACTTGGCCGTTCAGGGACAAGCTGATGCTCAGATCGGCCGGGTCGATATCAGTTTCCACATGCGGTCCCAGCGGGCAAAAAGTGTCAAAACTCTTGGCTCTGGTCCATTGGCCGTCTTTCTTTTGCAGGTCCCGGGCCGTCACATCATTGGCGCAGGTGTAGCCGAGGATATATTGCTTGGCCTCGGCGACCGCGACATGGCTCGCCGTCTTGCCGACAACCACGGCCAGTTCCGCCTCGAAATCAACCTGCTTGGAAGCATTCGGGTAGACGATCGATTCAAACGGCCCGATCACCGCCGACGGCGGTTTTAAGAATAAAACCGGCTCGTCCGGCAGGTCCATCCTCAGTTCCGCGGCATGATCGCGATAGTTCAAGCCGACCGCGATTATCTTAGATGGGTTGACCGGCGACAACCACTCGACCCGCTCCGCGTTCATCGAGACACCGCTTGGTTCGCCGGTATCAAACGGGTCGCCGCTTATCAGTTCGATCTGGTCTTCATGGAGACGTCCGTATCTGGGGGTGTCCCGGTAGACGAACCGCACCAGCTTCATAATGGCCCTTTCTTACTAAACAAGCAAGCTCAAGACTGAGTGGACATCCTGGTCAGCCCATATTCGAATCCATCGACAAGCGCTTCCCAGGTGGCTTCGATTATGTTTTCATGGACGCCGATAGTGCCCCATGTATTTTCGCCGTCGGTGCTTTCAATAAAAACCCGAACCTGGGCGCGCGTGCCTTTAGCCTGATCGATGACCCGGACTTTATAATCCGCCAGATGGATCCGCTCGATCCTTGGGTCGACCGCTTTTAGCGCCTGTTTTAGAGCTCGATCGAGCGCGTTGACCGGACCATTACCTTCCCCGACCGCCACAAACCGCTCCTGTTCGAGCCGTATCTTAACGACCGCTTGAGATTCGGTCGCGCCGGACCGGCCGCGATCGACCACCACCTGATAGCTCTCAAGCTGGAAAAGAGGCCGGTAG
>JAUXSL010000070.1 GCA_030679975.1 Actinomycetota bacterium
GATCCGACTTCTTTAGCTTTTGGGTGAAAATAATCATCGCCGCCATGATCGCCGCCACCCTGGTCAACGACGGCGGCAGCGTTATCATGACCTACTATAGGATAGGCGACGAAACCCAGCGCGTGGCCGAAGAAGCGCTGCGCAACTACAAATTGTTCGGCCATTCTCAGGAGCAAGCGTTGAAGGCCGCGCAAATAAAAGCCGGGCAAAGCGGGGCTGTTTTGACGGGGTTTCAAATAACGCCAACCGCCGTGCGTGTATCTATCGAGATCCCGGCCAAAACAACCTGGGTGGCGCATCGGATAGAGAGTTTGAAGCCGTATCTTTCCGCCCGAGGCCAAGTCGACCTGCCGTTTAACCCCGGCCTCTAGAAGCCTGTCCTAACCCGCTCTTCAGTTCTCCACGGCCCAAAGCCCCGTGCCTCTACATATCATCGTAAAACCTCTATAATACTCGGTGAGTTGAAAACAGCATGAAAACAATCGTAGTAATAGACACGAATGTGCTGCTCAGCGACCCAAATGCACTTTTTGTCTATGCTGAAGCTGAGATAGTCGTTCCCCAAATAGTCTTATCGGAGCTCGATAAAATCAAGGTCGCCAGAAATGATCGCGAAGTCCGCTGGCGCGGCCGGGAAATATCGAGGATCTTATTCGACCTCTCCAACTATGGGGACTTAACCGGCGGCATTGCTCTGGACAACAATTCCGTTATCCGCGTCGCCCCATACGTCGCTGAAGGTTTTCCGGAAAACCTGAGCCCGAAAACCGCCGACGACAGAATCTTGGGCTGCGCATTACAGGCGATGAAGCAGAATCCGGACGCCAGGGTCGTCCTGCTGACAAATGATCTTAATATGCTGCTAAAAGCCCAAACTCTCGGCATCGAAGTGCAACGTCATGAAAACCAGTTTAAGCTGGGTCTCTGGCGCCGGTTGAAAGGTAAATTGGGCAGCAAGAGGCTGGCTTTGGGTTGGGTGACGGTGCCCTTAGTTTTGTTGGCAATCTTCGCCGGCCTCTGGCTGTATGTGCCGAGTCCGCTCCCGATACCGGCAGGCTCGCCTGTCATTGAGACCTCTTCCTTCGCGTTAAAAGAGGTCGAATATTTGAATTCTTTGAAAACCGCCCCTAATGATTTCCATGTCTGGTTTCAACTTGGCCAGCTCTATATGAATTGGGCGCAACAACTCCAATCCAACGCTCAGTTCGATAGCGCCACGCAAAAACTGAATGCCGCGGTAGATGCCTTCAAGCATGCGTTGGACCGCGACCCCGGAAACGCGGCCGCCCGGACCAACCTGGGCAACGCCTATTATTATCTCGGAAATATCGACGAGGCTATCAGTCAATATGTTCAAAGCGTCAGTTATGACCCCAACTATGCCTTGGCTCACTTTGATTTAGCGTATGTCCTCCTTAACGACCTTCGCGATACCAACGGGGCCGCCAAGCAGTTTGAAGCATACCTAAAACTGGAGCCGACCGGCGCAAACAGCGATTACTCCCGGCAAAAGCTGCAAGAAATAAAGGCAAGCCGGCAAGCCGACGCTCAATAGCTCTCCCACCGGCCACTGGACGGCTGAGCCCTTTTTATGTATCTTATGTATACCGCAAAATCACGTCGCGGATCATTAGCCCGGGGCTAAAGCGAATATTGGGTTAGACCAGTGGTTTTGGGTATAAGCAGGGTTGGTTTTAACCGCGTCGACAAACAAGGAGGTTGAGATGGGGGAAATCTCAAATCTAACCGATGACAATTTCACTCGAGAGGTTGTGGAGTCGGACAAGCCGGTCCTCGTTGATTTTTGGGCGCCGTGGTGCGGTCCTTGCCGCGTTATGGGTCCGATAATCGAGGGGTTCGCCGCTAAATATGGGGAGAAGATCCGGGTCGGCAAATTAAATGTCGATGAAAACCAAACGACGGCCGCCGGACACGAGATTCTGAGTATCCCGACACTTATCTTGTTTGTCGATGGTAAAGAGGCAAAAAAATTGGTCGGGGCCGTGCCTGAGAAGAAACTCGAAGAAGAATTAGCGGATTGGATCTGAAACACCACGTGTGAAGCCAAAGTCTATCTGGAAGCCGAGGGTGAACGCGAACTGGTTATGGACGATGTCGTTACCATTAAGCCTGTCCCGCGGGGTCTGAGCCTAGTGGATCTCTTCGGCGAAGAAAAATCGATCAACGCCTCTATTAAGGAAATCAAACTCCTCGAACACGTGGTCTTGCTCGAGCCGGTGGAATAGAATTTCTTACATCCCCAGCAGATGCTTCAGCCGCTTGGTCTGCCGGCGGCTGACAGGCACTTCGCTCGATCCCGGGTCCTTAATTTTCAACATGTAGAGGCCGCCGTATAGGGTCGTCATTTCGCTCACATGATCCAGGTTAACGACAAAGCTGCGATGGGACCGGAAAAAAGACCGAGGTGACAGTCTGGCCTCGAAATCCTTCAACCGCAGCGAGCTCACAAACCTCCCCTTTTCGCTCTCCACAACGGTGTATTCCCCATGGCTTTCGATGAAATAAATCTCCGCCGGGCAAAGGAGAAAGGTCTTCGATTGCCTGGTGACCGGTATTCTATCCAACAACATACTCTTGCTTGCCGCGTCTTTGCTCTTGACCGGCGCTTTTCCGTCCCACTTTTTAAGTCTCTTTTTAACCCGGGCAATAGCTTTATTAAGCCGGTCCTCCGCGATCGGCTTCAATAAATAGTCAGCTACATCAAGCTCAAAGGCCTTAACGGCAAACTGCCCGTAGGCTGTAGTGAATATGACAGCCGGCCGGCAGTCGAGTTTCTCCATTTGCTCAACCATGTCCAAACCACTCATGCCCGGCATGTCGATATCGAGAAAGGCGATATCGTAGCAGATCGCGTTCATCAATTTTAGGGCCTCGTCAGCCGAACCGGCTTCGCCAAGCACCTCGATATCGTCGACTTTTTCAAGTAAGTAGCGCATCTCCAAACGCGCCGGAGCTTCGTCGTCGACAATAATGGCTCTTATCGTCATTTCTTGCCTCCCGTGATTGGAATTTTCAAAGTTACGGCGGTTCCTTCTCCTATGGTACTATTAATGCTTAAAAGACTGGTTGAGCCGTACAAGCTCCTCAGCCGCTCGCGAACGTTTGTCAGCCCGATACCCAGACCTTTCCCGCGGTTGTCGGCAACCGGAGAATGGTCGTCTGTGACCATGCCCACGCCGTTATCTTGGATCTCGACGACAAGGTGGCTCTCATCCACCTTGGCGGATAACATAAGCCGAAGCTCGCCGTTTCTGGCCATACCATGCTTGACCGCGTTTTCAACCAAAGGCTGTAATATCAACGACGGCAGCGTTACTCTTCTCGCGCCTTTGTCGATACGTCGTTCTACCTGAAGTTTAGACCCAAAGCGAGCCTTCTCAAAGACCAGGTACGAATTTACGTATCTTAACTCTTCATCCAGTGTCGTAAACTGGCTCTGACGTTCCAGTGATTCACGAAAAAAGTCCGCGAAATTAATTATCAACCGGCGCGCCGCCTGTGAATCCGTCCGCATCACCGCCGCGATGGTGTTTAAGGTGTTAAACAAGAAATGCGGGTTAATTTGAGCCCTCAGGGCTTTAAGCTCCGAGCTGACGGCCAAGGCTTGTTGCTTTTCCAACTCAGACAGTTCCAGCTGGGTGCTTAGCAACTCCCCCAGCCCGCGAGCTACGGCGATACGGTTTTCCGTTATTTTTTTCGGCGCCAGATACAAGAATTCAAGCGCTCCTATTGTAGAGCTTCTGACCTTTAGCGGCACGGAAACGCCGGTCCACAAGACTTCCCCGTCTTCAGGACAACCGGCGTCGGACTTGCTTCTAAAGATGACCAGCTCATCATTTTCGTGCGGCTCCTCAATCCGCGGCCGCAGAAATGTCCCCGGCAGGTGGTGCTCTTTGGCAAACCCGGCAAACGCCAGGATAGTCCTCTTGTTGGTTATGGCCACCGCATCGACGTCGCTGCTCTTGAAAATGATCTCCGCGACTCTGGCGGAAGTATCCGCGTTAAAGCCATGGCGCAGGTACGATAGAGTTTCATTGGCGATAGTCAACATCAAGTGGGACTGCATCGCCCGGGCCCTTTCCGGCCCTTCTCGCCATCGATACAGCAGGGTCATGAAGGAAAGGATGCTAATGCCGTAGATGATGCCGACAAGAACAAAGATAGTTCGATTCGCGTCCGTTATCATAAAGATACCGCTCGCGAAAAGAATATAGATGATGGTGAGCCAGGCCCCGATAGCGACGGCCCCGGGCAAAATATATAAAAAAGAAGAGGGCTGTTTGCTCTCCATACGCGCCTCCGAACTGCTTATATTATACTCGAAATTGGTTCAGGGGACCAACCGGGTGAGTTCGAAGTACCCCATGTAGAGAGAAATCAGGCTCAGCAGGACTCCAAACATGACCCTGAGCCAGCGGTTCGGTAGGCGCATGGCAACCCAGGACCCCAGTAAGGCCCCGGGAATCACGCCAATCACCAAAAGCGCCCCAAGGTTTAGGTCTACATGGCCCAAGAGATAATGAACCGCCACGCCGGGGATGGTCAGAGCTCCGACAACAGCCAGCGACGTACCGAAAGTGGTTTTCATGTCGAGACCCAGAAACAGACTTAGAAAAGGCACTAACAGGAACCCTCCCCCGAGCCCTAGAAAACCGGAAGCGACTCCGATGCCGAGGCCTGATAGTACCAGGACGGTACGGCTGACGACCCTCCGGCTCCGGTGGGCGGACTCTGCCCTCAAGATGAACCTCCAGCTAAGCGAAAAGATCACTGCCGCCGTGATCAGTAGAATAAGATGACCGCTGACAAATCGTGTAGCCAGTGCCCCGGCGACCGCCCCGACCATGCCGGAAATCGCCAAAGGCGGCACCAGATCGAGAGCGATGAATCCCTTCCTATTGTAAGAGTAGGCTCCGGCTATAGCTGTTGGAATATTGACTAAAAGGGGTGTACCGACCGCTATCAGCGCTGGGCGTCCGAGCCAGAGCCTGATGGCCGGGGTGGTTATCAGGCCGCCGCCAAGACCAAAGTGACCTGAAAAGTAACCAGCCAGGAAACCGATTAAAACCTCTGTCAACCGCAGGCTCTCAATCAGCCGCCACAGTCTGATTTCGCCCGGAATTCTTAGCTTTGTAGAGCAGCTTGTCGGCGCGGATTAAGAGGGCCATTGGATCGGCATCCTCCTCGTTGACTTCGCTGACACCCAGGCTCAAGCTGACCGTTTCCTTAATCTCACGGCCCAGCCAAAAAACCGCCGACATCGCCTTTAGCCTGAGCTTCTCAGCGACCGCCACAGCCTCATCTTTACCTATTTGGGGCAAAATAACAGCGAACTCATCCCCCCCATATCTCGCGGCCACATCGGTCTCCCTTAGATTGCGGATCAACAATTGGGCCAGAAGTTTGAGTAGTTTATCGCCTTGCAGATGACCATGGGTATCGTTTATCAGCTTGAAGTTGTCAACGTCTATCATTATCAAAGAAAGCGCGGAGCGGTAACGCACATGGCGGTGGAACTCATTCGCCAAAGCTTCAACGAACCCGCGGTGATTGACCAGACCCGTCTGGCCATCCGTATTGGAAACTTCTTTTAGCCGCGCCGTCGTCTCACCGAACATTCGTCTCTGATATGGAAAGCAGGCCGACCAATCAGAGAACCCGGCCGCGACGGCATGCGCCTGATCGACGCAGGTATTATAACCACAAACAGCGCAGTCGAGACGGCGTGTCACATCGGCTAAACCAGCCGCGGCCAGGACGCCTTTCAGCTCTTCCGAGGTAACCGGATCGACTTCGACGGGCCGCGGGAGAAAATCTTGGGCGACATCGATACTCGGCAGTTTCGCCAATTCCGTAATAGGAAACACGATTCCCGGCTCGATTATCCGGCGCCCGATGGCAGACAACCGGGAGGCGCGGCTTCCGCCGCTAAAAGCCGGCCCGTCGATACACCCCCGACAGTTCAGCAGATCGAGAAAACTGTGGCCTGCCGATTCGATCCCCGGCTGCGCCAAGGTCTCGCGCGCCCCGGCCAAGCTCCGAGAAACTATCAGCCGGTCGCGCCCGCGATTCCGGCTTAGCCAGCTAAGAGGGAACCCACCGGGCGCGGATACGGCCCTGGCCATGAACGACCCTCCGTCCTGGTCCGTCGATATCTCCGCGGGGATTATACCGGCGGCGGCAAAAAGTTTGCCTAGCTCTTCAAAGGTGATAACCACATCGACAGCCTGGTCGCTGCCTCTATGTATTTCCATCTTTTTCGCGATGCACGGACCGGCGAAAACAACCGCCGGCCCTTCACCGTACACGCTTTTAATAAGGCGGCCCTGAACGATCATCGGGGTGGCTATTTTAGCCAAAAACTCGACCATCTCAGGCAGATACATTTCAACATAGTTGACGACCGCCGGGCAGGTCGACCGGATGACGGGACGATCCGTGTCCCGGGACAAAACATCGACATAGGCGGAGGCCACCATCTCTTCCGCCATAACCATATCTTCGATTGCGTAGAAACCCAGAGCTTTTAAAGCCGCGGCCATCCGCGCCCTGGTAACGTCGGGAAAAGCCGCGTCTATTTCCGGAGCTAGAACCACGACCGTCGGTCGGGCCGCCAATAGCTCTTTGACCGCTATTGTGTCGTCAGCCAGAAAAATGGCCCCTTGACGGCAGGCAAGCACGCAGGCGCCGCAATAGACACACCGATCGGCATCAATCTCCAACACGGTTTCCGTTAGCCTGATAGCCTTAACCGGACACCGCCGTACGCACTGGTAACAGTGTTGACAACGATCAAGCGATGTAGAGAGAATATTGACTGTGTTTTTCATGTTCCCACTACGAAATGTTTAGTTTTCTTGCATTTTGCGTAAAATCTTTAACGCGTCGTACTTACATGACAGCGTACTTACATGACAGCAGTATAGACCAGCAGACGGGCAATTCCAAGATTACCTGTCCTTAAGGAGGGGCGACTTATCGAAGAACCTTTTGCGGGTACGCCTTTTTTAATGAATCCCGGCTCTGTCGGCTGCTCAGTGTTTATGAGTCCGGAATCAGAGACGGTCCCAATCTTAAATATCGTCGGCGAGATCGATTTAAGCAACGCACCGCATATTTACTCTCTCATGTGGCAAACCAGCCGAAAAGCTTCGCAGCCCTTGATACTCAATCTGGAAAAGCTCGACTTTATGGATTCTTCGGGACTTCAGGTGCTGCTCAGACTGAGGGAAAAACTCAGGTCGAAAAAACAAGACGTTTTCTTAGTCGGACCCAGGCCGCAAATTCGAAAGCTGTTAAAACTGACCGGTTTCGACAAGCTCTTTCCGCTTTACGAAACGAATGCCCAGGCAAAGCTGCTTTCAAAGGCCGACCAGGCATTTCTGGGGACTTGACTTAGAGAACCTATTTTAAGTATCCGTCACTTATCAGACACTCGGCTATCTGCACGGCATTCAAGGCCGCGCCTTTTCTCAAGTTGTCGGCAACGACCCAAAGATTGAGTCCGTTAACCGCTGATCCATCCAGCCTGAGGCGCCCGACATAACAACTGTCTTTTCCAGCCGCCGTGATCGGCATCGGATATATGGCGTTTTCGGGGTCATCGACGACCTCGACACCCGGCGCCGCCGCCAGAATCTTCCGCGCCGCATCGATATCGGGTGAACCGACAAACTCGGCGTTCACGGACTCCGAATGACTGACGACAATCGGTACCCTGACCGTTGTCGCCGTCATTGCCAAATCCGGCAAATCCATTATCTTACGCGTCTCATTTACCATTTTTCGCTCTTCATTTGAATAACCGTCGGCGCCAAAGACATCGATATGAGGCAAAAGATTGAAAGCTATCTGATGCGGATAAATCTCCGCGTTAATAGGCTCGCCCGCTAAATAGGCGCGGGCCTGAGCCAGCAGTTCTTCCACTGCCAGCCGGCCTGTTCCGGAAACCGCCTGATAGGTCGAGACGATGACCCGCTTAAGCCCCCACCTGTCATGGAGGGGTTTAAGAACCACTACCATTTGGATGGTCGAACAGTTCGGGTTGGCGATAATCCCGCTGTGGCCGGCCAGTGCCTGACGATTTACTTCCGGCACGACCAGCGGCACGCCCTCTTCCATCCGCCAGGCGCTGCTGTTATCGATTACCACAGCCCCGGCGTCCCTGGCGATAGGCGCATATCGACGGCTGATAGCCGAGCCGGCGGAAAACAAGGCGATGTCAACATCGGCAAATGAATCCTCGGCCAGCGCCGTCACCGAGACGCCTGTTCGGCGCCAGGTCAAGCGCTTCCCCTCCGACTTAGGGGAAGCCAAAAGCCGTAAAGCCCCGACCGGAAAGCCGCGACTCTCCAAAATGAGCCGCATCTGCTCACCGACCGCGCCGGTCGCGCCGACTATGGCGACATTGTATTGTTTCAAAACTTAGCCAGTTCGAATCCGGCGTGGAGGGCTTGCACGGCCTTGGCCGCGTCTTTCTGGGCGATTACACAAGAAATTTTTATAGACGAGGTGCTTATCATATCAATGTTTATGCGTTCCTCGGCCAGAATTTCGAACATCCGCGCCGCCACCCCCGGGTGGCTTTTCATGCCCGCCCCGACTAAGGAAACTTTAGCGATATTCTCATCATAGGCCAAACCCCGGGCTTCAAGGTCTGTGACCAGTTTCTCTATTATCCGGCGGCCCCGCACGAGATCGCTGCGGGGAACCGTAAATGAAATGTCGGTAATGCCTTGGTCGCTGACGTTCTGAATTATCATATCCACATTTATCGCGGCATCAGCCAGCGCCCGAAAAACC
>JAUXSL010000073.1 GCA_030679975.1 Actinomycetota bacterium
GCCTTCTTTTTTTACCCCAAAAATCTTCCAAAAAACCCTTGACACCACAAGATGTTGTGGGAAGATAGTTTATGTTGTGGTAAATATTGTATCAGTGCTTGAAGTGCAAGGAGGGGAACAGTGCCAGAAAACATCAGTGAATTAACGACCAGCACCAACCGTACCACCCCCGTTATCAGTGTAATTAAGACAAACGGCAGGTCGTCCGATACCACTGACATCGCGCTTATGGTATCGACTTCATCCCGGCAGGAAATCAACATCTGGGAGAAGAGCAAGATCATAGAGTCGTTGATAAAAGAAGTGGGGGCCGGTCCCCAGTTGGCCGAAGAGATAGCCGGCTCGGTTGAAAAGCGGTTGGTCGACGCTAATCTGGCGACCGTGACGACAAGTATCATCAGAGAATTTGTCGATCTGGAACTGCTCCAACGAGGTCTGGGCACCATGCACGAGAAGCACTCGCATCTGGGCCTGCCGATGTTCGATGTCGAGCAGATAATCAACAACGCCAACAAAGAAAACAGCAATACCACTCATAACCCGGAATCGATCAACCTGACGCTGGCCGAGGCTATCTTAAAAGAATTCGCTTTGCGCCGTGTCTTTAGCGAGGATGTGGCCAACGCGCATCTCATGGGAGATATTCATCTCCATGATCTTGGTTTTATCGTCCGGCCGTACACCTATATGGGTGACAGCGTGATCGTCTCCAAGCGCGACGGCGAAGGCAAGGCTTTGCGGTCGATCAGGCAGCTCTACGACGACTTGCCTTTTGAGATCACCGCCGAGCCCGGCGTCTGGGTAAAGAAACCGCTGGCCCCCATATATGTCCGTGACAGGAACGACGACTGGACCAGGGTGATCCAATTAACCAAAAAGGCCAGAAACGCCAAGCAGATGGTCTTTGTCCGCACGACCGATGGGAAACAGCAGGTAGTCACTTATGACCACCCGATGATAACCAAGCGGGGGATAATCCAGTGCGCCGAGCTCAAAGTCGGTGATCGGCTGATCACCGAAAACAGTGTCGCTGTCAGGCCGGCTTTCGCCAGGGGCATCAAATTTATCAATCTGGTGGAACAGTTCACCCAAGCGGCGGTGCCGAACACGCGTTATAGCGTTTGGTTGGAAGACCAGATGCCACTCGCCTCCGTCCAGCGCCAGGCTTTTGCCGGTAATGCCCAACTAAATGATTTCGGCGGCGCCTACATATCCCCGGCCCAGGCGAATCAAGCCAGCCGGCCGGTGACGATGGAATTGACGGCCGAGCTTGGCTGGCTTTTGGGCTTCTATATCGCCAAGGGGCAACATAGCGAGCATGGCCTGGTCTTTTCTTGCGACCGAAGCGGCAAAGAGCGCTTGCTGAGCGCTTGTGATTCGCTGGGGCTTGAGGCGCAGCCGGGCGCTCAATCCGATAGGGTCATCGTTGCGGACGTCGTCTTACACGACCTGTTCATTAATGTTTGGCAGGCCGGGGAGAATGGACGGGAAAAACGCTTGCCCGCGCAGATAATCAACTACCACCAAGAGTTCGTCGCGGCCGTCGCGGCCGGCATCATCGACGGCGACGGGGTTGTAAACGGCGGCACGATATCGGTCCGTTCCAGCTCGGCGGCGATGATAAACCAACTGACATACGTGCTTGAGTGGCTTGGCCTCGCGCCCTCGGCCCGGGAGCCGGGCGGCATAGGCAGCGTCCACCAGGTAGATGGGGAGACGGTTATCGAGAAATATCCTGTCTGGGGCCTGACCTTCGACAAACGCGCGGAAATCAAGATCCCGTCGCTAAGATATGAGCGGGCGCAGGCCGTTTCAGGGGCTCAAGTCAGGGACTCCGGCGAGGTCGAGGTGGAGCATGTGATCCCGACGGACATACAAGACACGTTCATCTACGACATCACCACGGAATCCCATACGTTTATGTGCAACAGCATCTACTCGCACAACTGTGGCGGCCATTCACTGGAATATCTTAAGAAATACGGCTTGAATCTGCCGAATATCACCAGCACCTCAAGGCCGGCCAAGCACCCCGAAGTTTTGATCGGGCATATGGTCAAGATGGCCTCGAGCCTGCAATCGAACTATGCCGGGGCTATCGGCTGGGAAGCGGTCAATATGTTCTACGCCCCGTTCTTAGTCGGCTTGCCGTACAAGCGCATCAAGCAATTGGCACAGATGCTTATATATGAATTCAACCAACTTGCCGGGGCTCGCGGCTCTCAGGTAGTATTTACCGACTTCAATCTCTATTACAACATTCCCAGTCACTTCCGTGACACCCCGGCGGTTGGGCCGGGCGGCGAGTACACGGGCTTCACTTACAAACATTACGAGAAGGAAGCGCAAGATTTTCTAAAGGCGCTGTTCGAGATCTACATGGAAGGCGACGCGATGGGCAAGACCTTTGTCTTTCCCAAACCGCTTCTTCATCTCAATGACGATTTCTTTAATACTCCGGGCTGGGAGGAGATGCTCGATCTGGCCTGCGATGTGGCGGCCAAACAAGGTATCACTTACTTTCTCTTCGACAGGGGCGACGAAGTGCGCGTGGCCCAATGTTGCCGGCTTAAATTAAAGTTGGGTGAAGCGGACCTGGTCGAGACCAAAACACCGGAAAAGATGCGCTTTACATCGCTGCAAAACGTCACTATCAACTTGCCCCGCATCGCTTTTCGGGCTATGGGCAGCGACACTATGATCTTTGCCGAGTTGGACAAAGCCTTGGATAAGGTGGCCCAGGCCCACCTGCAAAAGCGCGCGTTTATCAAGAGCCTTATCGATCTCGGCACCGGCGGACCGCTCTCGCTCTTTCTGGCCGGCGGCGACGGCGAGCCATATTTGAAGCTGGACCGTTTGACGTATATCGCCGGGCTCTTAGGTCTAAACGAAATGGTCCAGGCGCACCTGGGCGAGCAGCTTCACGAATCGGAACGCGCGCTCAAGTTTGGCTTGAAAGTCGTCTCGCATATGAATATTACCTGCAAAGAGCTATCGAAAAAACACGGCATCAATTTGGTCATCGAGGAATCGCCGGCCGAGTCGGCCTGCTACCGGTTGGCCAAGTTGGATATGAAGTACTTTCCCAAGCAAGCCGGCCGGGTGATCAAGGGCAACTTCGCCGCCAGCGAGTATTACTATACCAACAGCATCCATTTGGCCGCTGACGCGCCGGTCGATTATATCGAGCGGGTTAGAAAGCAGGGCCTCTTCCATCCGCTGATGGATGCGGGCGCTTTTGTCCATGTCTGGTTGGGCGAAAGCGAGCCGTCGCCGGAGTCGATCAAGAACTTTGTCATCAAGACCTACAAAAATACCCAGGCGGAGCAGATAGCTTTCAGCCCGGAGTTTACGGTCTGCGAGGGTTGCCGCCAGACGAGCCGGGGGTTGAGCGAAGTCTGCCCGCGGTGCGGTTCGGACGAGGTCTATGGCATAACCCGGGTCGTCGGTTACTTCTCCAAGATACAGACTTGGAACAAAGGCAAGTTAGGCGAACTTAAGCAGCGCATTCGGACAGACATCGATGAAGAAGTGGCTTGGACAGACGCACCGGCGACGGAAGTCGCCGCCGGATAGTTTCCGGGCCGCGTAAGGTATGTGCGGCTATATTGCCGAGTCGCTGCGCTAGAGACAGAAGAGACGCTCCCCCGAGTCCTCGGGGGAGCGTCGACTTATTTGACGTTAGCGGGAAGCATCCAAACTCTGTGGCGGAATACCGAGGGCCAAGTTTTTCTTAGCTCCGGTTCGCGACTATGGCCTCCACCTAACTCCGGAGGGTGAAAGCCCTCCATAAAAGCGGGTCGGGCTTGCCGACGGTCGCCTCTCTTGCCACAATGGAGAGATGGAGGTAAGGCTCGGCATCCGGATCAGGGAAGGCGGCGTCCACGTCTACGGCGGCGGGCGGCAGGCTCTGCTTGAGAAGATCGAGGAGCTGGGCTCGATCCGCCAAGCGGCGCTGGATATGGGCATGTCCTACCGGGCCGCCTGGGGCAAGATAAAGGCAACCGAGGCGGGGCTGGGGTTTAAGCTGCTTGAGCGGCGCGTCGGCGGCGCCAAAGGCGGCGGCGCGACTCTGACCGGCGAGGCCCGGCAACTTATGCGCGCCTATCTGATTTTCCGCGAAGGCCTTGATGAGCTGGTAAACGAGCGCTGGCAAAAGAGCTTGAACAAAGCCGGCCGGCTTTGATATACTTCGTATCTCGTTAAGCGAATGCCTATCTAGCCGCAAAGCGGCGGGTAGGAATTTTTTATAGGTGCGCTATGTCTGATAAGACATAGCGAAAAAAAAGAAGAAGAGGAAGGCCGGAGAATGAAGAAAAAGACCTCCCTATTTAAAATCGTCGCGCCGGCCCTGGCCCTCCTGGTCTTGTTGGCCGGGTGCACGGGTCGAGTCTCAACCCGTGGCGGGACCAAGGTCAAAGTAACAGATCTTATTTTAGCGACCACCACCAGCACTCAGGACACGGGGCTATTGGACGAACTGATGCCGGCGTTCGAGAAAAGATATCCTTTTAGAGTCAAGACGATAGCCGTCGGCAGTGGCGAGGCGCTTGCCATGGGGGCCAAAGGCGAGGCCGATGTTTTGCTGGTCCATTCACCTAAATCCGAAGAGGAGTTTGTGGCCGCCGGCAATAGCTCGAGCCGCAAGCCGGTCATGCATAACCGGTTTTTGCTGGTCGGCCCAAAGGCCGATCCGGCCAAAGCCGGCGACGCCGAATCCGCGCCCGCGGCCTTGGCCGCCATTGCCAACGCCCAAGCAACTTTCATCAGCCGCGCCGACGAATCGGGGACTCACAAAAAAGAATTATCGCTCTGGGAAAAAGCGGCTATCAAGCCGGCCGGCAGTTGGTATATCGAGAGCGGTCAGGGGATGGGCGAGACATTGAGAATCGCCGACGAGAAAGGCGCCTATACCTTAGTCGACGAGGGCACGTATTTGGCGATCAAGGCAAGTCTGGCGCTGACTGTCGTTAAAGGGGGGGACCAAGGGCTAAATAACCCCTACACCGTGATCGTCGTCAATGAAAAGAAATTTCCCAAAGTAAACACCGAAGGCGCGCAGGCTTTCAGTCGATTTGTAACCGGGCCCGCCGGCCAAGCCCTTATCGGCAAGTTTGGCCGGGGCAAATTCGGCAAGCCTTTGTTCACGACGGATGTGCCGTAGATGGAACTATGGGAGATAACCTGGTTGACCCTTAAGGTTTCAGCTTCGGCCGTGATGGTCTCGATTCTTCTCGGCCTCCCCGCGGGGACCGGTTTGGCACTGGGCCGCTTCCGTGGACGCCGCTTCTTGATGGCGCTGGCCAACGCCGGCATGGGGTTGCCGCCGGTGGTTGTCGGCCTGACCGTCGCCATAATGCTCTGGCGCACGGGGCCGCTTGGCGGGCTCGCGCTCTTATACACGCCGGCGGCGATGGTCATAGCCCAAGTCGTCATCGCGCTGCCCATCGTAACCGGCTTAACCGCGGCGGCGGTTCAGTCGCTCGATCAGAGGATTCGCCTGGAATCGCTGGCCCTTGGGGCTTCGACGGGGCAACTGGTCTTTACTCTATGGCGCGAGGCCAAGCTGGGCCTTTTAGCCGCGGCGATGGCGGGCTTTGGCGGCGCCATTTCGGAAGTCGGGGCGGTGCTGATGGTCGGCGGCAATATCAAGGGCCAGACGCGCGTCTTAACGACGGCGATCGTCATGGAAACGCGGATGGGCCATTTCAACGCCGCGATAGCCTTAAGCGCCCTGCTGCTGGCGCTGGTCTTCTTTGTCAATCTGGTCCTGACCTACCTTCAGCAAGGCAGGCGGCCGTGACCGCCACGGTCGATTGGGCGCCGGTGAAGAAGAGCTACGAGTCTTGCCGCGTTCTGGACATCGATAAGTTGATGCTGGGAGAAGGCGAAATTTTAGTGGTAGCGGGGGCGAACGGGGCCGGGAAAAGCACGCTGATAAGGCTCCTCGCCCTGGTCGAGTCGGCCGATGAAGGCAGCGGAGAGTATAAACTCTTCGGCGAACCGGTTAATGAAGGCAACCGCCTGGCTTTAAGACGCCGGCTGGCCGTTGTCTGGCAAGAGCCGTATATGTTCAGGCGCTCGGTCTATGAGAACATCGCTATGGGACTCAAGTGGCGCAAGCTTCCCGACGGGGTCATCGCCAAGCGGGTGAAAGCCGTCGCCGATCTATTGGAAATCGAAGATCTTAGCCAAAGAGCCGAGAAGCTCTCACGCGGTTGGGCGCAGCGCGTGGCCCTGGCCCGGGCTCTGGCGCTTGAACCCGATCTCATTCTCCTGGATGAGCCATTGAGTGCCCTCGACCGCCAAATACGCGCACGTTTGCTGGCCGGACTTAAGCCGCTGCTCTCAGCCAACGGGCGGTCGACGGTTTACGTCACGCACAGCGCCACGGAAGCTGCCGGGTTAGGGACACGGCGTCTATTGCTGGCCCAAGGCCGCCGCGCATAGCCGGCCACCGGTGGTATACTTGAGGCATGCGATTTAAGTCACGTTTGGCAATTGCCGCCGGCCGCGCCGCCGGTTCTTTAAGCCGGGCTCTTCGTCTTGGCGGCGGCACCAGTCTGCCGGGGGCGGTTGCCCTTAAGATCGACCCAAGGACTATCGGAGCGCTGGCGCGGCGGCTCGACCAAGGCTCTGTTGTTATCACCGCCACCAACGGCAAAACCACCACCGCCAACATGGCCGCCGACATACTCTCCGCGGCCGGGCTGTTGCCCATCCATAACGCGGCCGGCGCCAATTTGGCTTATGGGATAGCGACGGCCTTGATGCAGGGCGCCGGGGAAGGCGACCGGCCGACTATCGGTCTCTTTGAAGTCGATGAAGCCACGGTTAAAAACGTCGTGCCGGATTTGGCTCCGCGGGTCCTGGCGGTCGGCAATATCTTCCGGGACCAACTTGACCGGTTCGGCGAGGTCGATCAGACCGCCAGATTGATAGCCGCGGGGATCAGCGAACTCCCCGAGGGGGCGCGGCTTGTGCTTAACGCCGACGATCCGCGGGTGGCCGCGCTCGGCCAAGGTTTTGAACCTGAGCCGCTATACTTCGGCATAGATGACGTCGGGTACGCGCAGAGCGGCGGAATCGGCGCCCAGGATTCTAAGGATTGCCTGGTCTGCGGCGGGCCTCTCACCTACGAGCGGCGGTACTTTTCACATTTGGGACATTATGCGTGTCCTTCCTGCGGGTTCAGCCGGCCGGCGCCGCAGGTCACCGCCATCGACCTCGACCTGACCCTTAGGGGCAGCCGTTTTAAGCTGGTAACCCCGGCCGGCACCTTCAAAATCGAGCTCAAGGTGCCCGCAATCTATAATGTCTACAATGCCTTGTTGGCGACATCCGTCTGCTTGGCATTGGGCGTGGAGCCGCGGACAATAGCCGCGGGCCTGGCCGATTTCAAGCCGGCCTTCGGTCGTTTCGAGATGATAGAAGTCGGCGGCCGGCGCCTCCACATCATGCTTATCAAGAACCCCACCGGCTTCAACCAAGCGATCGAGGCCTTGAACATCGACGCGCGACCGAAGAATATTTTTTTCGCCATCAACGACAATCTGGCCGACGGGACCGATGTCTCTTGGCTGTGGGACGCGGATATCGAGAACCTGGAAGCGCCCAAGTGGCTGCTGGCCGGCGGTATCCGGGCACATGATATGGCTCTCCGCCTCAAATACGCCGGGTTCGACGACGGCGCCTTGCGGGTCGAGCCGGATTTTGACAGCGCTCTCAAGCTGGCCCTGGATGCGGTAGCGCCTGGAGACGATCTTTACATCTTGCCGACGTACACGGCCATGCTTGAGATCAGGCGGCGGCTGCAACACCTGGGCGGCGTCTCGGCTTTCTGGAAACCGGGGGGCTTGATAGAATGAAGACTTTGCGTTTGGCCCACCTTTATCCGGACCTGATGAATCTCTATGGCGACCGGGGAAATATCATCGTTTTGCGGCGGCGTTGCGCCTGGCGGGGCATAGAGCTTGTCGTAGATGACGTGTCTATCGGCGACGATCTGGCCGGCGATTACGATCTGGCCTTTATCGGCGGCGGGCAGGACCGGGAGCAACTGCTGGTCTGCCGTGATTTCCAGCGGCGCCTGGATCAATTTAAAGGCATGGTCGACGGCGGCCTGGTTGTCCTGGCTATCTGTGGCGGTTATCAATTGCTGGGCCGCCGGTTTTTAACGTATCAAAATGAAGAGCTGCCCGGTCTCGGGATCCTGGATATCGAGACGGTAGGCGGCCAAAAACGGCTGATAGGCAACGTGGTCGTCAAGGTAAAACTGGACGGGAGCGAGCGGCTTCTGGTCGGTTTTGAAAACCACAGCGGCCGGACCATCCTGGGACCGGGAGCGCGGCCGCTGGGGACGATAGAGCGCGGCTTTGGCAACAACGGCCGTGACGGCACGGAAGGCGCCCGGCAGGCCAACGTTTTCGGGACTTATCTTCATGGCTCCCTCCTACCGAAGAACCCCTGGTTTGCCGATTATCTGCTGGAGCCGGCTCTAAAGCGCAAATATGGCGATGATTTCAGTCTCGAGCCGCTTGACGATGGCTTGGAAGACGCGGCCCGGACCGCGGCCATCCGCAGGATCGAGGAGATACATCGGCGACGCTGGGTGCCTGGCTGGTTCAAAAGATAGGGTACAATTACATTAAATCAAAACCAACTATGAGGTGCGGTTATGCAAAAGACGGCGGAAAATCTAGCCAAAGCGTTTATCGGTGAAAGCCAGGCCCGGAATCGGTACACATTCTACTCGAAAACCGCCCGGGAAGAGGGATTTCAACAAATCGGCGGCTTGTTCCTGATCACCGCGGAAAATGAGAAAGAGCATGCCGCTTGGCTGATGCGGTTGCTCGATCAACTTAAGGCGAACGGGGCCGGGTTCGATCAGATAACCGTCTCCGAAGCGCCGGTCCCGACGGTTCTGGGGACTACAGCGGAAAATTTGAAAGCCGCCATCGCCGGCGAGAATTATGAGCGCGCTATCATGTACCCGGGATTTGCCGACGATGCCGATGCCGATGGATTGCCGGACATCGCCAAGCGCCTGCGGTCGATAGCTCATGCGGAAGGCCACCATGAAGAGCGATATACGAAGCTATTGGAACAAGTTCAGGCCGGCACGGTCTTCAAAAAAGATAAGGAAGTCGCCTGGGTCTGCCGCGAATGCGGTTACGTCCATATCGGCGCCGAGCCGCCGGAAAAATGCCCGTCATGCGACCACGACCGGGGCTATTACGAGATCAAGTGCGAAGAATATTAAATTTCGCGGAAAGCGATCATCGCCGCTTCGACAGTCTTGTCGATGTCTTCGTCGCTGTGGGCCAATGAGACAAACCCGGCCTCAAACTGGGACGGCGCTATGTTGATGCCCTGCTCCAACATCGAGCCGAAGAACTTGGCGAATTTGTCGGTATCGCTGGTTTTGGCGGAGTCGAAATCGAAAACCTCCTGATCGGTGAAGAAGACGGTCGACATCGAGCCGACCCGGTTGAAAGTCAGGTCGAGGCCGGCCGATTCCGCCGCTACCTTTAAGCCGGCGGCCAACCGCGTTGATTTGACTTCCAATTCATCGTAGACGCCGGGCTCTGAGAGGAGCTGCAGGGTCACCAGGCCGGCGGTCATCGCCAGCGGGTTGCCGGAAAGGGTCCCGGCTTGATAAATGGGCCCGGCCGGCGCGACGTTATCCATGATAGCGGCCTTGCCGCCGAAAGCGCCGACGGGCAAGCCGCCGCCGATTATCTTGCCCAGGCATGTCATATCGGGGTCGATATTAAACCGTTCTTGCGCGCCGCCGTAGGCGACCCGAAAGCCAGTCATGACCTCGTCAAATATCAGCACCACGCCATAGTCGGCGGTGACTTGGCGCAGCCCCTCCAAGAATCCCGGTTTTGGCGGTACGCAACCCATGTTGCCGGCAACCGGCTCCAGGATGACCGCCGCGATCTCGTCGCCGTTGTTCTTAAGGGTCTCCTCGACCGCCGCCAGGTTGTTATAGGGCAGGCTGATGGTATCGCCGGCCGTCCCGGCGGTGACGCCCGGGCTGTCCGGCAGTCCCAGAGTGGTGACGCCGGAGCCGGCTTGGACCAATAAGTAGTCCGCATGGCCGTGATAGCCGCCGATGAACTTGATAATCTTATCGCGCTTGGTGTAACCCCGCGCCACCCGGATAGCGCTCATCGTCGCCTCGGTGCCGGAGTTGACCATGCGCACCTTGTCCATCGACGGGTAGGCTTCGAGCACCTTGCGGGCCATGGCTATCTCAACCGGCGTCGGGGCGCCGAAACTGGTGCCGTTGGCGATGGTCGCCTGGATGGCCCCCACCACTTCATCGTTGGCGTGGCCGAGAATAAGCGGTCCCCACGAGCCGACATAGTCGATATATTCATTGCCGTCGACATCGAATATTTTCGAACCTTTACCGCGGTGGATAAATATCGGGTCGAGCCCGACCGACTTAAACGCCCGCACCGGACTGTTGACTCCGCCGGGTATCAATTCTTTCGCCTGCTCGAATAACCGCTTCGATTGTTCGTGTTTCATAAGTGCAAAGGATAGCAGAAGGACGGGGGGGTGGGAAGTCTTGACGGTCCGGCGGTTTACTTTATGCTATTATTGTGTAACATTATGTGTAAGGCGGTGTGTACAATGGCTACAAACTTAGGCATCGATGAGAAACTGCTCGAGGAGGCGCGGCGCCTCGGCGGCCAGAAAACCAAGAAAGATACCGTAAATGAAGCCTTGGACGAATATATCAGCCGGCGTAAACAGAAAAAAATAGTCGGCCTGTTCGGGCAGGTGGTTTACGAAGAGGGCTACGACTACAAGGCTGAAAGACGCCGCCGGTGAAAATCTTGGTGGACACTTCGGTGTGGTCGTTGGCTCTGCGAAGGAAACAGACATACGAAACGCAAACTATTGCCGAGCTCCGGCAATTTATCGAAGACGGGGAGAGCATCTTCGTTCTCGGCGTGATCATACAGGAACTTCTGGCCGGAATAATGGACCATAAGCTCTTTGAGCGAGTAGCCGAGCACCTGGCGAACTTTCCAATGATAACCTTGGAGCGGCGGGACTATATTGAAGCCGCCAAACTGAGAAACGCGTGCAAACGCCGGGGGTTCAGCGCTGGGGCGATCGACTTTCTGATCGCCTCCACCTGCATACAAAGGAACTTGCTACTTTACACTCTCGACAAAGATTTTCAAAATATCGCAGCGGTCAGCAGCTTGAAACTGCTGCAGGCGTGAGTCTTTGTATTACTCGTCGCTGAGCTTTCCCGCGATCGCCCAGTCGCTCTTGGCGGAGTCGCAAAAGATTATCTGGACGTTTTCCGGGGCGGTTTTGCCGACTTCGACAACCGCGTCGGTGATGCGCCGGGCTATCTCGGCCTTCTGCTCGCGGCTGCGGCCTTCCCAGAGTTTTATCTCGATTACGGGCATAAACAGTTCCCTTCCTTCAGCCACCGGGCGGCGTCTTTGGCGTGATACGTTAGGATAATATCAGCGCCGGCCCGCTTAATGCTGGTTAAAACTTCCGTGGTCACCGCTCGCTCGTCTATCCAGCCCTTCTCGGCGGCGGCTTTTATGATCGAATACTCGCCGCTCACGTTGTAGGCGGCCAGGGGATAATCGAATTCGCTGCGGACGGCGGCGATGACATCCAGATAAGAGAGGGCCGGCTTGACCATGACGATATCGGCGCCTTCCTCGATATCCATGGCTACTTCACGCAGCGCCTCCATGGCGTTGGGCGGGTCCATCTGGTACGAACGGCGATCGCCGAAGGCCGGGGTTGAATCGGCGGCCTCCCGAAACGGCCCGTAAAAGCTGGAAGCGTACTTGGCCGAGTAAGCCATGATGGGAGTATTAACAAAACCGCTCTCATCGAGCTGGGCCCGGATGGCCGCGACGCGGCCGTCCATCATGTCCGATGGGGCGACGATATCGGCGCCGGCCTGGGCGTGGGAGAGGGCCGTCTTGGCCAGCAGCTCCAAAGTGAGATCGTTTAGGACCTCACCGTCTTTGATAACGCCGCAGTGGCCGTGGCTCATATATTCGCAAAGGCAGACGTCGGTAATGACCAGCAGCTCCGGCGCCAGTTTCTTAATCGCCAGGATAGCTTCCTGGACGATGCCGTCTTCGGCGTAAGCCTCGGTTGCCGCCTCATCCTTTGTCTCCGGCAGGCCGAACAAGAGGACGGCCGGGATGCCCAGGGAGACGATCTCCTCGATCTCCTTGTCGAGGTTGTCGAGGGACAGCTGATATTGGCCCGGCATCGACAGTATCTCGTTTTTGATCTTTTGACCGTGGATGACGAACAAAGGGTAAACTAAGTCTTTGACCGACAGCTCGGTCTCCCGGACCAACGATCGCAGAGCCTCGGACTGTCTCAACCGCCTCGGGCGGTAAGTGGGAAAATACATGGGTTCTCCTATTCAATAAACTCTTTGACTTCGGCGGTCAGGCGCTCGTCCTCTTCGTCCCGGTCGATCTGGTGGTTGACCCAGCGGTGAAAATCGAGCCAGGCTAATAGTAGCACTACCCCGACGACGAGCGGGAACGCCAGACTTACAAACAGTTGGAGCCATCTGAGATATAGGTCCAAGCCACTTAGAGTTAGCATAATCTACCTCCTTGATATTCTTATCATAGTTCACTTCCGGAAGCCACTATCTCATCTATCAAAGCCGGGATAGTGGAATCTTTTGGCATCAAGTCGACCGCGAGGCCGGCTTTCTCGACCGCCTTCGCGGTCACGGGCCCGATGGCGGCGACTTTTGCTTTGCCGACCGTCTCGGGAAGAGTCCCGTCCGGCCCGATCAGGGCCGCGAAATTCTTGACCGTAGAGCCGCTGGTAAACGTAATGAAATCTATCCGGCCGCTGATTAAGGCCTCTTTTATCTCTTCCACCGGCGGGTTTGCCGGAACATTTTTGTAGACGGGGGCGACTGTTACTTCCGCTCCCATATTACGCAGCGCTTCCGGCAGTATCTCGCGCGCCTCCCTGGCCCGCGGCATCAATATCCGGGTTCCGTCTAGACTCAAGCGCTTGAATTCTTCGATCAAGCCCTCGGCGCGGAAGTCCGACGGGATAAGATCGGCCGTCAGTCCCGCGCTCTTGAGACGCGCCGCGGTCGCGCTGCCGACGACGGCTATCTTGGCGCCGCTTAAAAGACGCGCGTCACGGCCGGCCGCCGCGACCCGCTTAAAAAAGAAATCAACGGTGTTGGCGCTGGTGAAGATGAGCCAATCGAATTGTTGGCCGCCGGCCATTTCGGCTACCGCTTGATCGACCAGGGAGCTATCGTCTACCGGCAGAATATCGATGGTCGGAAACTCAACGACCTCGGCCCCCGCGGACTCAAGTCCGGCGGCTAAAGCGCCGGCCTGGTCGGCGGCCCTGGTCACCAGGACCCGTCGGCCGAAGAGAGGTTTTTTCTCAAACCAGGCCAGCTGCTCGCGCAACCGCACCACCTCGCCGACGACGATGACGGCCGGGGGGCGGAAGTCGCCGATGTCCACTTTGGCGACGATGTCGTCGAGCGTCCCGGTCAGGGTCTCCTGGCCGGCCAGGGTGCCCCAGCGGATGACGGCCACCGGTGTGGCGCCCGGCCGGCCGTTGGCCGTCAGTTGCCCGACGATATCGGGCAGGTTTTTTACGCCCATTAAGAAGACTAAGGTGCCCATGCTCTTGGCCAGCATCTCCCAGGCGATGCCCGGGCCGCCGGCGCGCTGCTCGTGGCCGGTGATGAAGGCGACATCGCTGGCGAGACCGCGATGGGTAACGGGAATGCCGGCGTAAGCCGGGACCGCGTAAGCCGACGAGACTCCCGGCACCACCTCAAAAGGGATGCCGTTCGCCGCGAGATACAGCGCTTCTTCGCCGCCGCGGCCGAAGATAAAAGCGTCGCCGCCTTTTAGCCGGGCCACCACCTTGCCTTGTCGCGCTTTCTCAACTAAGAGCTTGTTTATCTCATCCTGCTCGGCGGTGTGGTCGCGGGCGCGCTTGCCGACATAGATTTTTTCCGCAAACGGCCCGGCTTCACCGAGCAGACGCGGATTAGCCAGGTAGTCGTAAACAATTACATCCGCTTCGCGGATATGCTGCCGGCCCTTTACTGTGATCAGTCCAGGGTCTCCGGGGCCGGCGCCGATGAGGTATACGGTACCCTTAGACACCTATCCCGTCTTCCACATCGAAGGTCGCCCGGATATCCGCCAGAATAGCATCGGCGCCGGCGTCCGACAGCAGCGTCGCTAAACGGAAGCCTATCTCTTGGGCGTCGGCCGGATCGCCGGTCAACTTATCTTTGTAGACCTCTCTGCCGTCGAGCGACGCGACGATTCCGTCAAGTCTCAACTCCCCGTCGATTATGCGGCCGATAGCGCCGATAGGCACCTGGCAGCCGCCTTGGAGTTGGGCCATGAGCCCCCGCTCGGCGGTGATGGCGGCAAACGTGTCCGGGTCGTTTAAGACCTTGATATATTCAGCTATCCTCGCGTCGCCACCTCTAATCTCGATGCCGATACTCCCCTGGCCGACCGCCGATATCATCAGCTCGGAAGGGATGCGCTCGGTTATCATGTCGCTATAACCCAGGCGGTCGATGCCCGCGGCCGCCAGGATGATGGCGTCGAATCGGCCCTCTTCGATTTTTCTCAAGCGAGTGTCGAGATTGCCGCGGACGTCGACCATCTTAAAGTCCGGGCGCAAATTGAGGAGCTGGGACTGGCGCCTTAGGCTGCTGGTGCCGATGACCGCCCCTTGAGGCAGGTCGGTCAAGCTGACATTGTTTTTAGATATAAGGACGTCGCGCGGGTCGGCCCGGACCGTCATCGCCGCGATGCCGAGGCCGTCGGGCAATTCCGTCGGGACGTCTTTCATGCTGTGGACGGCGAGGTCTATATCGCCGGCCGTCAGGGCGTTTTCTATCTCCTTGACGAAAAGGCCCTTGCCGCCGATCTTGGCGAGCGGCGTGTCCAGTATCTTATCGCCCTGGGTCTTGATTGTCTTGATTTCTATATCGATGTCGAAATGGGAACGAAGTTCATCGGCGATGTGGTTGGTCTGCCAGAGGGCCAGCTTGCTGCCCCGGCTGCCGATCACAAGTTTTTGTTTGGTCATCAACCGGCTCCATATGTGTCTTTTACGGTTCGGACATTATTTTCAATTTTGCTTGCGGATTCCTGGGTTTGTTTTTCCGGTTCGTCCTCACCTTCACCGAGGGCAAACAGGTGGCGAAGTGAATCGACGTAGAGGTAGCCTTCCTTGTGGCGGGCCGAATCTTTCAGCCTGACCATCGGTTCGTGAAGAAGCTTGTTGATTATCCCGCTGGTCAGCGCGTTAAGGGCGTTTTTCTGCTCATCGGAGAGATCGGCCATTTTGCTCATGATCTTTTCAAGTTCGCCCTGACGGATGCGCTCGGCTTTCCGCCTCAGCTCGGCGATGGTCGGGACGACCTCCAGAGAGCTTTGCCAGGCGAGGAAGTCCTGTATCTCAGCCTTGATTATTTTTTCAGCTTCTTTGACTTCGCGGCTCCGCTCGGCCAGGTTGGACTCGACAACGGACTGTAGATCGTCGATGTCGTACAGGTAGACGTTGTCGACATTGTTAACGTCCGGGTCGATATCGCGCGGGACGGCGATATCTATAAGAAAGATAGGGCGATGGCGCCTTTTGGCCATGGCCGCTTTCATAGTGTTTTTATCGATTATCGAATGGGTCGCGCCGGTCGAGCTGATGACGATATCGGCCCCCGCCATCTCGTCGACCAAGTTGTCGAATTCCGCCGCCCGGCCTTTAAAGACCTTGGCCATATCGACCGCCCGGTCAAAACTGCGGTTGATGATAACGACGTCGGAGACGCCATTGGCCAGAAGGTGCTTGGCCGTCAGCTCGCTCATCTTGCCCGCCCCGACTATCATGACGGATTTGCCGGTCAAGTCGGAGAAGACTTTCTTGGCCAACTGGACGGCGGCATAACTGATGGAAACAGCGTTTTCGCCGATGTCCGTCTCCGTGCGCACTCTTTTGCCGACGGCGAACGCCTGGCGGAAGAGCCGATTGAGCACCAAGTTAGTCGTCTGAGCGTCAAAAGCGCCGGCATAGGCGTCTTTTGCCTGTCCGAGTATCTGGGCCTCGCCGACGACCATCGAGTCAAGGCTTGAAACCACCCGGAAGAGGTGGTTGACGGCGGCGAGCGAATCATGGAAATAGAGGTAGTCTTCGATACGGCAATCCTTCAGGCCGTGGCGATCCTCTAAAAAAGAGATGATGTTTTGGCGGCCGGAATCGATGTCGGCGGCGACGGCGTAGATCTCGGTCCGGTTGCAGGTGGAAAGGATGACGCCCTCATTGATGTGAGGGTAGGAAGTGAGAGTGTTAAGGGCTTCACCCAGACCGTGTTCCGGAAAGTTAAGCGCCTCGCGTATTTCCACCGGGGCTGTTTTATGACTTAAGCCCGAGACGATTATATGCATATCAAGCCCACTAGGAAAAAATTAACCCCCGGCGGCGTCTTAATAAACCAGGCCGTATCAGGGGTCGCGGTCGATTCTATCGCTTGCCTGAACCTTAACAGATTACCATATGGGTGGCGCACGCGCAAATTCGCGGCTGCCGTCAACTCTTTAACCTGCATGTTTGCTCACCAAGGTCTCAATATCGATTTTAGCGCCCCGCTTCACCTGGTCCAGCAAATCCGAAGCGAATAAGCGTTCGTAAGCGCGCTTGCGTTCGGCCGGATCGGCGACCCTTTTAATGACCCGGCGACGGAAGTCATCGATGACTTCAACGTAATCGGCGTATTCCGGCCCCAGCTCGCGCTCGAAGCGGGCGCGTAATTTGGCGGCCAGCGCCGGGCTGGCGCCGCCGGTCGATATCGCTACCTTGAGGCGGCCTCTTTCGACCACAGCCGGGACAAAGAAATTACAGAGTTCCGGCGCGTCAACCACATTTACCAGCGTCCCGCGACGGCCGGCTTCCCGGTAGACCAATTCGTTTGTTCGGCGGTCATCGGTGGCGGCGATCACCAGAAAAGCACCGTCGAGGTCGCCGGGGATGAAATCGCGCTCGGACCGGGCGACCTTACCGGATTCAGCCAATTGTCGAATGGCGGCGGTGGCTGTCGGTCCGATGACCAGGATATCGGCGCCGGCATTAAGCAGCGCGTTGATTTTGCGCTCGGCCACTTCGCCCGCGCCGACGACGATGCATTTTCTATTTGTTAAGTCTAAGAAGATTGGATACATCACACCTCATCCGAACTTGTGGAAAGCCGGGAATATCCGGCTGACTTGAATCAACAGCATGCCCGCCAGGCCCGCCAAGGCCACATAAGCGACTCGACGGCCTTGCCAATCCCAAAGATAGCGAAGGCTCAGGTATAGCGCGAAAACCAGCCACGTGATGGTGGTCGTAACGACGATCGGGTCCCGGTACCAGGCCGGGAATTCTTTAACCGCCCTGATGATGCCGGTGATGATAGTCATCGTCATGAAAGGCAGACCAAAAGAGATAGCTTTGTTCGACCAATCGTCCAGGACCTCAAGAGAGGGCAGACGCCGGAATAACAGATTGACATGGCGCTTTTTTAATTGGCGCTGCTGGACCAAGTAGAGAAAAGCAAAGACAGCCCCGATGATAAAGCCGGAATAAGCCAGGAAGACAACTGTAACATGCAGGATTATCCACGTGTTTTTAACCACGTCGCTGAGGCGCTCCGGCGATTCATACTTGACCCAAGCGATTCCAAGCAGAGTGCCGACAAACGGCAAGACCCAGGCGCCTAAGAATTTGATCTTTGTCAGCGCTTCAATGACGAGAAGGATGAGTACCAGGGCCCAGGCAAACATGAAATAAGACTCGAAAGCGCCTTCCAGCGGGATATACCCGACCGATTTCCAACGCGCCGCGATGCTCAGGGTCTGAAAGATCAATCCAAGGCCGGCCAGAGTGGGAGCGAGTATGCTAAGTATTTGACGCTTGTTGACAAATAGGTAGAGGTAAAAAACAAAAGCGGCCGCGTAGGTCATGAACGCCAGCCAGAAAAATATTATAACTAATCTCTCACTCATGAGATGAAATCACCTGCCCAAAAAGTACTGGATAATATAGCACAATTTTACGATTTACGCTCGTCCGGCCGGGCGCATTCGCCGCCGGCGCCGGTCAGGATATCGATGGCGTGGGGCAGGGCGGGTTTTATCGTTGCGAGGCACTCGCGACAGGCTTTCGGACTGCCCGGCAGGTTGACAATAAGGGTGCGGCCGCGGATGCCGGCGACCGCGCGGGAGAGCATCGCATGCGGCGTAATTTTTAGACTCTCCTGACGCATCGCCTCGGCGAGGCCCGGCGCTTCGCGGTCGATGACATCGTGGGTGGCTTCCGGCGTCCAATCGCGCGGGGAAAAACCCGTGCCTCCGGTGGTCAGAACCAAATCGACTCCCAGGTGGTCGGCGAAGTGAACGAGCTTGTCGCTGATCTGGTCGCGCTCATCGGGAACGATTTCGCGCGCGATGATATCGCCGCCGAAACCGGGAACGACCTCCGCGATAGCGACACCGCTTAGGTCTTCGCGCTCCCCGGCCGCGCCTTTATCGCTGACAGTGAGTATGGCTACTTTCATGGTGCTGACAGGATATCAAATAAAACGCGGCTTCGACAGCCCAAGGCGACGTCTTGGGCGGCGCAACCATTTTGAGATCGACGGGAACGCGGTCGGGAAATAAAAAATCGCCTCCGCTGGAATGTGCATTGTGTTCAGGCAAGCAGACCCAACGGAGGCGAAAATAAATATCTGGCATTTAGGTTAGCAAACTTGCGTCGGACAATCAAGACAAATCGCTAAATATTATTGCTAGCTTGGTCTCTCATAAAGCCCTGACTTGCCGCCCGATTTCTTGACCAGGGAGATGTTGTCGATGCTCATGCCTTTGTCGATGGCTTTGCACATATCGTAGATGGTAAGCGCCGCTGTAGACACCGCCGTCAAGGCTTCCATCTCCACGCCCGTGCGGCCGATAGTCCGGACGCTTGCCTGGATGGTGATGGACGATTCCGCGTCGTCGATCTTGAAATCGAAATCGATCCCCGTGATGGCGATGGGATGGCACATCGGAATGAGGTCCGGAGTCCGCTTGGCGCCCATGACCCCGGCGGTCTGAGCGACGCCTAAGACGTCGCCTTTCTTTATTTGACCGGCCTTGATGCGGGCCAACGTCTCCGGCTTCATTCGGACGACCGCCTCCGCCACTGCTTCCCGCAGCGTTTCGCCCTTGGCGCCGACATCGACCATCCGCGCCCGACCGGCCTCGTCTATATGCGTCAGTTCGTCCACTTTAGCCTCCGATTTGAGACATTTTTCTGTTGATTTTGCCCTCGCGGCGCGCGAACCTGTCTTTCGGCTTCTCCCTGAGCGCCCGCTCTATCAGATTCATTAAATCCTGTGGCGAGCCGCCGCGCAAGGCCGGCAGCAGGTCTATCTCCTGATCGGAAAAGAGGCAGGTCCTCAATTTGCCGTCGGCCGTCAATCGCAAGCGGTTGCAGCTCTCGCAGAAGTGGCCCTTTGATGAGCCGATAAGCCCGAGCGTCCCCTGCGCTCCCGCCAGCTTAAAGTATCTTGCCGGCCCGGCGCCCCCCGGCGATTCGGACTTATCGACCGAGCCGAGGGCAAAAATCTTGGCCTCGAGTTCCTCGCCGGAGATAAAATTATCATGGCCTTCCTCATAGAAAGCCGGCATATATTCGATGAAGCGGACGTGGACGGGATAGTCCATGGTCAGCTGGGCAAACGGTTCGAGGTCGTCATTGACGTTCTTTAAGACAACGGCGTTGATCTTGACCGGGACCATGCCCACCGCCAGGGCCGCGTCCATGCCGGCCAGGGCCTGATCGAGCTGGCCCCAGCGGGTCATCTTGGTGTAGATCAGCGGGTCGAGCGAATCGATGCTGATGTTCACCCGGCGCAGCCCGGCGTTAAAGAGGTCTTGAGCATGTTGCGCCAGCAGGATGCCGTTGGTCGTTATCGAGACCTCTTTAATCTCCTCGATGGCGCTCAGGGAAGAGACCAACTCAACGACACCTTTTCGCACCAGGGGCTCGCCGCCGGTCAGGCGGATGCGGCTGATGCCGGCCTTGGCGGCCAGGTGAGCGAAGGCGATTATCTCCTCATAGCTCATCATGTCGGTGTGCGGCTTAACCGCGACGCCCTCTTCGGGCATGCAGTAGCGGCAGCGGAGGTTGCACCGGTCCGTTATCGATAATCTCAGGTAGTCTATTTTTCTATCGTAAGTGTCATGTAGTTCGCTCATCAGTGGTCCTCCGGCAAGCCGATCAGCTGCACTTGTAATTCTTCGCCGGCCTTCATTTCGGTGACATCCTCAGGCACGATGGCGATGCCGTCGGCGCCCGCTAAAGATTTTAAGATTCCGGAGCCTTGCCGGCCGTTGACCGTCGCCTTGTAGCGTCCGTCCGCTGCCTCCACCCGCACGCCGATAAAATGCTGTCTGCCCGGTTTCTTTCTAAGGTCATGGGTCAACCCGGCGGTGACAACAGGTCTAAGCAAGTTGGTCCGGCCCATCATCTTTAAAAGCGCCGGCCGGACGTATTCCTCAAAACACAAGACCGTGGCGACCGGGTTGCCGGGCAGTCCGAATATCAACTTTTCTTCCAGCGTCCAGAAAGCCAGAGGCTTGCCCGGTTTCTGCTTGACGCCCCAGAATTTGAGCTCCGCGCCCATCTCAGCCAGAACGTCTTTGACAAAATCGTAATCGCCCACCGAGACCCCGCCGCTGGTGACGACGACATCGGCGTCGGCGAGCGCCGCATTCACCAGCCGGGCCACATCTTCCTTGGTGTCTCCCGCCACGCCCAGTCGGGCAACTATTGCGCCGCAGCCGCGAGCTTGGGCCGTCACCGTATAACTGTTTGAATCCCGGATCTTTCCCGGCGTCAGAGGTTGGTCGACCGGTATCAGCTCGTTGCCGGTGCCGATGACCGCCACCCGCGGCTTGGCGCAAGCGCTCGCTGCGGGAAAGCCGAGCGAAGCCAGCAGGCCGACGACGACCGGGGTCACCACGGCGCCGGCAGTCGCCGCCGTGCTGCCTTTGGGCATGTCTTCGCCGGCGGCGCGGATATTGTTCTTTACCGGCAATGCCGCCAATATTTCGACCGTATCGCCGGCTGAGCGTGTCCGCTCAATAGGGACGACGACATCGGCGCCGGCCGGGATAGGGGCGCCGGTCATGATTTTGATGGCTGTGCCGGGAGTCACCACTGCGTCGGTCGACTTGCCGGCCGGTTGTTCTTCTATAAGTTTGAGCGTCACCGGGGTGTCTTTGCCCGCTCCGGCGATATCGGCCGCCAGCAAGGCGTAACCATCCATCGCCGAGTTATCGAACGGCGGGACATCGTGCGCGGCGACTATATCTTCGGCCAGCACGTAACCGTCTATCTCCGCCAATGGGATGGGAACAGGCGATAACTTCGGCACTGATTCCAGGATGATCCGGAGCGCTTCCTGCGGTTTAATCATGGGCGGTACTCTCCTTTGACAGCAGATGAATGGCCGGTTTTTTTAACGCCACCTTGGTTGCGCAACCAAGCGATAATCCCAAACGCTGATAAGCGTGGGCGGGTATGCGGATGGTGAAATCGAAATTGTCGGCCGCGGCCTTGGCTTCACTGTTATTCAACAAAAACTCAAGCTGATAGGTGGCGCCGCGCCGGCTTGCCGAGACTATTTGCCCGGCCAAGACGTTAGCTTCTACCTGGGCGTTAAGCTCGCGATCGGGCCGGACTATCATTATCTCTTCCGGCCGGATGCAGAACTCGACTTTCTCGCCGAGCGCCAAAGCGCCGGATGGGGCGGTCACTTCAAACCGGTCGGTCGCGATTTTGCACTGGCTCCCGTTGGTCGAGGCCACCCGGCCGGAAAAGATATTCTTGGCGCCGACAAATCTGGCGACCGTCCGCCCGTTGGGGCGGAAAAAGACATCGTCTCTCGTGCCCACCTGCAGGACCCGTCCCCGGTCGAAGACGACCATCCGGTCGGCCAGCATATAAGCTTCTTCAAGGTCATGGGTGACGAAAACAATCGGAATATCGTAACGCTGTTTAATATTTATCAGATCGCCCCGGAGCTTTTCCCTGACCGCCGAATCAAGCGCGGAAAACGGTTCGTCCAGCAGAAGCATCGACGGCTCCGTGACCAGAGCCCGGGCGAGCGCCGCCCGTTGTCGTTGGCCGCCGGAGAGGCGGTCGGGGTAAGAATCGCCCAAGCGCTCCAACCTCATCAGCGAGAGCATTTCCGCCACCCGCTTCTCTCTCTCGGCCCGATCCAGGTGCGCCAGGCCGAAGGCGACATTCTTAGCTACCGTCAAGTGTGGAAAGAGGGCGTAGTCCTGAAAGACATAGCCGACCAGACGCTGTTGGGGCGAGAGATCTATCCGGTTGGTCGAATCGAAAAAGACGCGGTCGCCCGCTTTAACCACGCCGCTGTCCGGGCGGACGAGGCCGGCCAGAATGTTTAAAGTCATCGACTTGCCCGCCCCGGACGGGCCGAAGACGACCACCAGCTCGTTGCCGGTGGAAAAATCGGCTTCGTATTTGAAATCATCCAACCGCAGCTTCGCGTCTACCTGTAACATATCTACTTACCGATCTGTCATTCCCGCCCCGCATCAAGCATGTCCTCGACTACGATCGGGGATGCGGGGTAAACTCCAGCGGGAATCTACTTACTTTCACCGGCTATCCGGCTAAAGACCTCTTTGTCGGGGGCGGCCAAGACCGCTTCAACCGAGGCGAATTTGGTTGGCGTCACCGTCAGTTCCAGCCGGGCATCATCTTTAATAAATACGATCTCGCCGACGGGCGGCTCGAGCCGGGTAAACCTTTTATTGCCCGCCTGCATCGACCCCTGTACGGCATCGGCGATGCAACCGCGGGCGGCCACCGTCACCTTTAAAGATTTTGTTTGCAAGTCGCATTTGAAGTGGTTCATCGCCAGATAAGCGGCTCTCATGCCGAGAGTCGTGCCGATGCAGGCATCGCCGTGGAAATTGGCGGCCTGGCGCAGCATGTCGTCGTAAGCGTCCCGGACATCCATCTTGGCGTAGGTCGCGTAGGTGCTGTTGTTCCCGGCGGAAAAGATCGAGTCCCAACCTACCGAGTACGGCTTGATATCGACGATCGGCGTGCCGTCGATAAAATCGATGTGCTCCAGGAAAAGGACGTTGCCCTCGCGCTTTAGCAACCGGGTCGCCGTTAGGCCGATAGGGTTGGGCCGCACGGGCGAGCGCAGGGAAAAGACGCCTTTCGGCGGGGAGGCGGTCTTGATCCGTCTGGGCACGACTTTTAACCGGTCGCGGTCGGCTTCATGCAGCCAACAGAGGAGCCAGATGTGGCTGTGTTCGTCGATATCGTCGAGCGCCGCCGAGTATTCATCAAAAATATGCGCTTGTGCGCCGACCCCCTGCATAGGCAGGGCGCCGGAGTCTGTTGCCGGGGAGACTATTCTGCCGATAAACTTGAGCTCAGGATTTTCCATTTTCACATCCAATTAAAAAAGGCCAATCCGCCCTTGGATTAGCCTACCTTTGGTAGTCTCCTTTCCAAGTCGGGAGGCCAGACTGTTTCCAATTCTGACCCTATCGGCTTCACGCCTTAGCTGTTAGCCTTAGGTTGATGAAGCTCGGAGACGAAAATATTCTTTTATTCGACTGCCCATATATTAGGCACCCGCAACGGCAAAGTCAACACGTGGGCAAGTTATCTGTTATTATATATGAGCAGGTAGGGTGTTGATAAAATGAGCAAAAGATCGGCAAAAGCTAAAACAGTTGTCTTTGTCATTGCGTTGACCTTGCTGCTTATCGGGGCCTACGGCTTCGGCCAAGCGACATTCGCGGCCGGCGACGGCGGCCGGTCATTCAAGTTGGACACGACCCCGCCTATTATCAACGTTACCGCACCAAAGGCCAACCGCTATATCAGGGGAGTGGTTCGGATACGCGTTAGTTCAATCGACCCTTCCGGGGGCGCCGCCGCTTCGGGCCTCAGCGGAGTCAAAGCCTATATCGGGCGCAAAGTCCTGGCGCAGACGGCCGCCGGCACGGCGACGCTGCGGTTGGATACGAGAAAGATAACGCAGGGGCGGCGTTGGCTAAAAGTGGTCGCCAGAGACAACGCCGGCCATTCGACCATATTCTATCGTCGATATTTTGTGGACAACAATAAACCGCGGATCCCGGTGGCCTATTTTTCGCCGGCCTTGCCGGTTGTCGACGACCATGCTCAGTTAACGTTCAAGGTGCGCGACCGGACGGCGCCGGAGATAAACGTTAAAGTTCAACTACGCCGCGCGTCCGGTACGTTGTTCTCGGAGGCGGCGCTGGGTTGGGTAAAGCGGGAGACCCCGCGGTCCGTCAGTCTAAAGATGCCAGCCCTTGAGGGAGAGTATATCCGGCGCATAATCGCCGTCGATAAGGCCGGTAACCGGCGAATCAACGACCGCGCCTTCCGGGTCGGCAACTATTGGCAGCTTGACAAGGTAAAAAGCCACATATTTGAGCTGTCAAAAAACATCGGGGTCCGGGTCGAAGGGACGGACGGCGAACATCGGGCGGCCGACTATATCGAAGGCAAGCTACAATCGTATGGTTATGCGGTTGAACGCCAGAGTTTTGCGCTTCCCGACGGAAAGATATCGTACAATATTGTGGCGCGCCGGGCCGGCAGCGACGCCGCCAAGCAATTTATCGTCGGCGCTCATTATGATTCCAAGAGTCCGTCGCCCGGGGCCAACGACAATGGCACGGGAGCCGGGGTCGTCCTGGAGTTGGCCCGGCTTTTTAAGACCAAGCAATCTAAACCGACTATGGTCTTCGCGCTGTTCGGGTCGGAAGAAAGGTTTGGCGTCAACCGCTACCCGGAGCATCAGGGGTCGCGCCATTTTGTCGAGACGATGAGCGCGGAAGCGAGACGGAACACCCTGGGCATGATCTCGGTCGATATGGTCGGTGTGGGCAGCACTTTCTGGGTCCGCTCGATGAGGAAAGGGACGATGTCTTTAGTGAACGACTTGTTGGCTTTTGCTAAAGCTGACGGCACGGCCATCGGTTACGCTCAGGATTTTGGCTGGAGCGATCACGACCAATTCGAATTAGCCGGCATCCCCGCCGCCTGGCTGGAATGGCGCTACGATAATCTCTTTCACACCACGGGGGACGCTTACGAGCGTATCCAGTGGGATGCCGTCGATATAACCGGTAATTTCCTGTCTAAGTTCTTAATGGATAGATTGCACAATTAGTTTCGTCTCCCCACTCCTTTTAGTACAATGAGGAACATGAAAATCTTAGTCACCGGCGGCGCCGGATTTATCGGCTCGCATCTGGTCGACGCTTATATCGGCGCGGGCCATGACGTCGCGATCGTCGACGATCTTTCCACCGGCAAGCGCGCAAACCTTAATCCAAAAGCGGCTTTTTTTGAGCTAAGCTTGTTGGACGATAAGTTAAAAGATGTATTTGCCGAGGTCAGGCCGACAATCGTCAACCATCACGCGGCGCAAGCTTCCGTGAGACGCTCGGTTGACGACCCGGCCGGCGATGCGAACGTCAACATAATCGGCAGCTTAAAATTGCTCGAGCAGGCGCGGTCGGCGGCGGTGCGAAAATTTGTTTTCGCCTCCACGGGCGGCGCCATCTACGGCGAACAGGATTATTTTCCGGCCGACGAGGCGCACCCAAAGAGGCCGGTCTCCCCTTACGGGGCGGCCAAGGCGTCGGTCGAGACGTATTTAGGTTTCTATGCCGCCGAATATAACCTGAACTACACGGCTTTGCGCTACGCCAACGTTTACGGTCCGCGCCAGGACCCGTTCGGCGAGGCCGGCGTGGTCGCTATCTTCAGTCAACAAATGGTCTCCGGCGGGCAGGCGATAATCAACGGGGACGGGCGCCAGACCCGTGACTTCACTTATGTCGGCGATATCGTCGCGGCCAATCTGGCCGCGACCGCCTCCGACTTCATCGGGGCGGCCAATATCGGCACCGGCGTGGAGACTTCAGTGCTGGCTTTGTTTGGCTTGATAAAAGCCGCGGCCGGCGCCGACCTCGAGCCGCGATTCGGCCCGGCCAATCCCGGCGAACAAGAGCGTAGCGTACTCAATGCCGGCCTGGCGGGGGAGAAGCTGGGCTGGCGCCCGCGGACGGCGCTAACGGACGGGCTCCGGGCCACGGTAGATTTCTTTAGAGCGGCGGCCGGGGACGGCGGGCCGGTTGACTAGACGTGTGCTTGTGGTCGGTCTCGATTGCGCCAGTCCCCAATTGGTCTTCGACCAATTTAAGGAGAAGCTGCCCAATATCTCAAGGTTGATCGATTCCGGCGTCTCAGGCCCGCTGCGCAGCACAGACCCGCCGATAACCGTCCCGGCCTGGACGTCGATGATGACCAGTAAAGACCCCGGTCAACTCGGATTCTACGGCTTCCGTAATCGCAGCGACTATTCCTACGACGGGCTGGCTTTCGCCAATTCCCAACTGGTCGTCGAGCCGGCGCTGTGGGATATTTTAACCGCCGTCGGCAAGCGCTCCATCCTGGTCGGCATCCCGCAGACATATCCGCCTAAAGCCATAAACGGCCTGGTCGTCTGCGATTTTCTGACCCCGAGCAAGCAGTCGCGTTGGACCTATCCCGATGATTTTAAAGACGAGGTCGAAGCGGTGACCGGCGGCTATATCATCGATGTCGATAATTTTCGCACCGACGATAAAGACCGCTTATTGCAACAGGTCTACGATATGACCGAGCGCCGGTTCAAGCTGGCGCGCCACTTGATAGCGAATAAAGACTGGGATTTCTTCATGATGGTCGAGATGGGCCCCGACCGCATCCATCACGGCTTTTGGCGGTATTTCGATAAAGGGCACCGCCTTTACGAACCCGGCCATCGATTCGAGGATGTTATTCGGGACTATTATGTCTATCTCGATGCCCGCCTGGGCGAGCTGCTGGCGCTCGTCGATGACGATACGACCGTGCTGGTTGTTTCCGACCATGGCGCCAAAGCGATGGCGGGCGGTATCTGCGTCAACGATTGGCTCATTGAGCAGGGATATCTAACCCTTAAAGAAACGCCGTCCACCCCGACGCCGTTGAAGCCCGAGATGATCGACTGGTCGAAGACGATAGCCTGGGGCGAAGGCGGTTATTACAGCCGAATATTTATGAACGTCGCCGGGCGCGAACCTCAAGGGGTCGTTCCCGCCGGGAATTACGCCAAAGTCCGCGGCGAACTAAGAGCCAAGCTTGAGGCGATCGCCGATCCGGACGGGGCCAATATCGGCACGCGCGCTTTGTACGCCGAGGAAGTCTATAAGGCGACCAACGGCATCCCGCCCGATCTGCTCGTTTACTTCGGCGATCTTAACTGGCGGTCCGTGGGCAAGGTCGGCAACGGCGCCGTCCACGTCTTCGCCAACGACACCGGCCCGGACGATGCCAACCATGATTATCACGGCATCTTTATCATGTCCGGCAACGGCGCCGCGCCCGGCCGCCGCGAAGGGCTATCCATATATGACGTGGCGCCAACGGTGCTGAATAAGTTGGGGCTTGAAGCGCCAAAGGACATGATCGGAAAGAAAATAATGTCATTCCCGCGATCAATGTCATTCCCGCGATCAATGTCATTCCCGCGAAAGCGGGAATCCAGGCAGGAGTAGGTATTTATGGCAATCTTAATCACCGGCGGGGCCGGCTTTATCGGCTCCCACTTAACAGAGCGCCTCTTGGCCGACGGCCGGCAAGTCGTCTGTCTGGATAATTTCAACGATTATTACGACCCGGCCGTAAAGCGCCGCAACATCGCCGCCGCTTTGCTTAATGCGAAATACACGCTCGTCGAGGGCGACATCCTCGACGCCGGGCTTCTAGACGCCCTCTTCGCCGCCCATGATTTCAAGCTCATCGTCCACCTGGCCGCCCGGGCGGGCGTCCGGCCGTCGCTGGCCGACCCTATCCTTTACGAGAAAGTCAATTGCCAGGGGACGCTTAATCTACTGGAACGGGCGCGCCAAGCCCCGCTCGACCATTTTGTCTTCGGCTCCTCCTCGTCCGTTTACGGTATCAACGGCAAGGTGCCGTTCAGTGAGGTCGACCCCGTCAACCAGCCGATATCGCCTTACGCGGCCACAAAGCGCGCCGGCGAGCTGCTCTGCTACACTTACCATCATCTCTACGGGCTGCCCATCACTTGCCTGCGGTTTTTCACGGTCTACGGCCCGCGCCAGCGCCCCGACATGGCTATTCATAAGTTTACCAGGCTGATCGACGCCGGGGAGGAGATAACCTTATTCGGCGACGGCAAGTCGCGACGCGACTACACCTACGTAGACGATATCATCGACGGTGTGACCAAAGCGATGGATAAACCGCGGGGCTATAAGATATACAATCTCGGCGAATCCCAGACGATCGAACTGCTTGACCTGATTCGCTTGATCGAATCAGCCTTGGGCAAAGAGGCCAAGATAAACTGGCAGCCAAACCAGCCCGGCGACGTTCCCATCACCTTTGCCGACATCACCCTGGCCAAGCGCGATCTAGGCTATGCGCCTACCACACCCATAGAAAGCGGTATTCCCCGCTTCGTTAACTGGTACCTGGCTTCTCCTAAATCTTGACGCCATCATCGCGCCCGTGGTATGTTCATTTTGTGAACATTAAGCGGAGCCGCGATTATTCAAGCTGCGGCGTTGAATAACGGACAACTATGCTGCCGAACGACGAAAACGCTTTTCTAAAAGAGACCGAGGCACTGCATAATCTGCGTGTCTTGGAGGAGATTGAGAAAAACCCCAAGATCTCTCAGCGGGAGCTTTCCAGCCATCTGGGCGTTGCCCTGGGCATAACTAACGCCCTGCTCAAGACCTTAGTGCACAAGGGCTTGATAAAAATCCGCGGTGAAAATAACCGCTCACTAACCTATCATTTGACCCACGCGGGCATCCTGCAAAAAAGCGCCCTGGCGATGAGATGGACTCTAAATACAGTCGATTTTTACCGTCAAGCCCGGCGTGATGTTGCCGAACGTATGGAGGCGATTGCCGACGAGGGCATAAGATCTATTGTCCTGTACGGCATAAGCGAGTTCACGGAGATAGCGGTCATTGTCTCGTATGAGGTCAGCCTGGAGGTCAAGGGGTTGATCGACGGTAACGGCTCCGGCCGGAAATCGATTTTGGGGTTGCCGATCGGGTCCGACGACCTGATCGACAAAATAAAGCCGGACGCGCTCGTTGTTTGCGTCGCACCGGACGCCGCTATCTTTGAAAAACTGGCAGTATACAAAGATAGTGGGATAAAGGTCTACCGTTTGGTCTAGTTAAGCCGGCGCAAGTTTTAATTATCTGCCGGTATTGAAGAATAGATTGGAGGATCGCTTTTGAAGACCGGCGTTTTTATCACTTCTCGATTAGGCTCGACCCGTCTTGAGCAAAAAGCCCTGTTGGAGATTGCCGGAAAGACAGTGACTGAGCTGTTGATAGAGCGTGTGAAGCAAGCGGCACTGCCGGACATCCTTGTCCTGTGCACCTCCGAAAAACCGGAAAACCAGCGATTATTGCAAATGGCCAAGAGGAATGGCATTCTTGGCTTTGCCGGCGCCGATGAGGATGTACTGATGCGGTACTTACAAGCCGCGGACCATTTTGAGGTTGATTTGATTATCAATGTCGATGGCGATGATCTGCTTTTTGACTATCGTTTAATTGATGAATTTATTACTATCTTTCAAAATCGGGAGCCTGATTACATCAAAGGCGAAGGCTTTCCTTTTGGCTTTACGCCGACCGGAGTGAGGACTACCGCTCTGGCCGAGGTTTGCCGGATAAAGGACGAAACCGACACAGCGGGATGGGGCAAGTATTTTGTTCAAACCGGCCGGTTCCAGGTTGAAGCTGTAGAGGCGGCCGGTATCTTCCACCGCCCGGATATTAGGATGTCCCTTGATTATGACGAAGATCGCTGCTTTTTTGAAGCGGTTTTTAATCAGCTCTACCAGGCCGGACGACCTATCGAACCGGAAGAGTTGATGAAGTTCTTAGGCGACCATCCGGAAGTAGTAGCGATAAACCAAGGTGTTCACAAGCGCTGGCAGCGGGACTTTGAGCCCCACTTGGCGCTCAAGGTCAAGGACGTGAATTAATTGAAGTTATTGATCGTCGGTCTCGGGTCGATGGGCAAGAGACGCATCAGAAATCTGCAAACTTTAGGTTATGACCAAATATATGGCTTTGATACTCAAGTCGAGCGGCGCGATGAAGCCGCTTCGAAGTACGGCATTCGGACATTCGCTGATTTTGAGACAGCGCTGGCGCAGATAGAACCCACCGCTTTGATCATCTCGACGCCGCCCGACTTGCATATGCATTACGCGCATATCGCGGCGGAAAACGGAATCCATTTCTTTACCGAAGCCGGCGTTGTCCTTGACGGCATGGCTGATCTTAAGGATAGGTTGAAGCATCAGAAAAAAAAGTTGGTCGCTGCGCCATCGTGTACGATGCGCTATTATCCGGGACCTAAAAAGATAAAAGAAATCGTTGACTCAGGGGTGATCGGACGGCCGCTGACTTTTACTTATCAGTCCGGCCAATATCTGCCGGACTGGCACCCCTGGGAAGATTATCGCCGGTTTTACGTGGCTAAGAAAGAGACGGGCGCTTGCAAGGAAATCGTTCCGTTTGAGCTCGTTTGGCTGGTCGACATATTCGGGCCAATCAATGAAGTAAGCGGTATGAAAGCCAAGCTTTCCGACCTGGAAGTGGAGATCGATGATGTCGAACATCTCTTGATGCGCTTTACCGGCGGCATGATCGGACACCTTTTGGTCGATGTTCTCGCGAGACCGGCGGTGCGCTATATGCGTTTGCTTGGCACCGAGGGGACCGTTGTCTGGGATAACGATAATCAGGTGGTATCCGTCTACACGGCCGCCGACAAGACGTGGCGCCAGCACCGCCTCGACGCAGGCAGTGTCGAGGACCAGTATATAAATCCTGAAGAGCCGTATATTGAGGAGATGAGGGACTTCACGTCCGCAATCGCCGGAACCGGTTCGTATAGCTACACCTTCGCTGAAGATGAAGCGATACTAGGGCTACTCTATGCGGCTGAGCGGTCTTCCGATGAGAAGGCGCATATTATGATAGCAAGGGAGACGGGCAGTTGAATAAGCCGAGAATAGACGCGTCGGAAGCTTTGTGGCGGCGAGCCAAAGGCATAATCCCAGCCGGTACCCAGACATTAAGCAAGGGTCCGACCCAGTTTGTCGATGGCGTCGCTCCCAAATATCTGCAGCGGGGGAAGGGCTGTCACGTCTGGGACGTCGACGGCAACCGTTATATCGATTATGGTATGGGACTGCATCCGATAATCCTGGGATATTGCTATCCGGCTGTCGACGAAGCGATCAAGCGACAACTGGAAGACGGTATTACCTTCACATTGATGCACCCGCTAGAAGTTGAGTTGGCGGAGTTGCTGATTGAAACAATTCCTTGCGCCGAATCGGTGCGCTATGGCAAGAACGGCTCAGATGTGACTTCCGCGGCCGTGCGTGTCGCGCGCGCTTATACGGGGCGCGACCGTATCGCCCTCTGCGGCTATCACGGCTGGCAAGACTGGTATATCGGCACCACCGAGCGGAACAAAGGCGTGCCGGCGGCGGTGCGCGAGCTTAGCCATGTCTTTGAATATAACGACATCGACAGCCTCCAAGCGCTTTTTGACGCTCACCCGGGCGAGTTC
Organism: Actinomycetota bacterium; assembly: GCA_030679975.1. GTDB lineage: Bacteria > Actinomycetota > Aquicultoria > CAJVYJ01 > JAUVQD01 > JAUXSL01. The sequence continues at coordinate 31,819 of JAUXSL010000073.1, forward strand.
GCCGCTGTCATTATGGAGCCGATGGGTGTGGTCGAGCCGAAAGATGATTTCTTAAACAAGGTTAAAGAGGCGGCGCATACTCATGGGGCCATCTTCATCCTCGATGAAATAATCACAGGTTTTAGATGGGCTCTCGGTGGGGCGCAGGAGTATTTTAACGTCACGCCGGATTTAGCGGCTTTCGGCAAGTGCATGTCCAACGGCATGCCGGTTTCCGCGCTGGCCGGCAAGAAAGAGATAATGGACCAGCTTGAGGAGGTCTTCTTCTCGTTTACTTTCGGCGGTGAATGCCTTTCCCTGGCGGCGTCCAAAGCGACCATCACTGAGCTACGCGATAAGAACGTCACCCCGTTTATCTGGGCCCAGGGGGCTAAGATCCGGGATGGCTTTAACGCCCTGGCTGCGAAGGCCGGCCTGGCTGCTTTTGTGCGGTTTGTTGGGCTACCGCCGCGCACCGTAGCGGCGTTTACCGGCGGCGATCACTTTGTCGATCTGGAACTAAAAAGCCTTTTCCAGCAGGAATGCATCAAGCGTGGGGTCCTCTTTACCGGCTATAACGCTATCAGCTTTGCCCATGACGACCAAGTGGTAGATCAGACGCTAGGGGTCTACGAGGAAGCCCTAGGCGTGCTGGCCCGGGCGATTGGTGACGGCTCGATTAAAAAGTTCTTAGAAGGGGATGTAGTCCGACCGGTCTTCCGTAAGGTTTAGGTTTTATGCGGGTACTGCTGATTCAACCACCTCATTACTATGGCAATGAGTCTCGGCCTCCCTCGGATATGCCCCTGGGTATTGGTTATCTAGACAGCGTTCTGACACATCTGGGTCATGAAGTCGAGATATTGGATATCTGGGCTTGCCAGTGGGACTATGAGCGTGTGGTCGCGGAGCTGAAGCAACGCAGCTTTGATGTTGCCGGTATCAGCGCGTACTGCACTCAGTATAAATACGCAAAATGGCTCGCAAGCGCGGTTAAAAAGATCGGCGATGTTCCTGTCGTGCTAGGCGGCCCCCTGCCCACTTTCAGCAGCAAGTTGGTGTTAGAGAAAAACCCGGCTGTTGATGTCTGCGTTATCAGTGAAGCGGAAGAGACATTCCCCGACTTGCTCAACCACCTTGATGATCCAGGGCGGGTCAAGGGCATAGCTTACAGGGTCGACGGCCAAGTCGTGACAACCGAGACCCGACCGTATATAAAAGACCTCGATGGAATACCCTTTCCAAGCCGGCACAAGTTTGACGTCGAGACCTATATCACTCATGCCAGCCGATTACCGGGCGTCGTCGAACAGAGGGGATTGAACATAATCGCCGGTCGAGGCTGTCCTTATAAATGTCATTTTTGTTCTAAGACCTTTGCCGGTATCAGAATTCGGTCGGTCGAAAACATTGTTTCCGAGATACAGGAGTTGATCGATAAGTATGGCGTCAATAGTTTGCTTTTCAATGACGAGTTGGTTTTGGTCGGCAATAAGCGCGGCCACGAGATTTGTGAAGCTTTAAGGCCGTTAAAAGTTAGTTGGGGCTGCCAGGGCCGAATAAATGTAATGGACAAAGATTTGCTTAAAGCCATGAAGGCAGCCGGCTGCAAGTATGTCGGCTATGGGATAGAATCCGGTAGTCCGAAGATTCTCAAGTTAATGAACAAGCGACTTGATATCGACAAAGCGGTCAACATAATCAATGATACGAACGAGATCGGTATCCATCCGATCGTGCAGATGATGTATGGGTATCTCGGGGAGAACGACCGAACCATCGAAGAGACGGCGCACTTTTATCGGCGAATAGATATGTGGCCGGAAGGTTTCTTTCTGACTACCCCGTTACCTGGAACGGCTCTGTATGATCAGATAATCAGTGAAGGTCGGGTAGAAGACGAAGAACAGTATATCCTTGGTCTTGATTCCGGCTACAATAATGTCGTTGACCAGGTAGTGAACTTAACTGACTTTGCCGATTCAGAGCTGTTGGCGAAGAAGGCGCAGTTGGAGCGATCCTTAAAATTAGCTTATTTTCGCCGGCATCCGGCTTTTCTGGTGTCAAAAGTTTACGGTCGATTGAAACGAAAGCTATTCGCGACCCCTAACCCGACCGACAGAAAATCATTAGCTACCACCGGCTAACAGTGCGTCAATCTTTTCTTTGATCCGCTCACTGGAGCGGCCATCCAGGAGCCCGGTGTATTTTTCTAAGACATCGACCTCGTTGAATCGCCAGAGTTTCTTATCCCCGGCAAGAAAGAGATCGATCAGTTGCTTCAGTTCGTCGAGATTATGAGCGGTGGCCATCTCGGAGTTGCCGTCAAACGGCGGGTGGAAATCCAAGACGTCCGACTTGTAATAGATGACCGGTATATTGATGATGGCCGCCTCCAGATTAGAGGTCGACCAATTGGAGATGTAGAGATCGGCTTCTTGGATAGCTTCGATAAACGGTTTGTCGCCTATTATTTCCACATTTTTGTAGCCGAGGAAATCATGGACTAAGAAGCGGTAGTAGGCGGGATCGTCGGCCGGGTGGAGCTTTATTTTAATCTTAAAGCCCGGATACGTTTGCAGGATTTTGAGGATATCCGCGATGTTGCTTTCGCCAAAACTGACAGGCGAATTAAAATCGAACGGTGTGTACTGGGCGCTGGAGACTATGACCGTTTGGTTCGCATCCTTACGATATTGCTTCTTAGGTAAACCCAAATAAGCCTCGAATTTTGGGTTACCGACGACCATGGCTCTGTCGCTGTCCTTAAATTGCCAAGCTTTTATGGATTGAGAATAGACAAGCACGGAATCCGCGCGTCTGCCCTCGGCGGTATTGTCGTCGCAAAGGTAGCCGTTGATGACCATCAGGGTTCTTATGGCGTGCCGGCGGGCTATCAATATCAACAACCGGGCCCAGGGGGGAGAGTCGAAAGGCAAGAAGAGAAGTTTGATGTTGTTCTTGGCCAGGAACCCGGCGGCCGGTCTTATCTGTGAAGCGTAATAGCCAAGGTATTGTCGGATAAACTCGCCGGCATGGCGGTGAAAGAGCGGCCAGCAATCCAGGTCTTCGAAGACGAATTTTTCCGCTATCGCGTTGTCGTTGCGTAAATCGTCCCATTTGGCGATCAAGGCCGCAACGGCCTTGTCGATCGGCGCACCCGGATTCTTAAATAGTAAAACCCGTCCGCCTCGAAGATAGACCCGCGGTATGTGTGAGAAACCGGCTGTATGGATCATGGGCGCCCGTTTTGATCCCCCGACTATCCGGGAGACAAACGCGTTCATCGGGCCGTATTCGGCGATCAATACGGCTTTCCGCCTCGGTCTCGGCCGGATCCGGCCGATGACGTTGATCGCGGCCGCCAGTATCCGCCGGGACAAAGGATGCCGCCAGTAGAAATCGCTCGGGGCGATGCGCGCGCGTTTTTTCGCCAGCAGGTTTTCAACCGGGTCTACGCCGGAAGGCGGCGCGTCGAAAGGCCTTATGCTCAGCTCAAGGAGAGAGGCGACCTCGGAAAAAAGCGGCGTCGGGTCGTCCGCATAGATCTCGTCGACATCGTATTTTGTTTTGGCCGCCTTAAGGCACAAAAGGTATCTTAATAACGGCAGCATCGAGAAGTAGAACTGGTAGCAAAAGAGATCTCCGAGGGATATGCCCTGGTATTCGAAGATGTCATTGCCGTCTTTATCAAGGAACCATTCGTTTGATAAACGCACGAGCACAGCGTTGAGTTCTCGCCCTTTGGTCACATCGTGCAGGCCATCTAAGTAATCCGCCGGCAGATCGGCGCGCGAGATGGTCTCTTTGATCAAATATTCCTGTGCCAGGAAGTGGTAACCTGAGGCGAATCTGGGACGATTCGCGGAAACAAAGACGGCGGTCTCGTGCCTGAACACGACGACTACTTTAGGGTTTTCTGCCATTCTTAGGATTATAGGGGTTCTTGGACAGCGATGCGCTTTTCTGTCAAAATCGAGCTTATTCACATGGCTATTGAGCAGTTTTTAAGACCGGATAATGTTTTTATCATCGCCGAAGCGGGTGTCAACCATAACGGCGATTTTGATTTGGCCAAGTCCTTGGTGCGGGCGGCCGCCGGGGCCGGGGCGGATGCAGTCAAATTCCAATCATTCAAGGCCGAGCGGCTGGTGACCCGCGCCGCCCCGAAGGCCGATTATCAAAAGATAAGCGACGGCGCGCGGTCTCAATACGATATGCTCAAAGCTTTGGAGCTGAGCGATGAGGCTGTGTCCGCCCTAAAAGACGAAGCAAAGCGATTCGGGCTGATCTTCATGTCCACCCCTTTTGATGAAATCGCTGCCACGTGGCTGGACCGCTTGGGAGTCCAGGTTTTCAAGATAGGCTCTGGGGATTTGACCAACTTACCGCTGCTGGCCCTCGTCGCCGGATTCAATAAACCGATGATAATCTCAACGGGTATGGCGGCCGAAGGTGAGATCGACGAGGCGCTGGCGGCTGTTAGGTCGGCTGGAAACCCGGACATCATTCTGCTCCACTGTGTCAGTGCTTATCCAGCCGATCCTAAAGACGCCAATCTGAGAGCCATCCAAACGATGAAAGACAGGTTTAACCTGCCGGTCGGTTTCTCAGACCACACGCCCGGCATAGCGGTGAGCATCGCCGCCGCCGCTCTAGGGGCTTGCGTCATTGAAAAACATTTGACTGTCGATAAAGATTTGCCCGGCCCCGATCATCGGGCGAGCCTCGACCCGGACGAGTTTAAAGCATTAGTTGAAGGGCTCCGGATAGTCACAGCTGCTCTAGGCAGCGGCAAGAAAGAGCCCACACCGGCGGAAAGAAAAATCGCTCAGACGGTGCGAAAGAGTGTTGTCGCTCAAGCCGCCATCCCCAAGGGGGCGTTAATTACCGCGGAAATGGTGACCTTAAAACGGCCGGCCGGCGGTATCCCGCCCAAAGATATATCCAAAGTCATCGGGGCTGTAGCCGCCCGTGATATTGGCGACGACGAGGTAATCACCTGGGACGATATACGGCGCTAAGAGCTTGCCGTCAGGCTGGGGTGGAGTCTGCTTGACATGAAAGGTCCGGTCGGTCTATATTTATGTTCAAATGTTGAACAATAACCGCTTAACTTAATGGTCACGGCACTTATGGCCTCGACGTTCCGGAGAATTAATTGAGAACAATCGGTGTAGTGACGGTAGCCCGATCGGATTACGGCATATATCTGCCGATCTTGTGCCGGTTACAAGACGATCCGGATCTACGTCTGAGCTTGATCGTTTCCGGCATGCATTTATCCCCCGAGTTCGGTCTGACCGTCAAAGAGATCGAAGCGGACGGCTTCGATATCACCGAGCGCGTTGAGATGCTTCTCTCCTCGGATACCCCCGAGGGTGTAGCTAAATCAATGGGGCTTGGCCTGCTCGGGTTCGCGCAATTATTCGGTCGATGGCGTCCCGACATATTGCTGGTCCTCGGCGATCGTTTTGAGATGCATGCCGCGGCCCTCGCTTCGTTGCCTTTCAAGATACCCGTTGCCCATATTCACGGGGGCGAGTCGACGGAAGGGGCGATAGACGAGGCGCTGCGTCATTCTATAACCAAAATGAGTCATCTTCACTTTGTCACTACGGACCTTTACCGGCGGCGCGTCATTGGGATGGGCGAGGAGCCATGGCGGGTCATGGTCAGCGGAGCGCCCGGTCTTGACAACCTACATCGGCTCGACTTGCTCGACCGCAATGAGCTGGAGAAGCGGTTCGGCTTTGATTTCAACCGGCCGTTACTATTGGCAACCTATCACCCCGTGACGCTTGATTACGAGCGGACGCCGGAACAGATGGAGGAGCTTTTCGCGGCCATCGATGAAGTAGACGCCAATGTCATTTTTACATATCCAAACGCCGATACCCGGGGCCGTCAAATAATTCAACTGGTGGAAGAGTATGGCGCTCGGAATGGACGCGTGTGGGTTGGAGCGAACCTCGGCACCCAAGTCTACTTAAGTCTAATGAATCACGTTACCGCGATGGTCGGGAATTCCTCCTCCGGTATAATCGAGGCGGCGTCATTCAAATTGCCGGTTGTCAATATCGGCAGCCGTCAACGCGGCCGCGTGCGTGAGCGCAACGTCATTGATGTCGATTGTCGTCGGGCCGAGATAAAAGATGGGCTTGAACGGGCCATGTCCAAGGCATTCCGGGCCGGTTTGGATGACCTGGTCAACCCTTATGGGGATGGACACGCGGCGCCCAAGATCATCAGCCGGCTGAAAGAGATCAAGCTGGACGAGAAGTTGATATTGAAGCGCTTCAATGATGTCGACAATGATGGGGATTGGAATAAATGACGCGATTAGTCGGAATCGGGGCCGGCGGCCACGCCAAAGTCGTTTTGGAAATCCTTAAGCTGATGGGCGGTTACGAGATCGCGGCCTTCGTGGACCCCAGAAAAGAGCTTTGGGGCAGGGATGTGCTGGAGGTGCCGGTCCGGGGAGACGATACGCTCTTGCCCTCGCTCTACGATCAAGGCATTCGGCATGCCTTTATCGGGGTGGGCACGACCGGAGACACGCGAGCGCGTCGGAAGCTCTACCAGAAAGTCTGCGGGCTGGGGTTTGAAATGGTCTCGGCGATTCATCCGCAGGCGATTATTTCGCCGTCAGCGGTGATTGGCCAAGGGGTCACGATCATGGCCGGGACTGTGATCAACGCTGATGCTGCCATCGGCGATAATGTTATCTTGAACAGTGGTGCGATTGTCGAACATGATTGCGTTATCGGCTGCCACGTTCATATCGCGACCGGCGCCTGCCTTGCCGGTACGGTCTTCGTTGGAGACGGAACGCACGTTGGTTTGGGTGCCATGGTGAGGCAGTCTATAAATATCGGCCAAAATGTCGTCGTCGGCGCGGGGGCCTTGGTTCTACAAGACATACCCGATAACATGGTAGTGGCCGGAGTACCGGCCCGTATCTTAAAGAGTGCGGAAAACTAATGGACCTAACACAATTCTTTGTCAGCCCGCAAAGCACTATTCGCCAGGTGATCCAATGCATTGATGGAAATGCCAAGGGTATCGCCATGATCGTCGACCGAGACCAAAAGTTGATCGATACGATTACCGACGGAGATATTAGGCGGGCTATTCTAGCTAATGTCGATGTCGATCTACCGGTAAAGGCTTTGTTTGGCCACAGGGAGCCGGCCGCGAGCCCGAACCCTGTAACCGCTCCGGCGGGGACGTCTGACCCGCGATTGCTCCATATAATGACCGAGCGTAGCGTTCGCCAGATACCGCTGGTCGATGAGACCGGCAGGGTTGTCGATATCGCCTTTCTCAGCGACCTGGTTAAGGATTACGAGCAACCGCTGACAGCGGTTGTTATGGCCGGTGGTTTTGGCACCCGGTTGCGACCGCTGACGGACGACCTCCCCAAGCCAATGCTGCCGGTAGGCGACAAGCCGCTGCTCCAATTGATTATCGAACAGCTACACGAGGCGGGCATCAATAAGGTCAACTTGACTACGCACTACAAGCGCGAGGTCATAGAGGAGCACTTTGGGACCGGCGCTGACTTTGGCGTCGACATCAGCTATGTCGAAGAAGATCAGCCATTGGGCACCGCGGGCTCACTAAGTTTGCTGGAAAAGACAGACGGCCCGGTTTTGGTTATCAACGGCGATGTTCTGACGCGCATAAACTTCCGGGCCATGCTCGAATTCCATCGCGATCATGAGGCCGACATGACGGTGGCTGTGCGCCAATATAAATTCCGGGTTCCCTATGGTGTTATTGAAACCGATGGTCCGATGATAACGGCTCTCTCTGAAAAACCGGTCGTACGCCACTTTATAAACGCCGGTATCTACCTGCTCAATCCCGATGTTTGCCGGTCGATACCTAACGGCCAATCATACGACATGACCGATTTAATTAGTCGCTTGATGGCTGAGGGGCGCCGGGTCGTCGGTTTCCCGTTGCGCGAGTATTGGCTGGATATAGGGCAAGTAGAAGATTACCAACGGGCGCTGTCCGACATAGAAAACGGTGAGGTGTAGAAAAGAGATGGGTTGGGAGAATCAAACTGTTTTGGTAACCGGAGCCGGAGGCTTTATCGGCAGTCATCTGACTGAACGTCTGGTTGCTTTAGGGGCGAAAACACGGGCGTTGGTTCGTTATAACTCGGCCAACTTGGCCGGTTGGCTCGACGCATCACCGGTTAAAGATGAAATGGAACTGTTCTTCGGCGACATCTGGGATCGGGATAGTTTGCGAGGAGCTTTTAAAGGCGTAGACACGGTCTTTCACTTGGCGGCGCTGATCGGCATACCTTACTCGTACCATGCGCCGGTCTCATACGTTCGCACGAATGTCGAAGGGGCCCTAAACGTCTTTCAGTTGGCTATCGAAGTTGGCGCAAAGAAAGTAGTGCACACCTCCACCAGCGAAGTCTATGGGACTGCCAGGCGGGCGCTGATAGATGAAGACCATCCCCTGCAGGGGCAATCGCCATATTCGGCCAGCAAGATCGGTGGAGATAAGCTTGCTGAAGCTTATCATCTCTCGTTTGGTCTGCCGGTGGTGACCGTCAGGCCTTTTAACACATTCGGCCCGCGCCAATCGGCCCGCGCGGTCATCCCGACGATCATCACCCAGGCATTGACGCGCCGGGAGATCCACGTCGGCAGCCTTGAGCCGACCCGCGACTTGAACTATGTTGCCGATACTGTCGACGGATTTATCCGGGCCGCGGCGGCGCCGGCGGCGATCGGCGAAGTCATAAACATTGGAACAGGCAAGGAGATTTCCGTTGGCGACCTGGCGAAGATGATCCTGGAGATAATAGGCAAAGAGATTCCGATCGTCAGTGACCGGGAAAGGGTCCGACCCGAAAAGAGCGAGGTCGGCCGTCTCTGCGCCGACAACCGCAAAGCGCGTGATCTCATCAGCTGGCAGCCGGCGCATTCCTTAAGGGATGGTCTCGCCGAAACCGTTGAATGGTTCAGGGGAAACTTGGCCAAGTACCGGCCGGATACGTATGTCGTTTGAACCCGGCGCCCCGGCCCCTGAAGGCGCCATTCCCCTGTGTGTCCCGGAAATTCACGGTCGCGAATGGGATTACATTAAGGAATGTCTCGATACCAACTGGGTTTCCGCTGTTGGCTCGTTTGTCTACCGGTTTGAGGGTCTGGTATCGACCTTTGTCGGGACCCGGCATGCTGTGGCGACGGTCAACGGGACGGCGGCGCTTCATGTAGCCTTACTGGCAGCCGGCATCTGCCCGGATGATGAGGTTCTGGTCTCCGATCTGACCTTTATAGCTCCGGCTAATGCCGTCCGCTATGCCGGCGCTTGGCCGGTCTTCATCGATGCCGAGCCGGCCTATTGGCAGATGGATCCGGCAAAAACCGTCGGTTTTATTGAAGACCAATGTTGCTGGATTGACGGAGAATTGCGCAATAAGAGCACCGGCCGACGCATTGGGGCCATATTGCCCGTTCACATCCTTGGCCATCCCGTTGATATGGATCCTATCATTGATGTTGCTCGGAAGTTCGAGTTAGTCGTCATAGAAGACGCCGCGGAGAGCCTAGGGGCTCGTTACAAAAAGCGCCCTGTCGGTTCTTTGGGCGATGTTGGTTGCTTAAGCTTT
>JAUXSL010000076.1 GCA_030679975.1 Actinomycetota bacterium
GTGGAACCGGGGATGCGGGAGGTCGGCTTGCGCGTAGCGATGTATTACAACAATCGGGATGTCAGGTTGGAAGAGCTGCCTGTCCCGGAAATCGGGCCGGGCGAGATCCTGATGAAAGTGGAGGCGGCCGGCGTCTGTGGAACTGACGTTTTGGAATGGTACCGTATTCATAAAGCCCCTTTGGTCTTAGGCCATGAGGTGGCGGGGACTGTGGCGGCTATCGGCGAGGACGTAATGGGATACCAAGTGAGCGATAGGATAGCCGCCGCCCACCACGTTTCTTGTAACACTTGCCACTGGTGCCTGGGCGGCCATGAAACCGTTTGCGAGACTTTGCGGGCCACTAATTTTCATCCCGGCGGGTTTGCCGAATATGTACGTCTGCCGGCCATCAATGTAGATCGCGGCATCTTCCGCCTGCCGGACGATGTCTCGTTTGAGGAAGCTACTTTCATCGAGCCGTTGGCCTGCGTTTATAGGGGGCAGCGCCTCTCCCGCTTGAAGCCCGGCCAAACCGTTCTCGTCATAGGCAGCGGCATGTCGGGCCTGCTCCATGTTCAACTGGCCGCGGCGCTCGGCGCCGGCCTGGTCGTCGCCGTCGACGTAGTTGAATACAAACTTGAGGCGGCCATGCGCCTCGGCGCCAACTTGGCGCTCGATGCCGCCGAGGACATTCCCGACCGGCTGCGCAAGATCAATGACGGCCGGCTGGCGGACTTGGTTATCGTCTGCGCCGGGGCCGCCTCCGCCGTCCCGCAAGCGCTGGCCTCGGTCGAGCGCGGCGGCACCATTCTGTTTTTCGCCGCCACCAGAGATGCCGTGAAGATCGAGACGCCGGTTAACGATCTCTTCTGGCGCAACGAGATCACCCTGCTCTCCACCTACGCCGGCAGCCGCGCCGACCACGTCGCGGCGCTTGAGCTGATTGAAATGGGCCGGGTGCCGGTCGCCGATATGATAACCCACCGCTTGGCCCTGGCCGAGACGCAGGAGGGCTTCAGGTTGGCCGCCGAATCCACGGAATCGAACAAGGTTATCATCGAGCCGCACAGATAAGCGCCCGGCTTAACAATGGTTGCCCAAAGCTGATCGCGGGTAAATGAAAATCCATGAGAGACAAAGCGCGGCGAAAAGACATGGGCGGGAAAGCAAGCCCCGGGCGGTTGGCGATCCAAGTTGTGACGGCGATATTGGCTTGGGGCGTCTTCGCGTATCTCTGGTTTCTCACTTTCGCTTACAAAATAACGAGCTACCGGCCGTATTTTGAGCTGGCGGGGGTTGCCCTGACCGCGGCGGCAATCGTTGCGATCACGCAAATATGGGTCTGGCATAACTTGAGAATTTGGCGGCGGAAGGGCGCGCGGAAAAAAATCCCCGAGGCGACCTTTGATTTCAGCCGGGATTGGCTGGGCCGGCGCGTCGAGGCGCAGTGGGACGAGTTGAAGAAAGACAGCTTCATAAAAATTATGATCGAGGGCGATAAAAAGATTTACAAACCTTACCGAGGGGAGCGATACAAACCTGGTCGGGTTGCTTGAGACAATCGGCAATAGTTTAATATATAAAGTGATCCTCTTTTTCTTTGCCGTCTATCCGATCTTCTTTAGTTTGATCTGGATCATAACCTCGATCATCTATTACTTCCGGCGGGAGCGCGGCGGCCGGGCCGATTTTTACCGGATCGATGAGCACCCGATGGTCTCCGTCTTCATACCTTGTCATTACGAGGACCGAAACATTGCCGCCACAGTCGAGCGCGCGCTGGGCCTTGATTATCCGAATTTCGAGGTGATTGTAATTGACGACGGTTCGCGTGACAGGACCTGGCAGCAAGCCGAGCGATATATCAAACACCCCCGGTTCCGTTTTGTGCGCAAGGCTTATAATGAAGGCAAAGCTATGGCGATTAACGATGTGGTGCCGCTGGCTAACGGCGAGATTATCCTAATAATCGACGCCGACGCCTTGGTCCACACAGACTTCCTTACCTATATCGTCCCTCACTTTGTCAAGTTGCCCCGGATGGCGGCCATAACCGGTAACCCCCGGGTGATCAACACCGAGAGATTGATCACCAAAATCCAGGCGATCGAGTTCAGCTCGATCATCGCTATCCTGCGCCGGGCGCAGACGGTCTGGGGACGGATCCTGACGGTCTCCGGGGTGGTCAGCGCCTTTCGAAAAAGCGCTTTGCTCGATGTCGGGCTCTTCGACCCGGAAATGGCCACCGAGGATATCGCCGTCTCGTGGAAGCTGCAAAAACGGTTTTACGATGTCAGATACGAGCCGCGGGCGATCGCCGATATGCAAGTGCCGGCGGACTTAAGCGGGCTCTGGCGCCAGCGGCGGCGGTGGGCCAAGGGGTTGGTTCAAGTGCTCAGAAAAAATGTCGATATCTGGCGACGCTACCGGTTCCGCCGTCTCTGGGCTGTCTATACGGAAGCAGCCTTGTCGATTTTCTGGGCCTATTGCTTGGTGGTTTTAACGATCTTCTGGGTTATTTCCTACTCGCTGGGGTACAAGCCGCTCGGCGCCGCGCCGATACCGAGTTGGTGGGGCATGTTGATCGCTACTTTCTCTATTCTGCAACTGGGGACCGGCGTGCTCCTGGCCCGGCCTTACGACCGGAGAATCAGCCGTTTCTTCCTGTGGTCCGTCCTCTACCCGATCGGCTACTGGATTTATATGTCGCTCATTACAGTCGCCGCGACTCCAAGCGGTCTCTTCTTTAAAAGCGCCGAACCGACACGATGGCGGTCTGTTAGAAAATAGCTGTGTCGCGCCCACTCGATCCCGGTTATCGGTCGGACAATAGCTGTGTGGACAACACCTTGACGGCTGATTCATTTGTTGATACCGTCAAACCGCTCTTCAAGGCGCAACGCGTCCGGACGAAATCCAGGAGGTAATAGATGGGAAAGGCCAAAACCCTCGCGGTCTTAGCCTGTGTTCTGCTAGTCCTCACTTTGGCTGCCTGCAAGACAAACACGGCCCCCAACAAACCCGCGACCAGCGCCGGCTTGGACAAAAAGAAGTTACTCACCGTGGCGGACGTCACTAAAGTCACCGGCATTCAAGGCGTGAAAATTGTTGATAAGGACCCGAGCAAAGGCGCGGGCGGAGATTTGAATTTCGCTACGCCTGATGGCAAAATGCTGCTCTTATTAGTCGTCACGGAAGACGCAAATGCGTTCGCCGAATGGAAACGTATCTCCGTGGCCCCCATCAGCGGTGTCGGCGATGAAGCTGTTTCCGGACCAAAAGGCGTCCCGGAGCCGTACAATGTCTATGTCCGTTCCAATAACCGGTTTTTTAGCCTAGCCAGCTTTCTTGACAGCCAGGGTCAGATGAAGCCGCTGCTAACGATCGCGCAACTAACCGAACTAGCAAAGATAGTCGTTTCCAGGCTTTAAGGAGGCTTTTATGGATTGGGGAATGCAAAACCGCCTCAGCCGGATCATCAAACCCGATACGGGCAAGACGGTCATGCTCGCGGTCGATCACGGCTATTTTCTCGGCGCTATGAGCCGGATAGAAAATCCGGCGGCAACCATTAAGCCGCTTTTGCCCTACTGCGATACTTTAATGCCGACCAGGGGGGTGCTGCGGACTTCCGTGGATCCGGCGACGGATACGCCGATCTGCCTGCGCGTCTCCGGCGGCAACAGCATCGCCGGGGGCAACCTGGCAAATGAAGGCATAACGGTCGATTTTGAGGACGCCATCCGCCTGAACGTCGCGGCGGTGGCGCTATCTATTTATGTCGGAACCGAATACGAACACCAGACCTTGCTGAACCTATCCGAGCTGGTCAACGCCGGCCAGACCTACGGCATCCCGGTCTTGGCGGTCACAGCCGTCGGTAAAGAACTGGAAAAACGCGATGCCCGCTACTTAAAGCTCTGCTGTCGCATCGCCGCCGAGCTTGGCGCTCACATCGTCAAGACCTACTATTGCGAAGATTTCGAGCAGGTCGTCAACGGCTGCCCGGTGCCCGTCGTCATCGCCGGCGGACCGAAACTTAAAACCGAACTCGACGCCATGAAGATGGCTTACGACGCCATCCAAAAAGGCGCGGTCGGGGTCGATATGGGTCGCAACATCTGGCAGTCCGATTATCCCGTGCCGATGATCCGCGCTATCCGCGAAGTCGTCCACAACGGCGCCAAGCCGGCAGAGGCGCACGACCTCTTCCAACAGCTAAAGAGCGAAGCCCAAAAAGAGCCCGTCGGGGTTTAGGAGACGATAATTGTGACAACCGAACCGGAAGCTAAAGAAAAGGATCTCCCGCGCAGCCCGTTCCCTTCCTGGTGTTCGTTTCTGCTGACCCACCCTTGGCGTAAGCGTGAATTCGACCGGGAGAAGATAATCGAGCAAGCGGGAATAGCGCCGGGGATGACTGTGCTGGAGCTTGGTTGCGGCCCGGGTTTTTTCACCGAATTCATCGCCCGGAAGTTGAGCCCGACAGGCAGGGTGATCTCACAAGATGTCGTCCCGGCGATGATCGCCAAGCTAAAGAAGCGGATGCGCCGGTTTCCGGTGACGGAGAATATCGAGCCCTTGCTGGCCGGTTCTTCCAACATCGGCCTTGAAGCGGAAAGTATCGATTTGATTTTCGCCGCCAATGTATTCGAAGAAATAGTCCGGGAAGGCGAAATAGTCGCCACGGTCGACGAACTTCACCGGGTTTTAAAACCCGGCCACACCCTCTATTTCGGCGAACACCGGGTTCCCGCCCGGACGATCGCGAAGATCTTCGGCGAGCTGGAGCGTGTCGGCTTCACCCGCTCCGAAGTGCCCGAGAAACATTTCGTCCACAGCGCTGTTTTCACTAAGTAGTCTGTCCTTGCTTGACAGCCGACCGATTAATCGAATAAACTGACTGACATGTCAGTCACCAAGCCTACTGTAAATAAAACCGCTGAGATCGATGCCGGCAAGGACCGGCGTGCCGAGCTTTTAGCGGCGGCGGCCGAGGTCTTTGTAGCCAAAGGCTTTCACGACGCTAAAGTCTCGGATGTCGTCACGGCCGCCGGGGTCGCTCAAGGGACTTTCTACCTTTACTTCAAGACTAAGGCCGATGTCCTGCTGCAGCTTGTAAATGATTGCTGCCTAGATATCATCGGCGCGTTGGCAGCCTGCTCGCAAGTGAAAGCCGACTGCCGAGATCCAAAGCAATTGCGCGAAAGTAACGTTGCTTTTCTCATCGATCTTTTTAATTTACTTGAAAACAAACATCAAGCGGTAAAGGTTGTCCTGTCCGGACAAACAGGTGTGGACACGGCAATTGATAGAGCGCTTGCGGAACTGAAGAGCGTCTTGGTTGAGATCAGCAAAGCCAATCTTGAAGCGGGCATGGCGTCGGGAATCATCCGTAAGCTTGACTCGACAATTGTCGCGGAAGCTGTCGTCGGCATGATCTATCACATCGCCTTCGAGCGGTTTGTCCTGGGGCGCCGGCTGGGAGTGAGCATCCGTCAACTGGCTGAAGAGCTGGTTGATTTTGAATTAGACGGCATTGCGGCAGAGTGAGGGGTCAGGTGTGGAAGTAAGCAACGACGGTGGTTTGACGAACGAACAGAAACAAATTGAAGAAGTCGAACACGGCGGGCGGCGAGATTGGAACGCCAAGCTTGTCGAATTCTTTGTGGTCAACGGGCGCCTGGTTATACTGGTGGCGCTCGCGCTTCTGATCGGCGGCGCGTTCAGTCTCGTCAGTCTGCAACGCGAAGGCTTTCCGGCCGTCCCCATGAAAATACTCTTCGTCCAAACCGTCTACCCCGGGGCCGGCTCCGAAGAAGTGGAGAGGCAGATAACCAAGCCTTTGGAAGACGCCCTCGAAGACGCTGAGGGCGTCAAAGAAATCAGTTCGAACTCGATGAACAGCGTTTCCGTCATAGTCGTGACGCTCGACGCCAAGTCGGATATCGATCGGGAAACCCAAGAGGTACGCAATAAAATCTTAGCGGTCGAAACGGACCTACCGAAAGACGCGGAAAAGCCGGAGATCCGGCGGTTTGAAACCGGCGGCGCGGCCTACATAATCGGTGTATCCAGCCTAAAAGACAGCGGGCCCCTGGCCACCGAACTGACCAACGAACTCTCTCTTGTCCAGGGCGTAAAGTCAGTCAAACCCTTAGTTGAAAAGCCGAAGCAAATCATGATCGACGTCGACCCGAAGAAGCTGGCCGCCGCCGGGCTCGGGCTTGACCGGCTAATCCTGGTTTTGAAGGGCGCCAACGTCAACTTCCCCGTTGCCCGGCTCGACCTCGATCACAAAAGCCGCTCGCTTGTGGTTATCGGCGCCTTGAATTCGGTGGACGAGCTTAAGAAGGTAACTGTTGGCTTCAATCCCCGGATGCGCCAACCGGTGCGGCTGTCGGATGTCGCCAAAGTACGCGTTATGACGGATGACGTTGAAGCCATTGACCGTTTCGGCAGCCAATCCGGCGGCCGGCTCAAGGTCCGCTCGGGCACGCTGCTCGCCGTTAATCTGGCTAAAGGCGCGGACATAATCCGGACCCGGGCGAAAGTCGCGGACCGGTTAAGCGAACTGCGCCGGGACAAGACCATCTCCAAGAGCGCCCGGGTCGAGTTTGTCCTTGACGGCGCCAAAGAAACCAATCAGCAGGTCGCTGAGTTAATAAGCGGCGCCGTCGGCAAAAAGAACAACTTGTGGCTCCTTGGCGGCATCCAACTGGTGGTCATAGCCATGCTCCTACTCGTCAATTTCCGCGCGGCGATCCTGGCCGCCCTCGCTATTCCGTTCAGCCTGGCGTTTACCTTCATCTTTTTGATGGCGGCCGGGATAACTTTAAATACCATAGTCCTCTTCTCGCTCGTTCTGGTGCTGGGGTTGATAGTCGACCCCGCAATTGTGATTATCGAAAGTATCCAGCGATATCGCGACCTGGGATACCCGCCGCGTCTGGCGGTCAAAGCCACGGCCCGGCGTTACGGCGCGGGCGTCTTTATGGCCACCTTGACCAACTGGATCGTCTTCCTGCCTTTCGGGGTCGTCTCCGGAATATTCGGTGAGATCATCCGCTATATCCCGCTAACGGTCATACCGGCGCTGGTCGCCTCCTACTTCATCCCCATAGCTATCCTTCCCTGGCTCGCCGAGCGGTTCTTAAAGCCCCGCCCGGTCGAGACCGAAGATGAAGCCGAGTCCCTTTGGAGGGCGGCGCGGGCGATGATGAGAGCCAACCGCTGGATCCTGGCCCGGTGGTGGCGCCAGGCAGCCGTCATTCTGCTGGCACTGGTTCTCGCCGGTTTGAGCATAAGCTTGGTCGCCACCGGCAAAGTCAGGGTCGTCCAGTTTTCTTCACCCGAGGACAATAGCCTGGTAATGGCCACTGCGACCTTTGCCAAAGGTCTGACCGACCACGACCGGCAAGCCGCCGCCAAAACAGTGGAAAAAGGGCTGCGGGCAGAGCCTGGCATCGAGAGCTTCTTCTATCAACAGCAAAGCCGCGATCAACTTGTCGCTTACGTCCGGCTGAAAGAGAAGCGCGGACCGAAGAACAAGAGTAAGAAGATAATCAACCGCCTGGACACAACCTTGGACCATCATAATAATTTTGAATTCCAAGCCATAGAGGCCGGCTACGCGCCGCCGGAATCCGAATATCAGATCCAAGTGCAGCTGTATGACAATAATATCAGCGAGCTAAAGTCGGCCGCGGCTAAAGTCGGCCGCTACCTTAAGAGCGTTAAAGGCGTGGTCAAGGTCGACGATGGCGTCAATAGCGGCAGTGAACCGGAAGTCCGCTTGGTGCTGGATAGACAAAAAGCTGAAGCCCGCGGCCTCGGCGGCTTTCAGGTCGGCCAGGCGTTAAAAGCCCTGCTCGATAAGACCACGGTCACTAAGTTCGACGACCAGGTCCACGACCGCAGCCTCGATGTCATGCTCCGTGTCGACGGCGACAGTCGCCCCAAGGCAAGCGACGACTTAAAAGAGCTGACGCTGACCGACCCGACCGGCAAACCAGTACGTCTGGCCGATATCGCCAAAGTTGAAAAACGCCAAAGCCTGGCTAAGATAGAGCGGTTCGAAGGCCAGAGGTTCCTGACGGTCCGCGCCCGCGTCGATAAAGACAGTCTCTTTAAAGTGCAGGGGAAACTCGATCGCTGGCTGACCCCGAAACGCGTCAAAGCGCTCGGCATCAGCGGCAAAGGCAACCGCGGCGAATACGAAGACATAGCCCAATCTTTCAAAGAACTCTTTCTAGCTTTGGCAATCGCCATCTTCCTTACCTATCTGGTGCTGGTCTTGCAGTTCCGGTCGTTCGCCCAACCGATGATCATGCTCTTTACCATCCCGCCGGCGATGATCGGTGTCTTTCCGGTCCTTTGGCTGCTCAAGAACGAGTTCGGCTTTCTCGAATTGCTCGGCTTCACCATCTTAGTCGGCATCGTCGAGAACGTGGCGATCTTCTTGATCGACTACGCCAACCAGCGGATCCGCCAGGACAAAATGGACCCCAAAGAAGCTATCATATTGGCATCCGGCGTCCGTTTTCGTCCGATAATGTTGACGAAACTGGTCGCCCTCGGCGGCCTCTTGCCGCTGGCCATCGAGAGCCCCTTCTGGCGGGGCATGGCCGCCACGATCATCGCCGGTATCGGGCTTTCCGGCATCTTTTCGATCGTCATTATCCCAATCCTGTTCATGGCTATCGTCAACATCGAGCGCCGGTTGGGGTTTGAGCTATAAGATTTGGCGGGCGATTGATTTCCCCTTTGAAGTGGAATCATTGTTATTACCGACTGAAGGGAATGGGATAGCCGTTGATCGCTTTATCGACTTGCTGGCAATCGACCTTGGCCCAGAGCGGGCGGGACCTTATCGCCGGTCTGCGGTCACTGGGGTTTAGCCAAATCGAGCTGGAATACCGTATAACTCCGGAGATGCTCGTGGAGATCAAGCCGGCTCTGGCGGCCGGCGAGATACAGCCGGTTTCGATCCATAACTATTTCCCGGCGCCGAAGGTGGCGCCGCAACCCGGCGGTGAAATCTGGTCTTTTTCCTCCGAGGATGCCGATGAGCGTCAAACGGCCGTTGGGTATACGAAGCAAGCTATAGATATCGCCGGAGAACTGGGAGCCAAGGCGCTGGTGGTCCACTGCGGCCAGGTGACGATCGACCCCCGCACGGCTGAATTAAGAGACCTCTTCGACGCCGGGCAGATCGAGGCGCCGCCGGGCCGGCGAGTGGTCGACGAGATAAAGAAGGCCAGAGAAGCAAAGATAGGGCCGGCGCTTGAGCGGGTACGCGACTGCCTTGAGCCTCTGGCGGAAGCGGCGCACGACGCCGGGGTCAAGCTGGGCCTCGAAAACCGGTACTACAGTCACGAAATCCCGAACTCCGAAGACCTGGCGTTCCTGTTGCCGGCGGTCGGTAATGGTTCTATCGGTTACTGGCATGATGTGGGCCATGCGGCCGTTCAGGAGAACCTTGGGCTTGATAGCCAGGCGTCATTGCTCGGACGGTTCCGGGACCGCGTCATCGGTGTCCATCTTCACGACGCCCGCGGCTATAAAGACCACCTGACCCCGGGGACGGGCGAGGTCGACTTCTCTTTTATCAGGGAAAATCTACCCGGCGACATCATCCAGGTCTTAGAGGTCCAGCCAAGCGTTACTCCCAGACAGATACGTGCGGGCCTGGACCACTTAGCCGCGGTCGGTATAAGTTAAGTGGGCGGCATACACTTAGTGGCCTTTGGTCCCGTCAACGCCGGCCTGCTGCTCGACTTGACCGACGCCTTGAGTCTTAAGTTCGACCGGCCCGTAGCCGTCGGCCCGCAAATCAAAGTGCCGGCCCAGGCTTTAGACGAAGAATGCGGCCAGTATCTGGCCGGAGCATTTTTGAGCCGGTTGCGCGATATGGCCGGAGGGAAAGGGTCAAAACTGCTCGGTGTCACCGAAGTAGACCTATACGGCCTCGGCCTTAACTTTGTCTTCGGCCAAGCGGACGTCGGCGGCCCGGCATCGGTCATCTCGCTGGCAAGACTCTATCCGGATAACGCCGACGGCAACGGCCATGAATTGTTCCAAGCGCGCGCCCTGAAAGAAGCCGTCCATGAACTGGGCCATACCTTCGGACTCGAACACTGCCGCGACCGTTTCTGCGTCATGCACTTTTCCAGCGGCATCGCCGAAACGGATATCAAATCTCACGATTTTTGCCCCCGCCACGCGGGCAAGTTGGATGCCTAGTGCTCCGGCCCGGTGAGGCTGAGCCGTCCGCGCACCCCCACCCAAATCAGACCGGCCAGACCGGCCATCAAGGCCAACGGACTTAGATAACCGACCAGAACAATAAGGCCGTTGATCGTATCGACGAACGCGTGGGCCGCTTGGCTGACCGCGGATTTTACGCCCCATGGGTCCAGCGGTTTCGGGCCGATACCCGGCTCGCTGATCGTGACAGTCAGCGAAGAAAAATCGGTTTGGTCTTTCAAATAATTCAAGCGACCGGTTATCTGCTCGATTTCCATTTGCACCTGGGAGAGCTGCTGCTGGACCATGATGCTGTCGCCGACATTGGCCGCTTTGTTCATCAAGTTCAGCAGGACCGCTTCCTGGGCCCGCCAGTTGCGCAACCGGCTTTGAAGATCGACAAATTCAGTTGCCGCGCTTTGACTGTTTATATCCATGGCCGTCAGTTTGCCCAGCCGGCGCACCTTGACCAGGACCAATTCAAAATTTCGACTCGGAACGCGGATGGTCAGCGTCCCCGAGGCCAGGCGATCATCAACCGCTCCGCTGCTGGAACCGGCAACGTAACCGCCATTCGCTTGAGCGAGCATTATGACTTGCTCATAGCTGGAATTAAACTTTCCTTTCTTTATCTTCACCGTCATCGACCCGGTCTTAATTACCTGGTCCTGCAATGGAGGCAGAGTGGCGAGTTCCGGGGCGGATGCGGGGGCCTGCCCGCCCATCCCGAGTTTGTCGCTTGCGGAATCTTTGAGCAGCTTGAATCCTTCCGTGGTTGGCGGCTGAGTCATTTTCATGGGCGCACCGTAGCCGCCGCTAGACTTAGCCGAACGGCCCGTATCAGTGCCGGCCTGTTCGCTCATTTGCAATGGCTTGTTCGGCCGCATCCCCTCGATCAATAACTTGGATGAAACACTTCCCAGGCCGATCAAGATTAAAAACACCCCCATTAAGACCGCCGGACGGTACTCTCTGACCTTGCTTAGAATCTTCATGATGGCTCCTTCTCTATAAGCTGTCCTTTGCTTCTTAGACGAGAGCCCAAGCCCCGAAGTTCCGGATCGATATGTTATTCTTTCAACAAGATGATCGACAGCGCACTCGATGACCGCGAACTGATCGACAAATACTTAAGCGGAGACGGGGACGCCTTTGGCGAATTGGTCGGGCGATATCAGCATCTTGTCTATAATCTTTGCTTCCGGGTCGTCGGCGGCGATGAAGCGCAAGACCTGACCCAGGAAATCCTTATTCGCCTTCTCGATAAAGTCTCCCTCTGGCGCGGTGAAGCCAAGTTCGGCACCTGGCTCTACCGTTTAGCCATAAATCACTGCCGCGACCACCTGCGGCGACAGCGTCCCGACACGGTCGAGATGGACCACAAGCTCGCCGACCCGGCCCCCGGCCCCGAACAGCGCCTGGAGGCCCGCGATCTTCAAGAACATCTCTGGGCGGCGTTGATGCACCTGCCCGTCGATTCCCGGGCGGTGGTCTTTCTTCGAGATGTGGAGGGTTTTAGTTACATCCAGATCGCCGAAATCCTGGAGCTTGAATTAGGGACGGTAAAATCACGGCTGGCGCGGGCGCGGCTGGCTTTGGCTCAGACCCTTGCCCCGGTGCGGGAACAAATCGAGCCCGTAAACCATCAAAGAGGTTAGTTATGGAACACGAAGAGATCGTCGACCGGTTATCGGAATATATAGATGGTGAACTGAGCGCGGCCGACAAAGAGCTGGTCGAGCGCCATCTAGCTACATGCCCGGGGTGTGTCGAAACTCTGACCGCGATGAAGGCAGTAACAGCGATAATCGCCGGGACACCCCGCGTCAACCTGCCCGAAGACGCGGCCGACCGGTTGGCGGCCGCTATCGATGAGCGCGTTAAGTCCGCCTCGGCCCCGGCACCCAAAAACCCCCGGATGTCGTGGCGGCGATGGGCGACCCATCCGGCTTTTCTGTCGGTGGCCGGCGCCGCGGCGGTCCTGGTTTTTACCATGGTTGTGTGGAAGAACCCGGCGCAAAAAAGCGAGCCTAGCCTAATGAGGTCGCCCGCACAGTCGGCGCCGGGGGCGGCCATGGACAAGCTCGGGGGATATGGCGCCGCTGGGCCGCAAGCGACGGAAGCGGCGGCCAAGCAGACCGTTGACAGGCGGCTTGATGAAGCCGCGGCCGGTATGCTTCTGAAAAAAGACTCCGGTCTACCGAACGCGCCGGAAGACAAGTCCGCAGAGTCTACGAAATTATTGAAAGACGGTTTTAGCGCCGACAGCGAGCTAGTCCCTGTGGATAAAGCCGCCGCGATAGCCGGCGGTGGACACCCTATCCGTTTGCTTTATGCGACATCGGGCGCCTGGAAGCAGGGCGTTGCCTGGATAGTCATTGTCGAGCGGACGGATAAACCGGGTTATTTTATAGGCGCTGTCGTGGACCAAAAAGACGGACGTATCCTCTACCGTCGAACGAAACGTCCTTAGGTTGCTTGATCGGCGGCGTCCAGCGCCCGCATTTGTCGGAAAGCCAGCGTCCAGTAGACTGAGTGATAGGCGCCAAACGCGCCCACGGCAACCAAGAGCGCAGCCAAAATCGCCAGGCCGATAAAGACAAAGACCGCCAGCTTAATCAGACTAAACCCGGCCCTGAATACGAGAAAAGCGGCTATTCCCGTCGGCACAAGCAGGACCATGAGGACGATAACGATCGCCATCCCAAAACCGATGGCCAGGCCGACGCTGATGAGCCATGTCAAGGCCACAGGCCCCAGCCGGCGCCACAGGAGCCGCCAAGCCTCTGTGACCGCGGCGACCGCCCCGTGACCGTCAATAACAATAAACCTCGGGCCCAGGGAGCCGATGAGCCCGACGGCAATGGCTATGGGGATAAAAACCAGGATAAGCGGCACGAAGAAGATCAGGAGCAACGGGGCCGTGAGGGCAACTATGATGCCGATGGGAAAGAGCAGCAAAATAGGGACGAGTATTATCAAAAACAACAACAAACCAAAGCCCAAGATGCTCCAGAAATTATGCCACCCGACCCCGAAGGCCTCTGTAAAACCTATTTCCTCATCTTTATCCAAGCGCTCCGCGGCGCCGATGAGCGCGCCTTGAGAGATGACGGTCAAGATTATCTTAACCAAGAATAGGACCATTAAGGCCACGATCACCACGATTATCAAGGCGATGTGGACGCGGGCCCAGTCCCCGAGGTTGCGGAAGATGGCATCCATCCGCGGCATGGGTCGATTTCCGCGCCAAGGAGAGCTGCCGTTGTTGAAATTGAAGTTACCGCCGCTGCCGCCGCTGACGCCGCCCCCGGCGAAGAGACCGAATACCCAGAGCCACTTGTAGCGCCAGGCCAGCTTAAACGGTTTTAGAACCAGTTCCTTGTAGTCCACGCGCACCTCGATCCAGAGCAATAAGCCTTCGAGCGATTATTCCCTATTTTCATCCCTCTACACAAGTCTTATCGCCGAAAATATCCGTTGCCTTGAAACGCCTCTAGTAAGCGTTCCCGTTTTTGGGTAAACTTCATCTGCCTATATAGAGGAGGTGGTTATTAGTGGCAACAAGCGGATATTGCGTTAAGTGCCGGGAAAAGCGAGAAATGAAAGAACCGGAACAGATCAAGATGAAAAACGGACGGCCGGCGACCCAGGGCAAATGCCCGGTCTGCGGCACCAAGATGTTTAAAATAGGAGCAGCTTGACGCTGATTTAAAAGGAGTCTATCCTCATAGGCACTTTTCTGTGAGGATGATGTTTTTTGAGCCAGCGGCTCGCCGGTCAGTCATTCCCGAATGGCGTTCTTATACGGTCCGATAAGACCTGGGCACTTGCCACGGACGACGGCAACTTGCACTTCGGGTCTGTGACTTCATGGCTGGACCACCATAAAGTATTAAAAACTGTTTTCATTCGCTCGATTGTCGGATTGATTGAGTCTATCGCTTTTTCAATCCGCATCCAGCGAGTCAGCGGGCGCGACACAAGCCGTGAATTTGTCCGGCCGCTCGTATATTACTTGGCGGTCATGGTGCCCATCGGCCTGTTGGTAGACAGGCCGGGCGCTGGCCCGTCCTGGCCGCTCCATGTCGGCATGCAGATATTATCCTTCGTGATTGCTTTCACTTTTTTCACCCGGGCTTTGCCGGGCGCCATCTGGTCTTACCACGGCGCCGAACACAAAGCCGTCCACGCGCATGAACAAAACGTCGACTTAAACGATTTAGACGCGGTGGCCGCGTGTTCCCGCGTCCACAACCGCTGCGGCACTAATCTGGTCACGTTCCTGGCGACGGCCTCGATGCTCCGCATCCCTTCCGGCCCGCCGCTGATCGCCATGACCGGGACTATTGTCTACACCTTGTTCTCAATCGGCATCGCTATCGAAATCTTCCGGCTCGTCACCAGGACGACGCACTTAGCGCTGTCGCGTCTCCTGCTGGCCCCGGGCCGAGCGATGCAACGGTATGTGACCACGCGCGAACCCGACCGCGCCCAGCTGGCCATGGCTGTCCGGGCCGTTCAAGCCGTACTGGCCGCGGACGGGATGAAGACGACCCAAGAAGTGCGGTCAGCATAGACTCGACCCTAGGAGCCCGTCTAAATACTCCGCTCCGGCTGCAAATCCGGATGACGGCCGCCGACTGCGTTACGACTCCTCCGAGTAGCTATTGCTACGCGTTCGTCCTCGCGCCTTGCCGGACGACTTGCCCTCCGAATTTTCGCTAGTCACTCGGGAGTAATTAGACAGGCTCCTGGGCGTTTGCTAAAATTTCACCTGCGCGGATGTAGCTCAGTTGGTAGAGCATCAGCTTCCCAAGCTGAGGGTCGCGGGTTCGAATCCCGTCATCCGCTCTAACTTTTAACGCCCCCGCATGGGGGCTTCTATATTTGCGGATGATGGGGAGCGAACCCATGTAGGGGTTTTTGCTATACTCGGTGCAATGGCAAAGACACCGCCGACACCCGCCGACAACGCGCCGGCCAAATACTTGCCGATCTTCGCAGTCTCCTTCCTGCTCGGGCTGGCGTTTGACTACCTCCTTTACGGGGAAGCCCCAGGGTTGTCTTTTCCGGTCTACATCATCTTGATCGGGGCCGCTTTTTTCATCCTGGCCGCACGTTTCAAAATGGCGCCGGACAAGTCGGTAATCCTTCTGATCATCCCGCTGGTATTTTTTTCCGCGATGGTCTTCGTCCGCGCCAGTGAATTCCTGACCCTGCTAAATGTGGGCATCTCTTTGCTCTTCTTGATTTTAATCGCCGACCTGGCCGTCGGTCTCAAACTGAAGGATTACTTTATTGTCGATTACATCAAGTCGTGCTTCCTGGTGCCGGTCAATGCCCTGGATAAATTCTTTCTCGCTTTATCGAATATCCCGGCGGTTCTGGGAGCGGTCAAAGACCGCGACCGGGCGTCGCAGATAATCAGGGGGGTATTGCTGGCCGTACCTGTGCTCATTCTCTTTATCCTTCTGCTCTCCTCGGCCGATCTTGTCTTCCATAAATACGCGTCAAAACTGATTGACGTCCAAATAACTCCCGAAAGCGTTTTCCGCACCATCCTGGTGCTCGGCGCCACCGCCGCTTTTATCGGCACGTTTACGTATCTCTTTATCAAGCCGGAGCGCATCGGCGCCGGCGAGCCGGCAAACCCGGACCGCCAAAGCCTGGGGCTGATCGAAGGCTCCATCCTCCTGGGCTCGGTCAACGCCCTTTTCTTAAGTTTTATATTGGTCCAGGTAGCTTATCTCTTTGGCGGCCGGCGAAATATCGCCGTCAAAGGCGTGACCTACGCCCAATATGCCCGGCGCGGCTTCTTTGAGCTGATAGCGGTGGCGGCCATTTCTTTTCTGCTCATCTGGCTGACGGAAAAATATATCTTCCGCCGGGGAGAGAAGCACGCGCTAAGCTTTACCCTGCTCGGCGGCGCCTTGATAGTCCAGGTGATCGTCATAATGATCTCCGCCTTCAAGCGGCTCGCGCTTTACGAAGGTGCGTATGGATATACTGTCTTGAGGTTTTACAGCCACGTCTTTATCATCTGGCTGGCCGTCGTTTTTCTCTTATTGCTGGTGAAGATATTTACCAATGAAGAAGAAAATTTCTTTGCCCTGCGGATGTTCACGTCCGGCCTCATCTTCCTGGCCTTTTTAAACTTTTTCAACCCTGACGCCTTTATCGCCGGGCAAAACATCGCCCGCTATAAGGAGACCGGCAAGCTCGACGCCTGGTACTTGAGCAGGCTGTCGGCGGATGCCCTGCCTGAAACGATAAAGGTTTTGGATATTAAGGACCAAGGGTTGAGCCGGGACTTCGCCGCCGGCTCATATTGGCAATGGCAGAATGAGCGCGAATGGGCGAACCGCTGGCAATCGATTAACCTGTCCAGACGCTACGCTTATCCCCTATTAAGCCGCCGAGCGACCTTTTTAAAGCAAAACAAGGACAGGCAGCCGCCCGCCCTGTCTGATTGACAAACAACCCCTGGTTCAACATAATTGCGCTTGTGTTTCCAGCCCAAAAACCGACCGTTTGGGTAATATGAACAGGGGCCGTTAGCTCAGTTGGTAGAGCACCGGACTTTTAATCCGGGTGTCGTAGGTTCGATCCCTACACGGCTCACGGAAAAACAGATCGAACCTAGCGCAGGGGTTATATTTTCCGGGGAAAGCGCAATTTTCCCCGGAATCATTCGTTAGGAAAAGGGAGCAGCCCGCCGCATTTGCGGGCGTTGAGGGTAAAACCTCGGGTTTTGCCCTCAAGGAGCAAGCCGTTAGGCGGCGAAGCAGCCGTAGGCGCGACCCCGTTTAAGGACATAACGGGGCAAGTTTGTGCGCCAGGCGAGCGACAGGGGCGATCCCTACACGGCTCACGGAATAGACAAATCTCCCTAAGACTCCCTGCCGACCAGCTCAAACCCGGCTGCAATAAAATGCTTACCGACCGCCAGAGCGTATTTTAAGCCCAGCTGCTTCATTATGTAAAAACTGACGGCATCGACGACGCTGATGGCCTGGTCGGAGAATTTAAAGAAGAACTCGGCTAGCGCCGCCTCGGCGGCTTCCGAGGGCACCGGGATAATCTCCAGGCCCACGGTGTCCTGGCAGTTTTCGTAAAAAGCCACCGCCAGATCATGGTTCTTGAGCGAGCAATTGAGGTAAGTCAGCGTTTCAAAGATAACATAATCGGTCGTCAGCAGCCGGGCCCGGCGGACAGCCCCACTGAAGCCCGCCGCCACGGCTTTGTGGGCGTCATCACCGGCATCGAGGAAAGCGATCCAGGCACTGGTATCGACAAAGACCCGGTCAATCCTGGCGGCCATAAATGTATTTGTCGTGTTTGGCGGCGGCGTCCTTCCTTTTGCCGCCCGCCTTGCCTTTTAGCGCCAGAATCGGGTCGGCGGCGCGCAGGCTCTCGCCCGCCAAATATTTTGTTGTCGCTTCCCGCACCAGACCGGCCATGCTGGTATGCGCGCCTTTGGCTTTTAGTTTAAGTTGCTCGTAGGTCTGCTCGTCGAGCCTGATCAATACGTTTTTCATATCGCGATATATTATATCGCATAGCGCGCATTTTTCAAACATGAAAGGTTGCCAAGCCTCCAAGCACCTTCTAAACTTGTCTTATGGATCGCGGACAAATCGAGTATCAGCTGGAGCGCAGCTCCAAGCGCCGCCGAACTATCGCTATTCATATCAAGAATGGCGAGGTGGTCGTGCGGGCGCCGCAAAGGGCAGCCCGCGCGCGCATCGACGAAATCGTCGCCGGTAAAGCTGCCTGGATAGCGAAACAGTTGCTGGAGAACGAAGCCCGTGACTTATTGACAGCGCGCGGATATACCGACGGCGAGCTCTTTAAGTTCCTGGGGCGGGATTATCCCCTGACTGTCAACGAGACGGCGGCCAAGCGGATCAAGCCGGCTACTTTTGCCGGCGGCTGCATCGCGGTCGGGATTCCCACCGGTCAAAGCGGGGAGGAACGCTCTGAGTGGGCCCGGGAATCACTTACGCGCTGGTACCGCCCGCGGGCCAAGAGTCACATAACCAAGCAGGTATCGCGCTGGGCCGCGACGACCGGACTTGTTCCAAAACTGGTCCGCGTAAAAGACCTTAAGCGCAGCTGGGGCATTTGCACCCAAGAGAATATCAGCCTTAGCTGGCGCTTGATCATGGCGCCGGCTCCGCTCATAGAATATGTCGTCATCCACGAGCTTTGTCACCTGAAACATAAAAACCACTCGCCCGCTTTTTACGCGACCCTCGCCTCATTCATGCCGGACTATAAAGAGCGACGTCGAGCGCTAAAACAACTGGCCCCCTTCCTCAAGGTATGAAATTTTCTAAGACAAAAGTAAGGGGGTTCGTTCTCGGACTTTTTGTTTACTTTGCTGTTTTTTTTGTCGTGGTATTAATGGGGCCGGTGACGCGCTCAGAGCCTCTTGCGGCTAGTAAATTTATCGCGGTTCTAAGTTATCTGTTTGGGTTTTTGATTTATGGTCCGATATATCTGCTATCTCAACAACCGCCATCATCTACGGCCTAATCGGCATGTATATCAGCGATCGCCTGAATAAAAAAGGATAACGCCGCTAAAGCTTAACCAGCAACTTACCGATATGCATCTTGTCTAGCACCGTAGTACGCATTACCTCACATTGCATCGCAGTAGCAGCCAGCTAGAAGTTTATCCCGGCAAGCGACAGAAGGAAGAAAAAATGAAAATGCGAATTAACCTGATCCTGGTTCTAACCTTGGCATTGTTTTTGTTTTTGGGAGGGGTTGCGGCCGGGGAGCAGGGGGATGAACTTGTTTTAAAGATCGATACCTTGGGCACGGTTAGAGCGCCCGCTAAAACGGCCCCGGTAGTCTTAGTTGCCGGCAATTTTAAGGCGGACGGGAAAGACGCCCTGCTTAATAAGCTGACGTTAAAAAATACACGCGGCCAAGTCGTTAAAACAATTACTGTCGGGAAGACGCTGGCAAACGTGGCCGACATGGCCCGAAAAGCGCGGAATTTAAAAAGCAAGGGTGACTCTGAGGAACGGGGCAAGGAAATAGTGAAGCTCCTCAAGACCGGCGAGAAGGGGCTGTATCTGCAGAGCGTTTCCTTGGATCTGGAAAAATTTGAATCTGACCTACAGCCGGAGTCAACCATAACAGTTCAGCTTGAGGCCGAGTTTAGGGTTGGTGGAAAAACCGAAATCATAACAACCCAAGCTAACATTGTTTATCTCTCTAGACAGCCGTATGCCGCCAATTGGTTTTCGGGCGATGGCCATATTCATACAGCGTATAGCACCAACGACTCGTTTTACAAGACCATAGATACAAGAGTTAAGGAAGGTTTGAGCTTAGGTTACTCCTGGCTGATCTTCACCGATCATGGACCCGATTTAACTCAAGAGACGTGGAACGCGTCAAAGCAAGAAGCATTACAGGCAATGCAAAGATATTGGACATCAGTGATGATTGGTGAGGAGCTTAGCACAAACGATCCAGCGCCAGGCCCATTGCTGCCACGTGATCCTCATTACCTTGCGTATGGACTTGATTCATTCATTCCAAATCCTGAATATCCAATAGGCACCGGCACCGGTCGGCAAACTATTGATTTAGTTGAAAACAGCAATCGGCCTGATTCCTTTGGTTTCATTGCCCATCCAAATAGCAGTTGGTATCCCTGGTTTGATGTCTGGGGTGATATCGTTACCGACAGCAAGGGTGTAGGCGGGTTGGAGGTTTACAATCCTCATACACCGGGAACAACTCCTGCTACTTTGGCCGAATGGGATCAGCTTTTACGCCAAGGAAAGAAAATCACCGGCACCGCCAATAGCGACGCCCACTATTATTGGACCGCCGGACTTTTTGAGTGGCTTATTGATTTCGACTCTTTCGGAAAAGGCACAACATATCTCTATATGCCCGGCTGGAGCGGCACCGATCCGGGCGCCGTCTATGAGGCTTTGAAAAAAGGCCGGGCGGTGGCATCCTCGGACGGCTCTCTGGCGATGGCAACGTTAAGTTACGGCGGCAAAACCTACCAGATCGGCGATGAGGTCGAGATAGCAAGCGGCGACGCTTTCCAGATTAATGTTGACGCTAAGGGGGTCGACTCAAAGAGAGTAAGCAAAATAAGGCTGGTATCTAACTATGCCGACACCGAGCGCTATCC
>JAUXSL010000079.1 GCA_030679975.1 Actinomycetota bacterium
TGCCCGCCTCCGCGTCGCTCTCGATGAACGTGTGCGGTTTGCCCTCAGAATTAACCGGCGAGACATTAGTGTTGCCGTAGTTGCCGGGATCTGTAGCCAACGCCAACCCAGCCATCAGGCCAAGGGCCACGGTTACCATTACCGCTAGAACAATTACTTTTCTCATATACTTCGCCTCCTTGTTAAGAATCGTATTTGCTTTTTTCATTAAATTTTTCACCTCCTTTTCCAGATATAACTCGCTACACCCTCATTGCTGGGAGTGAAAACTACTCTTGTTAGACAGGTCAGAGCGCATATTTTTCCATGCATAATCATTTTTTTAATCGTTTGTCGGCTGTGGGGAGTGTCCGTTTGGCCGGCCTATTGACCGCTAGTTCTACATATGCAGCCGTTCACTGGTTAAATCTTAGCGAAAACCAAGGCCCTTGTCAATAGAAACACCGCAGATAACTGAGACAAGCCGGCGCGTCATTTGCGCGCCGGCTTGTCTTTTAGAATATGATCAGTAACGAACGCCAAAACGGGCGAGCCCGAGCTTATGAATCGTTCCTTGAACTTAAGTTAGCAAGCCCCGGGTTGAGGGGCGCCACCGACGGGGACGCAACCGGACGTCTGCGATACCATTGCCAGACCAGCACCGCCATCAGAAGCATTAATAATATTATCAACACCATTGGGTTCAACGCATCCAGAAGAACCGAGGGGCCCTCCGTCACAGCAATCCGAAACACTTGCACCCGGTTGTTGAATTTGTCCGCAATAGCAAACTGTTGGTTACCTATATAGCTAATCCCCGACGGATAATAAAACTGGCCGTCGTCATGTCCCCAAGTGCCGATTTTCATCAGCTCACGGCCGTCCGGGTTGAGAACCACTATTTGCCCGGCAAACGCGTCCACCATAAAAATGTTGCCGTCCGCATCGGCGGCTAAGCCGGCCGGCAGACTATACTTGCGATAGAGGCTTCTGGGCCCTTTCCCGGCCGCCATTGGCTTGCCGCTAACCCAGACAGCCTCGCCGTCTTGATTAAAGGCCTGGACACGATAATTGCCTGAATCGGCTACCACTATGCGACCTTTGCTGACGGCAATTCCGGTAATGAAATCGAGCTTGCCTTTTGACCGGCCGCGCCCGCCAAAGGAGGTAATCAGCTTGCCGTCGGTTGTCCCGATCATGATCCTATCCGGCGTAGCCACATAGAGCTTAGTGCCGACTACTGTCATTGCCTGGGGTGATGGGATGTTGATTTCCCAGACCACGCGCCCACGCTTATCAAAAAGGACTATTTTGTTCTTAGTTTTGTTGGCGACAAAAACAAAACCTCGTTTGTCGACCGCGATCGCGTTGGGGAAATCAAGATCGCCTCTGCCCGTGCCTCTTTTGCCGAACTTGGTGACAAAAGTGCCGTTTTGACGGAAAACAACTACGCGGTGTTTAAAAGTATCCGCGACATAGATGTTGCCGTCGGGCCCCACCGCCGTTTCGACCGGCTTTGACAGGCGGTCGGTACGATTACCGTAAATCGACAACAGGTGAGTGTAACCCTTTCCTTCGGATGCCGTGACCGGCCGCGGGGGGCGCGTGAGAAGATAATAGATAGCCAATAAGCCAATAAGCGCGACTACTAAAACAATCGCTATCGCTATCTGTCTTCTGTTTCTAAGATCCTCCCGGGTTATTGCCTTAACGCTCACTGAAAACCTCCTGCTTTGCCTGTCGGTATATCCTTAGGTTGCACACCCAATCTGATCAAAGCCTGGCGGGCTTCTGCAAATTGCGGTTCATATGTCATAGCCTCTTTGTATCGAGAAATCGCTTCTTTTTTGTCTCCTAGGCCCTCGTAAGCGCGAGCCATTTCAAATATAACATCGCTATCCAACGGAAACGCTTCAATGGCCTTATTGTACACCGCGATCGCCTTTTTATATTCGCGATTGTCATAATATGCCTGACCAAGCTCAAAGTTGACGTCGGAATAATACACACCCAGCTGGTCTTTAGAGGCAGCCGCTTTTTTCAAATAAAGTATGGCGCTCGAATAATCGCCGCTCTTACGGTAGACACTCCCTAAAAGAAAGAGCGCATCGGCATTTTGCGGGTCAAGGTTCTCGGCTAAGCGCAGTTGTTTAATCGCATCGCTGTATCGACCGACAATCGCATAAGCGTTCCCCAACTTGATACGCGCATCGGCGGAGCGGGGATTCTTGCTCACCGCCGCTTCCGCGTCCGAGGTAGCCAGCTCAGCTGCCGACCGCGGCCCTCGATTTGGATCATTCTTTACAAGCGCGGCGCGGATTACGAAAACGCCCGCAACCATTATCGCCAGCACCAAGACCAAGATTAGCGCCCTGTATATCGCCACAGAGGACCTCGTCGGTATGCCGCCCCTCATCGTTATTTGGGATAACTCGCTCTCCGTCATGTTTTTAGTCATTGTTTACTCCCATTATTTTGCCCAGTCTCTTTCTCTTTGGAGCTTACGGAAAAGGGCTGCTTCTTCAAAAGACCGGAACCCCAAAGATCCTCTATGTCCTTGCCGCCCACTTTGCCGCTCGTCTTGCCCTCAACCGCAATCATGACCTCTTTGACCTTAGGAAACTGGCTCAAGGTTTTAACAATCGCCGCGACCGCCAGGTCCGCCTGTCGATCATCGATAACCTTGGCGTCGAGAAAAACTCGATTGAAATCGACGGTCGCCAGACCCTTTCTTATGGTCAGATCAAGCACTTTGGTGTCGGGGTTGATCGAGCGCATATACGGACCGTGAGACCCCTTAGTGGGCTTCCCGGTAATAAGATGCTCGATGGCGCTTTTAGGGATGTTCTTGGCCGACGACGGGACGCTCCGCGCCTCGCCAACCATATAGCCGCCGTCAGACCCGATAATCGGATAATATACAAGCACTTCAACCTGTTGTTTTTGCGGTGCGCGCGGCTTCATAGCGTCAGCGGGTGGGTCAGGAACGCGACTGCAGGCAGTCAATATAAAAAGTGCCGCTAAGATCAGACAGAGAGAGAAACGATTTCGAGAAAATCGAAATGACATTTTGTTTATTTCGCCCATCGAACAACTCCTTTGAGAGTCGAAGACACGGTTGAATTGTCGAGATTGTGGTTTGATGGCCTCATGAGGTCCAAATAGTAGCATAGAACCTTAGCGGCGTCTAGACTGCGAATTGCCTCTGTCAAGACTCGATTAAAATGTCCTCTTCCTTAACTCGTTAAAAATGTCCTCTTTCATTTGGTTGCTCCAACGAGCTGTTTGCTCCACTTTGGGTGCCGCCAAGGGTGGTCCGGCGCCAAGCCCGGGAGTCTCTTAAAGCACCAGATACCGATTCGCACCTCCTTCTCTCTACTTTATTGTATCTACTATATAAAAGGTAGAACCTTACTTATACGTTGTCAAGAAGGGGAATATGGTCTATTATTCTCTTGGAGGCTTTTATTATGACTCTGGAGAAACACGCGGTAATTTGCCCCGTTCACAAGACGATGATGGTCATCGGCAAGAGATGGACGGCTTTAATAATCCGCGATCTTGTCTCCGGCACCAAACGTTTTTGCCAGCTCGAGCAATCCCTTGAGGGAATCAGCCCGAAGATGCTATCTCAGCGTCTACATGAGCTTGAGGCTCATGGGATTTTGAAGCGAGAGGTCTTTCCGGAGGTTCCGGTCAGGGTCGAGTATTCTCTGACCGCAAAAGGGCGAGACCTCAAGAAGGTCGTCGATAGTATGGCCGTCTGGGGAACCAAGTGGGATTGACTCCCATCCTTAAGGCCGTGGCTTTGAGCAAGACCTACGGCGACGGCGGCGTCGAGGTTGCGGCCCTTAAAGAAGCGAACATTGAAGTCTTCGAGGGCGAGTTTATCGCCATTATGGGTCCGAGCGGTTCCGGCAAATCCACCTTACTCCACCTTCTTGGCGGTCTTGATTACGCGACCGGCGGCCGGATATTCATCCGCGATATCGAGCTGACCGGGTTAAGCGACAAACGCCTCACCTTGGTGCGCCGCGCCAATGTCGGTTTTGTTTTTCAATTCTATAACCTGCTGCCGACCCTGACGGCGGAGGAGAACGTTCTCGTGCCGATGGCCATCGGCGGGAAACCCGCCCCGGGCTGGCAAGATAAGCTGGACGGTCTTTTTAAGCTGATCGAACTGGAAGGGCGACGGCATCATCGGCCGGACCAACTCTCCGGAGGCGAACAACAACGGGTCGCGGTAGCGCGGGCCCTCATCACCGAGCCGGCGATAATTCTGGCGGATGAACCGACCGGCAACCTCGATCGCCGTCACGGCCGTGAGATACTTGAGCTGCTTAAGCGGTCGGCGGCGGAAATGCATCAGACTATTATCATGGTAACTCACGATCCGGGGGCCGCGGCCTATGCCGACCGGGTCATATTCTTAAGCGACGGCGCCGTAGTCAAGGAGCTTAAGCTTGGAGGTGATGACGACATTGAGGCTATCATCACTGGCCTTAAGGAACTTGGGGACTAGAAAAGCCCGGACAATTCTTACGACACTCGGCGTGGTGCTGGGTGTCGCCGTTATTTTAGCCGTCGCCATCACCAACCGAAGCACCATTGACGCTTTTCGCGCCATGATCGACTCCATCACGGGCAAGGCTGATTTCTGGGTGAACGGACCGTCAACGGCCGGGTTCAGTGAGGCTAAACTCGCTGAAGTTCGCCGGACCCCCGGCGTCGCCGTCGCCATTCCGGGAATAGCCAGAGATTCGACTCTTTACGCGGGCAAGCGCCGGGAATCGGTCCAGGTAGCCGGGATCGACCCCCGGGTTGATAGAAAGCTGCGCTACTTCAAGCTGGCTTCCGGTCGTTTTCTTAAATCCGATGAACCCGCCGCGCTGGTCCCGGCCGACCTGGCCGGGAAAAAGAAGTTTAAGCTGGGCGATAAAGTGAAGCTGACCGGCGCCGGCGTCAAGCACGAATTTAAAGTCATCGGCCTCTTAAGAGATGAAGGCGCCGGGCGCTTCATGGGCGGCAATGCCGTTTTCATCCCTCTAAAGCAGGCTCAAAGCATTTTCAAGTTAAAAGGCCGCTTGACCTACATCGACGCGAAAGTGAAGACCGGGGTGAGCGTAAAAGCGGCGGTCGGCAGAGTTTCGCGTCGTCTCGGCGAGAGTTTCATCGTCGAGCAGCCGGAAAAGCGGGCCGAAGCGGTCTCGCAGATGCTCAAAGGTCTTCAGGTCGGGCTGTCGTTCTTTGGGACGATCGCTATGTTTGTCGGGGGCTTTCTGGTCTATAACACGTTCACCATGGTCGTCGTGGAACAGACCCAGGAGATGGGGATGGTCCGGGCGCTTGGGGCGACCCGCGGACAGGTAGTCGCCCTGGTCTTAATTCAGGCCGTGGTCTTAGGGATAATCGGTTCGGTTCTCGGT
This sequence comes from Actinomycetota bacterium, assembly GCA_030679975.1. Taxonomy (GTDB): domain Bacteria; phylum Actinomycetota; class Aquicultoria; order CAJVYJ01; family JAUVQD01; genus JAUXSL01. The sequence goes on from JAUXSL010000079.1 coordinate 5,406, forward strand.
GTCGGCGCGGGCGTCGCTTTGGCGAAGGTGCTGATGAGCTACGTCTCCAAAACGGTTGAATTGCCGGTCGAGTCGATATCCGTGCCGGTCCTCGGGCTAGCGGGGGCCGTGGGCGTCGGCCTGCTGGTGACTTTGCTCGCCGCGCTTCAGCCGGCCCTGGCCGCCGGCCGGGTCAGCCCGCTGGCCGCTATTCGCATCCGGGCAAAAAAATCTTCCAAGGCCCTGGCCGTTCTGCGCGTGACAGTGGGCTGCCTGGGCGTAACCGCCGGCGTAGCCGCGTCGTTTCTGCCGGGTCCGGAAGGCCTGGGACGGTATGCCTACTTGTCGGTCTCCATCCATGAGGGCGGCACATTTTTACTGTTGCTCGGCGCGGCGCTCTTAAGTCCTTCTTTGGCCAAGCCGCTCGGTTACATTTTTGCCGCGCCCATCCGGTTACTTTTCGGTCAGACAGGCAAGCTGGCCGCCGCTAACTTGACCCGGAACCCGGGCCGGACCGCGGCGACGGCTTCGGCGGTGATGATAACCCTGGCCATGTTGATGAGCGTCGCGGGCATGACGACCAGTTTCAAGCGGAGTGTCGATCGGTGGGTGGACAAGTCCCTCGGCGCCGACGTCTTTGTCAGCGGGCGCTCGTCGGACGCGACCTACAGCAAGCGGTTCGCGGACAAATTGCGCCGCGTCAAGGGCGTCAAAGACCTGACTATGATCCGATTTGTTCCCGTACGCGAGGGAGCGCGAGAGGTCCTCTTCCGGGCTATCGAGCCGACCAGTTACCGGCGTTTCGCGACGCTCCAATTCGCTAAGGGCGATAAGCGGCGGGCCTGGCTTGATCTTGCCCGCGGCGACCATGTGTTCATCTCAACGGTCATGGCCAACAAGAGGGGCCTCAAGGTCGGGGATAAGATCACCCTGACAACCGTTAAGGGTCGCCGGAACTTTACGATTTCAGCGATTGCCGTTGATTTCGGCGGCGAGATGGGCGATATGATCGTCGGGAGCCGCAAAGACATGAAAAAATATTTTCATCTCGACGATGCCGGCGGTTTCAGGTTGAAGGTCGCCGCCGGGGTCAGGCCGAGGACGGTCGCCGACCGGATCAAAAAGAAATACAAGAGTATGGACCTGGATGTTCAAGATATTCAGGAGTTCAAGACTATGGTCGACGGCCGGGTGACCAATTCATTCGCGGTCTTTAATGTCCTGATAGTCTTGGCGGCGGTCGTGGCGATGATAAGCGTCTTCAATTCGCTGATGATGAATATCCTGGAAAGACGCCGCGAGCTCGGGATATTGCGGGCGGTCGGCGCGACAAGGGGACAGATCGGGCTGATGAACCTGCTTGAAGCTTTTATAACCGGGGGGATCGGGGGGATTTTAGGTCTGGCGGTTGGCGCTGTGTCGGCCAGGGATACGGTCAACGGCATGAATACGCTCACCGGCTATGATATAAGTTTTATCTTTCCGGGGAAGATAGCCGCGATCGCCCTGTTGATCGCCTTGGTCTTCTCGGTGCTGGCGGCGGCTTATCCGGCCCGCCGGGCCGCGACCCTGGAGATAGGCCGGGCGCTTCAGTATGAATGAGGCGCCAGAGCCAGTTGTTTAAGGTTGCGGTAGAGCATCCATGGGAAGATAGCGCTGAGCGGGGTCACGACAAAGCTACCTATCAACCAGCCTATCACCGGTATGGCGTTAAGAACGGCTATGGCGGCGCCAAAGACAAAAAAGCGCCAGCAAACATTAGGCCATCTGGCGCCTATCAGCTCTTTGCTGGCAGCTAGAGCGGCAAGCCCGCGGGTATCCGTATCCAGGTAGACGAAAGCAGCCAGGGAAAACCACGTCCCGACCACGACAGCGACGGGTATCCCGATGATCATACCAATGACCGCCGGGGCCGCGCTCGCTCCTCTCAAAGCCGCCGTCAAGACGATGCCCGCTAAGATGGCGCCTCCGGCCAGGATAAACTGGAGCCCGGTTATCCAGATAAACGAGCCGGACTTCTTGAGCGCCTCGAATATGACGGCAAAGACGCTCAGCTCATAGCCTTTTGACATCTCGGTGGTGGCAACCATAACGGAGAATTGGCCGAGCAAAGCCAGAAACCCGACCAAAGCGCCGAGCGCTAAAAAATTCCAGATGAAGCTCGAGCTTAGCCGGGCCATTGATTCAGGGGACGTTTGCCTGCCGGTGATGGCCGGCATGACGGATGAGACAGTGGCGCCGCCGATGGTAAAAGCAGTGAGTAGGATCAGGGCCGAGACGACGATCGACAGCAGTATGTAGAATTTCATGTTGTCCATGAAAAAAGAGAAAGCGTTGCTTAAGAGATCGGTGGAGGAGAGCAGGATCGATTTCTGTTTGCCGGTAAAAAAAGATTCCGGCGCGACCTCCACGTAGCGCGCGTCATAGGGTTCGGCAGTCGGGCCCACTTGTCCGGGCGCCGCGCTGTCCGCCGGAGAAGCTGTTGAGGCTGTTTCCGCTCCGGTTTCCAGGAATTTCTCCAGACACAGACCGCAGAATCGGGCCGCGTCATCGTTGGCAGCGTTGCAATTATGGCAAGTTTTCACACGGCCTCCGCGGCTTTTGATTGCTGAAGCTTTTTATCGGCAGTTAAGCCCTTGCGATTGAGGAGAGGGCACAAAAAAGCGGAGCCTTTCGGCCCCGCTTTTCTTTAGATTCCTGCTTCCGCAGGAATGACATTTCAATGTGTCATTCCGCATCCCCGATCGTAGTCGAGGACATGCTTGATGCGGAATCCAGAGATTCCCGCTTGCGCGGGAACGACAACGAAACTACATCATCCCCGGAGGCATTCCGCCGCCCATGCCGCCCATGCCGCCGCCTTTGCCTTCTTCGGGCTTTTCAGCCACGATGGTTTCGGTGGTCAGGATAAGGGAAGCGATGCTGGCCGCGTTTTGCAGGGCCGAGCGGGTGACTTTAGCCGGGTCGATGATACCCGCGCCGACCATGTCGACGTACTCGCCGGTCAACGCGTTAAGCCCTTGGCCGGCTTTCAAGTGTACGACTTTCTCGACGACGACCGAGCCTTCAAGGCCGGCATTGTTGGCGATCTGCCGCAGCGGCTCTTCAAGCGCCCGCTCGACTATCTGGGCGCCGGTCATTTCGTCGCCGACGAGGCCGCTCTTATCGAGTCCCGGTATGGCGTCGACTAAAACGACGCCGCCGCCCGGGACGATGCCTTCCTCGACCGCCGCGCGGGTGGCCGAAAGCGCATCCTCGATCCGGTGCTTCTTCTCTTTGAGCTCGGTCTCGGTGGCCGCGCCGACGCGGATAACCGCGACGCCGCCGGAGAGCTTAGCCAACCGCTCTTGGAGTTTCTCCTTATCGAATTCAGAATCGCTCTGCTCGATCTCAGCTTTGATCTGGTTGATGCGGCCCTGGATGGCGTCTTGCTTTCCCTGGCCGTCAATGATGATCGTCTCTTCTTTGGTTATCTTAGCCTGGCGGGCCCGCCCGAGCATCTCGACGGTGACCGACTCAAGTTTGATGCCAAGTTCTTCGGTGACGACTTCGCCGCCGGTGACGATGGCGATATCCTGAAGCATCGCCTTGCGCCGGTCGCCGAAGCCCGGGGCCTTGACCGCGACGCTGCTAAACGTGCCGCGGATCTTGTTGACGACCAGGGTCGCCAGGGCCTCGCCCTCGACGTCTTCGGATATGATCAACAGCGGCTTGCCTTGCTGCATCACTTTTTCCAGGATCGGCAACAGGTCGGAGACCGCGCCGATCTTTTGATTCGCGATTAGAATCAGTGGATCGTCAAGAGTCGCTTCCATCCGTTCGGGGTCGGTCACCATATATGGCGAGCTGTAGCCCTTGTCAAACTGTAAACCCTCAACGACCTCCACGTCCGTACCGAGCGACTGGCTTTCCTCGACGGTGATAACGCCGTCCTTGCCGACTTTTTCCATGGCGTCGGCAATCAGTTCGCCGATAGTATCGTCGGCGGCGGAGATGGCGGCCACGCGGGCGATCTCATCGCGGCTTTCGATTTCTTTGGCCTGGCTTTTGATAAACTCAATGGTCAGTTCAACGGCTTTGTCGATACCCCGTTTTAATGAGAGCGGGTTGGCGCCCGCGGCCACGTTTCGCAGGCCTTCGCGGATGATAGCCTGGGCCAGGACTGTGGCGGTGGTTGTGCCGTCACCGGCGACGTCGTTGGTCTTGGTGGCCACCTCCTTGACGAGCTGGGTCCCCATATTCTCAAAAACGTCCTCGACATCGATTTCTTTGGCGATGGTAACGCCGTCATTTGTGATAGTCGGGCTGCCGAACTTTTTATCCAGCACGACATACCGGCCCCTGGGTCCTAATGTTACCTTGACGGCATCGGCCAGCTTGTTAACGCCGGCTTCGAGCGCCCGTCGGGCCTCTTCGTTATATTTTATTTCTTTGGCCATTTGCGCACTCCTTTCAAATAAAGATTAATTAATGGTTTAGCCGACAATGGCTAAAACGTCTTTTTCGCTTAAGATCAAGTATTCATCGCCCTTGACCTTGACTTCCGTGCCGCCGTATTTGGAATAGATGACTTTGTCGCCCACCTTGACCTCAAGCGGGATCTTTTTCCCGTCCTCGATCCGGCCGGTGCCGACGGCGACGATTTTGCCTTCCTGGGGCTTTTCTTGAGCGGTGTCGGGCAGGACAATGCCGCTTGCGGTTCGTTCCTCACCCTCGCTTTGCTTGACGACCACGCGGTCGCCCAATGGTTTTAGATTCATAAAATATCCCTCCTATCTGCCAACCTCTTGGTTGGCACTCTCGCCATGAGAGTGCCAAAACGTATCCTACAGTAACGATTTTTATAAATCAAGCGCTGTGTTGAAAAAGAGAATCAGAGTGTTCGGGCGTTAAATCAACAGATTAGCTGAACAAACTGTTCTTACCCAAACAGGGACATTCCTACATAATTTTCTTGAGTCGGCTTGCCCGACTCAATTAGGTTATAGGGGTGGCCCCACTTCCACATTGAAATGTCATTCCTGCGAAAGCAGGAATCCAAATAGAGCAAACACAGGGCGGTCGCGGGTTGGCGACGCGAATATTGACGGGCTGCGCTCTTTGATATATTATTCATTGCATGAATGATAATCATTCAGATGATGCATTATATTATAAGCGGCGATGGCTTGCCGGGGGCTTAAGGGCCGCCGCTAAAACGAGTCCCGTCATAGTCTTATCCGGCGCCCGTCAGGTCGGCAAGAGCACGCTGCTCCGCTTTGAGCGCCCTTTTAACGATTGGGCCTATTTCACTCTCGACGATTTTGAAACTGCCGCCGTGGCGGCGACGAACCCCGAGGCTTTATGGTCTTCAGCTCGCCGCGTCGTCATTGACGAAGTGCAAAAAGCGCCGAATTTGCTCGGAGCCATCAAAAGCGCGGTTGATGCCGGGCGTGGAGATATCAATTTTGTTCTCTCGGGGTCCGCGAACCTGCTTTTAATGCAAAAAGTATCCGAATCCTTGGCCGGTCGGGCCGTCTATTTCACTTTGTTGCCGATGACCCGCGGCGAGGAAAATGAGCGGCGGGCGCCCGCCTGGTTGACATCTGCTTTTAGCGGGCGGCTGCCTGCGGCAAAAAGGCTGAACGCCGGTGAGCGGCCGGAGCCGCTTATTTTAAGAGGCATGATGCCGCCGTTGATCAGTATGCCCGGGCGCGCCGATCAGTTGCGTTGGTGGGAGGGGTATGTCGTCACTTATCTCGAACGGGACCTGCGCCAACTGAGTCAGGTGGATTCGCTGATCGATTTTCGGCGCGTTATGGAGGCGTTGGCTTTAAGAAGCGGACAGATTCTTAATCAGACGGAAGTGTCCAGAGACACGGCCGTCAGCCAGCCGACTATTTATAGATATATCAATCTGCTTGAGGCAAGCGTTGTCTTAACCCGCGTCCCGGCGTTCACCCGGAACAGGACAAAGCGGTTGATCAAGTCGCCCAAACCTTATTTTGTCGATCCGGGCTTGGCCGCGTTTCTCTGCGGCCATTTCGACCAAGAAAGTCTAAGCAACTCAAGGGAGCTGGGCGCGCTCTTTGAAACCTTGGTACTCCTTCATTTAAGGGCCGCCTGCCAGCTCATGGTCCCTTCCGCCCGTATCTATCATTGGCGCACGGTGACCGGCAATGAAGTGGATTTTATTCTGGAGTACGGGCGAAAACTGATAGCCGTTGAGGTAAAAATGACGTCAAAGCCAAAGTTTTCCGATGCCCGGTCTTTAAGATTATTTTTAGATGAGCACCCTGAGGCGGCCGCGGCCTTTCTGGTTCATACCGGCGCGGAGATCGTTTATCTGGACAAGAAGATAGTGGCTGTTCCCTGGCAGGTTATCGCCGGCAATTAAGGCCGGCGCGATATCGTCCAAGCTTCATGTTCGGGTCGGGTTCGGCATCGAGGGCCAGGAAGTCCCGGCGCAGCCATTTCGGCCAGGCGGCGGCGGCGATCATGATGGCGTTATCGGTGCAGAGGCCCAGCGGCGGGGCAAAGAGCCGCCAACCGCGGGCGGCGACTTCAGCGCCGAGCCGGTCTTTTAAGGCCTGGTTGGCGGCGACGCCGCCGGCCAAAACCACGGTTTTCGCGCCTTTAGCCTCAGCGGCTTTGACCGTCTTATATACCTGTACGTCGATGACGGCGGCCTGGAAGCCGGCCGCCAGGTCCGGCAGGTTCAAATCTTCCCCGGCCGCTTGCTTTTTGGTCACGTAATAAAGTACGGCGGTTTTAAGGCCGCTTAAGCTGAAATCATAATCGGCAGTTTTTATCATCGCCCGCGGAAAGTTGATCGCCCCTGGGTCGCCTTCGGCCGCCAGCTTTTCCAGAATTGGCCCGCCCGGATAGCCAAGCTCCAAATAGCCGGCCACCTTGTCAAAGGCCTCGCCGGCGGCGTCATCAAGGGTCTGGCCGAGCACTTCGTAGGCTTCGGGGGTGGCGATGTAAGCCAATAACGTGTGTCCGCCCGAGACGACCAGGGCGACAAAAGGGGGCGCAAGGTCCGGAAAGGTAAAGAAATTGGCGAAGATATGGCCTTCAAGATGATTGATGCCGATGAGTGGTTTGCCGGCGCCGTAAGCGAGAGCTTTAGCGGCCGCTACACCGACGATCAGGGCTCCGGGCAGCCCCGGTCCCCGCGTGACGGCGACGGCGTCGACCTCAGAAAGTAACAGATTCGCCTGCGCCAACGCTTCATCGATTATGAGGTTTACCACTTCCTGGTGGCTGCGGCTGGCGATCTCCGGCACGACACCGCCGAAGCGGGCATGCAGATCTATCTGGGAAGAGACGGCGGCGCCAAGGCAGTCACGCCCGTCCCGGACCACAGCCGCCGCGGTTTCATCGCAGGATGTCTCGATTGCCAGAATATCAGCACTCATACAAGCCTAAATCCCGGCGGATTGAGTTTAATTTAGCAACTTCTTCCTGGTTGTCGAGGTTGAAAACGCACATAACATAGGCGTCTTCGCCGGTCTCCTGATAATAGCCCTTACGGCGCCCGACCTTAGCGAACCCGAACCGTTCATACAAGGTCTGGGCGTCTTCATTGGAGACCCTGACTTCCAGGCTTATCCCTTGCAGTCCGAGGACTATGCAGTAATCGATGCTGGCCAACAGCAGCCGGGAGCCGATGCCCTGGTGTCGGTAGTCGGGATGGGCCGCAAGGTTGGTTATCTGTCCCTGGCCGCCGCCGAAGAAGAGCCCCGTGTAGCCTATGACCTGCTCTCCCCGGACCGCCACTAAATATTTAGCGAATTCCGGATGTTGCAGGTGGCTGGCGAAGGCCGTCCGCGTCCAAGGGCTGGGGAACGAGTGACGCTCGATGGCTAAGACGCCGTCGAGGTGTTCCGGGCGCATGTCGGTTATGGCGATTCCTTCTAAGATTACTTTTCCCGTTTTGCGGTCTCCTGCGCGTCGGGCGGTCTTATATAGATCGGCAGAACCTTAAAATATGGTCCTACCTCTCCCTTGTATATTTTATCCTCGGCCAGTCTAATTAAAACCGATGCCCGTGGAGGCCACAGCGACGGGTCGGCTAACGTGACGCCCGAGCCTGGTTTATCGGTAAAGATCGATGAGTAGGCGGTCAGGCCGTCGCCCGCCATGAGAATAGGTTTGTGTAAAGCGGCCAAGTTTTCAGCCAGGGCTTTTGGATCAAAGACAAGGTATTCGGTGAGGCGATTACCGTCTCGGTCATACCCGGCTGTATAGACTTCCCGGCGCTTGGCATCCAGGACCGGGTAGATATCCGTATCGCCTTGGCCGGCCAAAGCGGCGGCGATCGTATCCAAAGTAGCCACGCCGATGAGCGGCCTGTCGAGGCCGTGGGCCAGGCCTTGGGCGGTCGCCAACCCTATGCGCAGGCCCGTGAAGGAACCGGGGCCGATACCGACGGCGATCTGATCGATGTCGGATAATTTGATTTTCGCTGTTTTCACCAGGGTGTCGATGGCCGGCAATAGTCGACTCAGGTGCGCCCGGGGAGCGTCCTCGTTTATCTCGGCGATTATGGTATCGGCCGTACCGAGAGCCACTGTCAATCTATCGGTGGCCGTGTCAAAGGCGAGTATCATTCTTCTTTTGCCAGTCCTTTTAGAAGTTTTTGGGACCGGGGGCCGCCGGCCGTGATCATCAGCCGCCGCCGGTCCGGCGATTCGACCGCCCGGTGCATTTCGATCGTCAGGCGGTCGTCCGGCAGCGCCTCGATTATTTTATCGCCCCATTCGATCACCGTGACGCCTTCGCCGTAAAAATACTCCTCATGACCGAGCGGGGCCAGCTCCGACGAGCTTGTCAGACGGTAGACATCAAAATGATAGAGGGGAAGGCGCCCTTGGTACTCTCTGATGATGATAAAAGTCGGGCTGGTGACCGCTTCCTTTATGCCAAGCCCTTCAGCCAGACCTTGAACGAACCGCGTCTTGCCGGCGCCGAGATCGCCGGTGAGCGAGATTATGTCGCCCGGTTGGAGATGAGGGGCCAGGGATTTGGCCAAATGTTTGGTTTCAGATTCTGAGTTCGTTATGAGTTCAATCTTTAAAATAGCCCCATCTGCTCGGTCCCGGCGCTATCGGCGCTTTTTTGGGGCGCGGTATCCTCAGCCAGCAGCTCGCCGAGCTTCTTGAAATCCTCGATAAGCAGCTGCTTGATCGCCCCGGTGTAAAGGGCCGCCGCCGGGTGGTATGTGGGAAATATCCAGCGGCCGCCGCTTTGGATCGGCCGGCCGTGGATGCGCGAGATGTTGATGTTTTGGTTCAATACGGCCCGCGTCGCGTGATTGCCGAGCGTGCAAATGACTTTCGGGTCTATCAGCTCGATCTGCTTATCCAGGAACGGGCGGCAATGTTCTATCTCGTCGGGCTGCGGATCCCGGTTATTTGGTGGGCGGCATTTTAAGACGTTGGCGATATAGATGTCTTTGCGCGCCAGTCCGACCACCGTGATCAGCAACTCATCCAGGAGACGACCGGCGGCGCCGACAAACGGCTCGCCTTTCCGGTCTTCGTGAAACCCCGGCGCTTCGCCGATGAAGACCAGGTCGGAATGGGGGTTGCCGATGCCAAAGACGACGTGGGTGCGTGTCTGCCGCAACGGGCAATGGGAGCAGGTCTTGACGACCTGTTCCAGGGCCGCGAGGGAGTTGATTTGAGAGAGATCTTCTTCGGGCATTTTTAAGTTCCGCACGTTCCGCAACTGCTCGAACTGCAACTGGAGCAACCGGAGGAACCGGCGACCGGAGTCGTCTGCCCGCCGCCGGTCGAACGGGCGGCAAAGCGAGAAAACCGCTTCTTTATGTTTTGGCTTTGGCAGGCAGGGCAGACGCGGCCGTTTTTCCCGGCGGGCTTTCCGACCCCGACCAGCAGCTCAAACTGCTTTTGACAGTCGAGACAATCAAATTCAAAAATCGGCATGATATAACACCTCTGACCTGATTTTACACCTTTAAATCTCGCCGCGGCGGAACTTTTGCCAGATTTCGCGTCGCCGGCCGGTTAAAGCTTTTGACAGGAAGTCATTGGTGTCGGCGAGCCAATTTAGCTTGGCTTCCGCCGGGACAGCCATGTAGTGGCGCACCTGCTCTTCCGTGACAGTATAAGTAAAGCCTCGTTTCGATCTGCGGCTATCAGCGGTCATTGTCTTCCTTCTGTTTTAAGCTTCTTTACCAGCTCCAGCGCTTCGATATCCGCGTTGTCCTGAGCGCGACCCGTCCCCTGCTTAGTAGCTATCAGGTCGTCCAAAGAGGCCACGTGCACATTAAGAGAACCGGCGGTAATAATTTGCCGGCGTTCATAGGCTTCCATGAAATCAAAGGGCGTATCGAGCATAACATCGAGTTCTTCAAGCGGGTTCGCGCGATTTAAGAAACTGAAAGCGCGCATATGCTTATCGGTTTGCCATGTGGCCCGTGCGCTTGGGTCGCCAAGAAGCGCCGGATCTACAGGGACCCTTGGCTTGTAGCCAAGCTCCTCAAGCAAGCCCAACAGAGCATGGACGTTACTTGCGTCAAAAGCAATCGCGATATCGACATCAGCGGTCATACGGGGAACCCCATGTAAGTTGACCGCCAACCCGCCGACGACCAGATATTTGATGTGTTCTTCCTCAAGTTTGCTGAACAGGTTCTCGTAATACATATCGCTTGATTTTAACACACCGTCGTTCATTCTTGGCTAGCTGGGAGGCCGGCTCCGGCGACTACTCAGCTATCAATGTCTTCGCGGTATTCATATGTATATCGATCACATCGGCCGTGCGCTTGGCGTAGCCGCCGGCCAAAACCGCGAAGACCGGGATGCCGCGTTTTCCGGCTTCACCGATGACGATCTTGTCTCGCTGAAGCAGACCCTCTTTGGTTATCCCTAAATTCCCCAGTTGGTCGTCTTCATATGGGTCGGCGCCGGCAACATAGCAGACCAATTCGGGCCGGTGGTTGTCGTATATCTTAGGGACTTCACGACTCAAATGGTCTAAGTAAAGTTCATCGCCGGCCGGGTCGGGCAGGCCGATATCAAAATCGCTTTTTTGCTTTATCGGATAGAGATGCTCCTGGTGGATGGAGAAGGTGAAAACATCCGGGTCGCGGGCGAAACAGACGGCGGTGCCGTTGCCCTGATGCAGGTCGCAATCGATGACGGCGAACCTCTTGGCCGCGCCCCTCTCTTGTAGGCGGCGGATGGCAATGGCGATATCGTTCAAATAACAGAAGCCCTCGGCGTGGTCCGGGAAGGCGTGGTGCCAGCCGCCCCCGATGTTCAGCGCCCGCCCCCGCTCCAGCGCCAGTCGGCCGGCCAGAATCGTCCCGCCGGTCGTCAACAAAAAGAAATCGCGGATGGCCTCGTTGATCGGTATCTCCGAGGTCATAATGGCTTCGGTATATTCGGAATTCATGAAGTCTTTGACATAATCCGGTAGGTGGACTAAGGCCAGGTCATCGGGCGTGGCCGGCTCCGGCTCGACGACATCCACCTGTGTCAGTAACCCCTCGGCTTGCAGCCGGGCGTCGAGCAGCCAATACTTGTCGCAAGGGAAGACATGCGGACCGAACGAGACTTTTAATTTTTCCGAATAAACGACAGCCGGTTTAGTCATAATTTAACCTTATCTCACCATCGCCCTTATACCCAAAAAACTCAACCGCCGCGAGCCGCACGATAGATTAAATAAGCAGCCGGCAGCCGATAAATAATATTATTGACAACCGCTGTTGGTGGGACTAACCTAGCGGAAGTTTTAGACGGCATTGAAGGAGCGGATCGAATGCACGTGATAGTCGTTGGTTGCGGACGGGTCGGTTCTCAGCTGGCGACTTTTCTGTCTGAAGAGGGCCACGATGTGGCCATCATCGACAAGACCGAGGATTCATTCCGCCGTCTCGGCTCCACTTTTAACGGCCTCACTGTCGAGGGGCTCGGTTTTGACCAGGATATTTTGAAGGAAGCCGGCATAGAAAAGTGCAATGTCTTTGCCGCCGTCACCGACTTGGACAACACCAATATGATGGCGGTCGAGGTCGCGACCAAACTATTTTATGTCCCCCGGGCCATCGCCCGTCTTTACAATCCTGAGCGCGCGGTCACATATGACCGGCTCAATATCGAATATGTCTGCGGTACCACGATGCTGGCGGAGAAATTGGTCCAGGCGGTAACGGCGCCGGATGTCGATGTCGTTTCGGCGGCCGGCAACCTTTATATTGTGCGGGTGACGGCAAGCGATAAGCTGGCCGGTAGAACAGTTGGCGAAGTCGACAAAGAAGGCGGATTCAGAATCATCACCATCATCCGCCGGTTGCGAAATATCTTTTGCGAGACCGATACCAAAATCAACCGGAACGATCATCTCGTTATTATCACCAAGAAAGACCTAATACCTCAGATAGAGCGCCTGGCCAGGGCTGAGGAGGCGACGGAATGAGGATTGTCGTCAACGGCGGCGGAAAAGTCGGCTCATTCTTAGCCGGCGCCATGGTAAAAAACAATCATCAAGTGACGCTAATAGAGCGGCGCGCGGACATTTCCGAGAAAGTCGCACTGGAAGTTCCCGGGGCCTTGATAATCCAAGGGGACGGTTGCGATGTCCGTTACCAGGAAGACGCCGGAGTACCCGATGCCCAAGTTTTTGTCTCGGTCACCGGCGACGACGATGATAACCTGGTTGCTTGCCAAATCGCCCAAGGCGTCTTTTCCGTCCCCCGGGTGATCGCCCGCGTCAATAACCCCAAGAATGAGGAGATATTTACCGCTCTCGGCATTGAGGCTGTCAGCTCGACCACGATAATCAGCCGCTTGATCGAAGAGGAAATATCCATCGGCGATATTGTTACCATACAGACTTTGAAAAAAGGAAAATTGGCCTTGGTCGAGGTTGCCTTGCCGATAACCGACGGAGTCAGCGCCGGTTCGCGGATTAAAGATCTTGATTTGCCGGACGATTGCGTACTGGTGGCGATCATCAGAAATGACGACGTCATGATCCCCAAAGGGGAGACCGTTTTGCAACCGGGGGATTCCGTTATTGCCCTGACCAGCGTGGCCAGAGAAAAAGCGCTGAAGCAAAGGTTGATCGGCAGGTGAAGGAACGGCGCCCGGAGAAAGCCCCCTATTTGGGTTATCTGGCCGGAATCGCCACCGAGGTTGCCCTGACTTTGGTCATATTTGGTGTCGCCTTTCTTATTATTTTTGTTCTGGAGCGGCTGGCCAAGTGAGCGAGCCGACCGGGAAGCCCCAATGATCCGCAGGCCAAAACTCCACGATTGGCAGATAGTCGGCTTATATACCGGCAAGATAATCGTCGGCATCGGGCTGTTAATGCTCGTACCTCTAGCCGTCGGTCTTCTGGCGCTCGAATGGAGCGCGGTCGTTGATTTTATCATCGGCATTCTCGTGGCGATGAGCGTCGGTTACGGCCTTCAAATGGTCTGCGAGACCAAGCATGAGATGAACTGGATGCACGGCATGGTCATCGCCGCCTTTTCCTGGCTTCTGGCTATGGGGGTCGGGGCGGTGCCGCACTATTTAAGCGGCCAGTTCGGCTCATTCTTGGACGCCTGCTTCGACTTGATGAGCGGTTACACGACCACCGGACTTTATCTACTCCAAGACCTTGACCATACGTCCAATGCTCTCAATATGTGGCGGCACCTGCTTACTTACGCCGGTGGCCAAGGCATCGTCGTCATCGCCCTGACCTTCCTGATACGCGGCACTTCCGGCGCTTTTATGATGTATGTCGGCGAGGGCAAGGATGAGAAGCTCTTGCCCAATGTCGTTCAGACGGCCAGGGCTATATGGCTGGTAAGCTTGACTTATCTCGTCATTGGCACGGTCACTATCGGGGGAGCCAATTGGCTTGAAGGCATGAACCCCGTCCGGGCGTTTCTACACGGCGTCTGGGTTTTTATGGGGGCGTGGAGCACCGGCGGGTTCGCGCCTCAATCTTATAATATCGGCTACTATCACAGCTTGGCGGTTGAAGTGCTGACGATGATCATGTTTATCATCGGCTCTTTTAATTTCGCGCTTCACTGGTCTGTCTGGACAGGCAATCGCCGGGAGATATACCGGAATATCGAAATCGTTTCGTTTATGGTCACTATATTTCTAACCGTCAGCCTCGGCACATACGCTTTAATGCAGGTGAACGCCCTACACGGCGTGGTGCCGTTTTTCCGAAAGGCTTTTTATCAGATTGCTTCCGGCCACACGACCACGGGTTTCATGACGATCTACAGCCGGCAATTCGTGCGCCAATGGGGCGTACTGGCCATGATAGCGACAACCATAGCGATGGCTATCGGCGGCAGCGCCGCATCGACGGCGGGCGGCTTTAAAGGCATGCGTATGGGGATTATCGCTAAGAGTTTTTTAGCCGATATCCGCCGGCTGATGCTGCCGGAATCAAGTGTCATCGTAAAAAAGATACACCATGTCAAGGATACGGTCCTGAGCGACGATCAAGTCCGCGCGGCTATGGCCATCGTCCTGGCCTACATCTTTATCTACCTGACGGGTGCGGTCTTGGGTGCTCTCTATCGCTATCCGTTTGTCGAGGCTCTGTTTGAAAGTGTCTCCGCCGGCAGCAACTCCGGCTTGTCGGTCGGCATTACGGCCCCGTCAATGCCGACAGCCTTAAAGGTTTATTATATTTTTGCTGAATGGGCCGGACGCCTGGAGTTTATGGCTGTCTTCGCCCTGACGGGATTTATTATTAGGGTGGTGAAGGGGAAGTGAATGGCCCGGGGGGAATGAGGAGTGAGGAGTCAGGAGTGAGGCGGGCCGGTGGATTGTCATTCCCGCGGAAGCGGGAATCCATTGCGCTCACATGTGCTGCGGGCGCGATGCTTTTGCTGTCTGTATTCGCGCCGGCTGTGGCTGCAGCCGGGGCTCCACTTGTCGACAGTGTCACTCTCATCGAGCATCCCGACCGCTATGACGGTAAGCAGGTTGTCTTCAGAGGCGAGGCCATCGGCGATGTGATGGAAAGGTCTGACGGGGCCTGGATAAATATTAACGATGACGCTTACAGCCGCCAGGGCCGCAAGCGCCGGCTGGCGGGCTATAACAGCGGGCAGAGCGTGCTGGTCTCCGATAAGAAAGCGGCCCGGGCCGTCAAGCGCCTCGGTGACTATAACAACCGGGGCGACATCGTGGAGGTCACAGGGATATTTCAGAAAGCCGACCCGGACCACGGCGGGGACATGATGATAGCGGCGGATAGCCTAAGAATTGTTAAGCCCGGATTTGCTATTCCCCATCCAATATCGACCCGTAAGATATCTTTGGCGATAACTTGGTTGGCGATCAGCGGTGTGATGTTGGCTTTGTGGCGATGGCGAACGCTAAAGCACTAATCTTTGCTTCCGCGCGTCTCTTTCATCTTTTTAAGCACGTCTTCCAGCGACCCCGGGTCGCCTTCCGATTGCGCCACGACTACCTGAATGTCCTCGGCCAGCTCGTCATCGGCCGGGGGCACATCCAATTTGAGCGCTTCATCGATGGCCTGGCTTGTCTTGGCATCCAGTGACGCGGAGGCCGCCAGGGCTTCGATGGCTGAAGCTGAATCCCCGGATTCAAGGATTGTGATGGCTGCGGTTTCCGGTGCTGTTTCCGCGACCTCGGATTTCTCCTCAACCGTTGTTTCATCCGCGCTAGCGTCGCCGGTGGTCGCCGGCTCCTCCCGGTCTTCGCCCTCGGGCTCAAAGCCGTCGACGGCCTGTCTGATGCTCAAGCTTACGCGTCGCCGATCGCTGTCGATATCGACCACCTTAGCGCAGATCACTTGACCGATACTAACAGCCTCTTCCGGGACTTCGACATGGCCTTCCGTCAGCTCGGAGATGTGTACTAGTCCCTCGACGCCGTCACCGATAGCGACAAACGCGCCAAACCCGACGAGCTTGGTCACTTTGCCCTCGATCTTATCGCCGACGTTGAGGTCTTTTACTTTTTGTTTCCACGGGTCGTCCTGGCATTGCTTGAGGCCAAGGGAGATACGCCCGCGGTCTTGGTCGATATCAAGGACTTTCACGTCGATTGTTTCTCCGAGATTAAGCACTTCGGACGGGTGGTCTACGTGAGTCCATGAAAGTTCTGAAATGTGGATGAGGCCGTCTATGCCCCCGAGATCCACAAACGCCCCGAAATCGACGATGCTCGAAACCTTTCCTTCTAAGACATCGCCTTTCTTCAAGCCGGTAATCACCTTGTCACGCTCTTGCTTACGGGCGTCGTCCAGGACCGACCGGCGAGACAGGACCACGTTATTACGGTTCCTGTCCATCTCGATCACTTTACATTCAAGTTCCTGGCCGATGAATTGATGGAGGTCTTTGACCCGGCGCACGTCGACTAACGAAGCCGGCAAGAAACCTCTTAAACCGATGTCAAGGATCAGGCCGCCTTTGACGACCTCAATGACCCGGCCGCTGATAATGGTCGCGCTCCGGCTCAGTTCTTCGATCCGAATCCAGGATTTTTCGTACTCCGCCCGCTTTTTGGATAGGATCAAGCGGCCGTCTTTATCTTCTTTTTGCAGAACCAAGGCGTCGATCTCGTCGCCGATGACGACAGCCTCGTGCGGGTCGATGTCTTTCCGGATGGAAAGCTCTCGTATTGGGATTACGCCTTCTGACTTATAGCCGATGTCGACGAGGATCTCATCACGATCGATTCTTACAACTATACCGGTGACTACATCACCATCATCAAAAACCTTGATTGTCTGGTCGTAATCCGGAACCAACCTACCTTCCGAATCAATTATATAACCAGCTTCTGTTTGATCACTCGTCTCTTCGACGTTCGCCATTGACTTGGCCCCCTAAACGTTAATTGGTTCCCAGGAAGCAGGTGATAAAAACACCGGCGCGTACCAATAAATGCGTACTATCACACCGGCTTAACCGGGCTTCGCGTGTGAACCGAGATGAAGTATACATGAAAATCGCCGATTACGACAATACCCCGGTGAATTAATGTCGCCGCGAGGGATCTTTTTGATTGACCGGCAGGTGGTCCGTTCAATATAATAAAAGCAATGTGTGTTCCACCATATTTTGTTGGAAGGAAGAGTTATGAAGTACAGCAAATCCGTCGTTATTTTACTCGCACTCCTTTTCGTGGTCTCTATTTTTTCGTCGGCTTCCGGCGCCGGGGCCGGTCCGTACCGGGCAATTGTAATTTATCAGGCCGGCATCGGACCAAGCAAGCGCGCCGAGCTTGTCGGCAGTGTCGGCGGGATAAGGCAGAAGGATCTTAGCTTGATAAAAGGCGAGGCGGTGGTGTTGCCCGACAAGGCGGCGGCGACCGAATTGGCCAAGCGTCCAGGGGTTCTCCGGGTGGATGAAGATATTATTTTAACCGCGACGGCGCGAAAAAGTTCGGTTAGCCAGCCGCCACAGGTTTTGCCCTGGGGGGTCGATCGCATCGACGCCGACCTGGTTTGGTCGCCTCCTGCCAGCGCAAACGGGGCGGGAGTAAATGTGGCGGTCATCGATACCGGCATCCAATTAAACCACCCGGATCTAAGCGCCAATATCAAAGGCGGGTTTAACGCCATCAATTCGCATAAATCGGCAAATGACGACAACGGCCACGGCACTCATGTCGCCGGCACTATCGCCGGCGCCGCCAACACTATCGGCGTGGTTGGCGTCGGGCCGAGCATCAATTTATATGCCGTCAAGGTCCTGGGCGCCGGCGGTTCGGGATGGCTGTCCGACGTTATCGAAGGCCTTCAGTGGGCCGCGAATACACACAACGATACGGATCCGCTCAACGATATTCAGGTCGCGAATATGAGTTTTGGTTCAAGCGGGGCCAATGATTCAGAACATGACGCGATCATCGCTGCCAACAATGCCGGCGTCACCCTAGTAGCGGCGGCCGGCAATAGCAGCGGCGGTGCTGTCGGTTATCCAGCCGCATATGACGAAGTTATCGCGGTCTCGGCAACCACCGCCGGCGATACGCTGGCAAGTTTTTCAAGTGTCGGGCCCGAGGTCGATCTGGCGGCGCCCGGAAGTAATATCTTCTCTACTTATAAAAGGAGCGGGTATGCGTATCTAAGCGGCACCAGCATGGCGTCTCCCCATGTTACCGGCTCGGCTGCTCTAGTTATCGGCGCCAAAGGGCCGTTGACTCCGGCGCGGGTAAAAGCTCTGTTGCAGTTGACCGCGGATCCGCTGCCGGGTCTCACGGCCAATCAGCAGGGCGCCGGTCTGGTCGATGCCGAGGAAGCAGTTACAACGACGACAATTGTGCCTTAACGAAAGCCATCGAGACATAATAAATGAGCGGCTCTATAATAGGTATTATATGGGGCCGCTTTTTTTTGCGAGGGGAAGACTTTGCTTACGGTAGGATTGACGGGCGGTATCGCCAGCGGGAAAAGCACCGTCGCCGGCTACCTGGTCGAACTGGGGGCCGTCGCGGTCGACGCCGATCTTATTGCCCGCGAGGTCATGTCTGTTGGAACAGATGTTTACAGCCGGCTGGCCGCGCATTTTGGCGGCGATATAATCGCGCCCGACGGTTCCATCGACCGCGGCCGTTTAGCCGCCGAGGTCTTTGACGATCCGGCGCAATTGGATGCTTTGAACCGGATCGTCCATCCGGCGACCATCGAGCGGATTCAAGCTCTCCTGGATGAGTGGCGGGCTGATGATAGTGACAGGATCGGCGTCGTCCAAGTGCCGTTATTAATCGAGGCCGGCCTAGAAGAGCTGTTTGATGTCGTACTCGTCGTGGTAACAACTCCGGAGCAACAGATAAGTCGTCTAATGGAGATGGGTTTGACTGTCGAACAAGGACTGGCGCGGTTGCGGTCTCAAGCGAACGACGCGGAAAGGCTGGCCTTCGCTGATTTTACTCTCTTAAACAAGGGGGATATCGGCCGGCTAAAAGAGCAGGCGGCGGTGGTGTATGCGAGGCTGAAGGAATGCGTCGACGAGGGCCGGCTTTGAAGATCAGGCGGGGCATGATATTGGCGGCGGTTATCGTTTTTTTGGCGGCCGCCTTTCTTCCGGCGGCCAGGTTTTTCTATCCCTTAGGATACGAAGGCCTTATCCTCGAGCAGGCGAAACGATATGAGCTCGACCCGGCGCTCCTGGCGGCCATCGTTTACGAGGAAAGCAAGTTCAGCCCGATGTCGCGGTCGCCGGCCGGCGCTGTCGGTTTGATGCAACTGATGCCGGAGACGGCCTCGTGGGCTTCCGCGGAGATAGGGCGGCCCCACCTGGCCGCGCGATTGACGGAGCCGGCGGCGAATTTAGCCATCGGCAGCTGGTACTTTCATTACTTGCTGGCTAGATACCGCAACACGGCCTTCGCTCTGGCCGCTTACAACGGCGGCCAGCGTAACCTCGACAAGTGGCTGGCGCAAAATAACGGTCGCACGCAAAACCAGGTGATCGACCGGATACCGTTCGCTGAAACGCGCGCGTTTGTCCGCCGGGCGCAGAGGAGCCGCTGGATATACCGGTGGTTATATCCGGAACTGAAGCAGGGGCATGGACTTTAAATTAGTTTCCGCTTACGAACCTAAAGGGGACCAGCCCCGGGCGATAGCCGAACTTGTAGCGGGGACGCGCGCCGGCGAGCGGTATCAGACGCTGCTCGGCGTCACCGGCTCCGGCAAGACCTTCACCATGGCCAACCTCATCGCCGGCATCGGCAAACCGACTTTAGTGATGGCGCCGAATAAGACGCTTGCCGCCCAGCTTTGCAGCGAGTTCAAGCAGCTGTTTCCCCAGAACGCGGTCGAATACTTTGTCAGCTATTATGATTATTACCAGCCGGAAGCGTACATCCCGCACACGGACACATATATAGAAAAAGACGCGTCGATCAACGATGAAATAGATAAACTCCGCCACGCCACGACTTCGGCCGTGCTGTCGCGCCCCGATGTTGTAGTGGTGGCCAGCGTCTCCTGCATCTACGGGTTGGGGTCGCCGGAGGAATATCTCGGCCAGATGATCTGGTTGCGCAAAGAGGAATCGCCCGGCCTTGATTCGACCTTGAGACTGCTTGTCCAGATACAGTACCAGCGCAACGATTATAGTTTAGTGCGCGGCACTTTTAAGGTGCGCGGCGATGTTTTAGAGATATTTCCGCCTTACGAAGAAGCGCCGTTTCGGGTGGAATTTTTCGGCGATGCCGTCGAGCGGATACTAAGAGTGGACCCGATCACCGGCGAAATCTTGGCGGATTTGGACAAACTGGCGGTCTTTCCGGCCTCACACTATGTCGCTTCGCCGGAACGGTTGGAGCGGGCGGTTATCGGCATCGAAGCGGAGCTGAAAGTTCGCCTGGCTGAACTAGACAAGGACGGTAAGCTGCTTGAGTCACAGCGTCTGGCTATGCGGACCCGCTATGACCTGGAAATGATGCGCGAGATAGGCTTTTGCTCCGGGATTGAAAACTATTCCCGCCATTTTGACGGGCGGGCGCCGGGAGAGCCGCCGTTCACGCTGATAGATTACTTCCCGGATGACTTCCTGGTGATGATCGATGAGTCGCATGTGACCATCCCGCAGGTACATGGGATGTATGGGGGCGATAAATCGCGTAAAGAAACCTTGATCGGCCATGGTTTCCGGTTGCCTTCGGCTCTGGACAACCGGCCGTTGCGATTCGAGGAATTCATCGCTAAGCTTCCGCAAGCCGTCTTTGTCAGTGCCACGCCGGGTCAATGGGAGTTGGAAGTTTCCGGCCAAGTGGTCGAGCAGATAATTCGCCCGACCGGCCTGGTCGATCCGGAGGTGAGCGTGCGGCCGATCGAAGGGCAGATAGACGACTTGCTTCACGAGATCCGCGGCCGCGTCGCGGCCGGCGAGCGGGTCCTGGTGACAACCCTGACAAAGAAAATGGCTGAGGATTTGACCGACTATCTGCTCGAGGTCGGGGTGAAGGTGAGATATCTGCACTCGGACGTCGTCACCATGGAGCGGATTGAGATATTGCGAGACCTGCGGTTGGGCAGGTTCGATGTTCTGGTCGGCATCAATTTGCTGCGCGAGGGGCTGGATTTGCCGGAAGTATCGCTGGTAGCCATCTTGGACGCCGACAAAGAAGGGTTTCTCCGGTCGGACCGGTCGCTCATCCAGACTATCGGCCGGGCGGCCCGAAACGTCAGCGGCGAAGTCATCATGTATGCCGCCAAGATGACCGATTCGATGAAGCGGGCATTAGATGAAACCAACAGGCGCCGCGTTAAGCAGGTCGCTTACAACACGGCGAACGGTATCGAGCCGGAGTCTATCCGCAAAGTGGTTGCCGATATAATCCAAGCCACCGCGCGAGCCGAAGAACCGGGAGCCTACGGGAGCGAAGCCGATATCACCAGCAAGTTGGCGCGGATGCCGCGGGATGAAATAGACCGGCTGGTCCAGGGGCTGGAAGAAGAGATGCGGCAGGCGGCGGAAGAACTAAACTTCGAATACGCGGCCCAGGTGCGCGACCGGATACAAAGCTTGAGGGAAGATTTGGGGAGGGATACCGGGAAGGGCCGGCTGAAATAGATTTAACACACATGAAACATTATAGTGTTACCATGCTGGAAAAGACGATGTTAAGGAGAGTCGATGGCGATCAGAAAAGATGAGGAATTCGTTTTAAAAACCGTGCGGGACCAGGACATTAAGTTTATCCGGTTTTGGTTTACCGATGTCCTTGGGTTCATGAAGAGCTTCGCGATCACGCCGGCGGAACTGGAAGCCGCTTTTTCCGAAGGCATGGGCTTCGACGGCTCATCGATAGAGGGTTTTACACGGATAGAAGAGTCGGACATGATCGCCAAGCCGGACCCAAGCACTTTCGCGGTCTTGCCCTGGCGCCCATCGGAACAAGGCGTGGCCCGTATGTTCTGTGACGTCATGAACCCGGACGGCACTCCCTTTGACGGCGACCCGCGCTACGTTTTGCGGCGCAATCTGGAGCGGGCGGCCAAGCTCGGCTACACGATGTATGTCGGCCCCGAATTGGAGTTCTTCTATTTCGAGGACAGCAAAGGGACGGAAACTTTGGACGAAGGCGGATATTTCGACTTGACGCCGCTCGATCTGGCGACAGACCATCGGCGCAAGACGGTCTTCGCCCTGGAGGCAATGGGGATACCGGTCGAGTACAGTCATCACGAGGTGGCCCCGAGCCAGCACGAGATAGACCTTCGCTACGCGGATGCCCTCAGCATGGCCGACAATGTCATGACCTATCGGCTCGCGGTAAAAGAGATCGCTCAGGAAGCGGGAATATACGCCACTTTTATGCCGAAGCCGATCTTCGGTCAAAACGGCAGCGGCATGCATGTACATCAATCCCTGTTCAAGGGCGACAGCAATGCTTTCTTTGACGGCGACGACGAATACAATCTTTCAAAAGACGGCAAGGGGTATATCGCCGGCGTCCTGAAGCACGCTCGCGAGATGACCGCCGTCTGCAACCAGTGGGTAAACTCCTATAAACGCCTGGTGCCCGGTTATGAAGCGCCGGTATATATCTGCTGGTCGCGCCGGAATCGCTCGGCTCTGGTCAGGATGCCTATGTATAAGCCGGGCAAAGAGCAGGCGACTCGCGTGGAGCTGCGCAGCCCCGACCCGGCCTGCAATCCGTATCTGGCTTTCTCCGTCATGCTCGCCGCCGGCTTGGAAGGAATCGAAAAAGGTTATGAGCTTCCGTCGGAAGCGACAAACAATATCTATGAGATGACTCCGGCTGAACGGGCCAAAGCCGGCATAAACAGCCTTCCCGAAGACCTGCATGAAGCCATTAATCTGGCCGAGAAAAGCGAGTTATTGAAGAAAGCGCTTGGCGACCATGTCCATGAGTACTTCATCCGGAACAAAAGGGCCGAATGGGATGCGTACAAGGCTCAAGTAAGCCAGTTTGAGTTGGATAAGTATCTGTCTACGCTGTGACCAAAGTAGCGATTTTCAGCGCCAGTGCGGATAGGCAAGACGACCTGATCGCTAAAGTAAAGAGCGGTGGGTACGAGCCGACGACCGGGAGCGGCGATATCCTTTTGGTCGACGCTCTTACAGACGAGGCGGCGGCGCTCGAGCGAGCCCGGTCGGTGAAAGACGGCGAAGGGGCGCCGGTCGTAATGGTCATGGGCGCGTCGCAGCAGCTCAACCCGGAGCTGATGGAGTGCGTTGACGATTTTGTCATCGAGCCGTTCAGCGCCGGCGAGCTTTGGCTGAGGCTGAAGCGGTTGACGGCGGCAGACGGCGAAACAAAAACAATACACATAGACGGCCTGGTAATCCACCCCGATACTTATGAGGCTTTACTCGACGGCACGCCGCTCAATCTCACCTATAAAGAATACGAGTTGCTCAAGTTTTTGGCGAGCCGTCCCGGTCGTGTCTGGGACCGTCAGACTTTGCTTAACAAGATATGGGAGTACGACTATTTCGGCGGCACCCGCACCGTCGATGTCCACATCCGCCGCCTCCGCTCCAAGCTCGGCCGTTACGCCGACCTGATTCAAACAGTGCGGCAGGTAGGCTATAAGTTCAGCAAGAACTTCTAGAGCAGGGCGTTCGTCTGCCCCCGTATCGACGTACGGGGCAAGCTTGCATCTGGGGCTTTGGGTCGCGTTCTCATATACACTGCTCTCATCCCGTCCATACCGCTTATGTCCGCTCCCCGCTTGATGATATAATCTAAGTTTCCGAAAAATCTTAGAGGTAGGCTGTGTGACGCAAGACAAAATCGTCATCAAAGGCGCGCGCGAACATAATTTAAAGAATGTAAACCTGGAGCTGCCCCGGGACAAGCTGATCGTCATGACGGGGCTCTCCGGCTCAGGCAAATCGTCGCTTGCGTTCGACACCATCTACGCCGAGGGCCAGCGACGCTATGTCGAGTCGCTCTCGTCGTATGCCCGCCAATTCCTGGGCCAGATGGAAAAACCGGATGTCGATCACATCGACGGCCTGTCACCGGCGGTTTCCATCGACCAAAAAACGACCAGTCGCAACCCGCGCTCGACTGTCGGGACGGTGACGGAAGTCTATGACTATCTGCGCTTACTTTACGCCCGCGTCGGCATTCCCCATTGCGTCCAGTGCGGACGTCCCATCGCCAAGCAATCGGCACAGCAGATAATCGACCAGGTAATGGCGGTGCCCGAGGGGACGAAATTCCAGGTCATGGCGCCGTTGGTCAAGGGGCGCAAGGGCGAGTTTCGCAAGATTTTCGATAATCTGCGCCGCGAGGGATTTGCCCGGGTCAAGGTTGACGGAGAGGTCCGTCTGCTCGAAGAAGCCATCAAACTGGACAAGAATTATAAACACACGATCGAAGTTATCATCGACCGCCTGGTGATGAAGGCCGACATCAAGAGGCGACTGGCCGACTCTATCGAGCTGGCGCTGAAGTTGGCTGAAGGGGCGGTCGATATAGAGTTGCTGGACGGCGACGCCACGCGTGTCATGTCTTTTTCGGAGCATTTCGCCTGTTTGGATTGCGGCATCAGCTTCGAGGAGTTGGCGCCCCGCCAGTTCTCCTTCAACAGTCCGTACGGGGCCTGTCCGGAATGTACCGGTCTCGGCAACCGTCCGGAAATCGATCCGGAGCTAATCATCGCAAGCTCCGATCTGACAATTGACGAAGGTGTCATCCACCCGTTTACCGGCAAGCACAACTATTATCCTAAATTGATGGCGGCCCTGGCCCGGGTGGCGGGCTTCAGCACTAAAGTCCCCTGGGGGTCCTTAAGCCCGGAACACAGACACCTGGTCCTTTACGGCGAACCGCGGACCACTGTTCAGCTGCGCTATATCGACAGCGATGATGCGAGCCACGCTTACCGCACCACCTACGAGGGAGTCATCCCCAATTTGATGCGTCGATTCAAGGAGACCGAATCCGATTACGCCCGGGACCGTCTCAGTCAGTATATGAGGGTGACGGAGTGCCCGGCTTGCCGTGGAACGAGGCTTAAGCCGGCCAGTCTGGCGGTGACGGTCAACGGCAAGAACATAAACGAACTCTGCCGGCTGCCGATAACGGCCTCGCTGGCCTTTACGGACGGCCTTCAAGCGGCGCTCTCCGAGCGCGAGTTGATGATCGCCGCCCGGATACTCAAAGAGATCAAAGAACGGTTAAGGTTTCTCGTAGATGTCGGTTTAGACTACCTGACGCTGGAGCGGGCCGCCGCGACGCTCTCGGGCGGCGAAGCCCAACGCATTCGCTTGGCCACACAGATAGGTTCCGGCCTGATGGGCGTCTTGTACATCCTCGACGAACCTACGATCGGCTTACACCAGCGGGACAACGCCCGGTTGATAGCGACCTTAAAGCGCCTGCGGGATTTGGGAAACACGCTGATAGTCGTCGAACACGATGAGGCGACCATCAGAGCGGCGGACTATGTCGTCGACATCGGTCCGGGCGCCGGGGAACACGGCGGTGCTATCATCGCTGTCGGCACGCCGGCCGAGATTATCAAAAACAAAGCTTCAATCACCGGTCAATACCTGGCGGGTAAAGTTTCTATTCCTGTTCCCGCGACGAGGCGGGCGGGCAATGGCAAGCGCTTGGTGATCAGAGGCGCCGCCGAGCATAATCTCAAAGAGATAGACGTTGAACTACCGCTGGCCAAGCTGATCTGCGTCACCGGCGTCTCCGGTTCCGGCAAGAGCACCTTAGTCAGCGACATCCTGGCTAAAGCCTTGGCCGTCGCGGTCTATAAGTCGCGCGTCAAGCCCGGCCGCTTCGAGGCGCTGGAGGGGATTCAAAACATCGATAAGGTCGTGGAGATAGACCAGTCCCCGATCGGTCGCACCCCCAGGTCGAATCCGGCCACATACAGCGGGGTCTTTAGCGACATCAGAACGGTTTTTACCACCACAAAGGAAGCTAAGGTCCGGGGCTATAAGCCCGGCCGGTTCAGTTTCAACGTCAAGGGCGGGCGATGCGAGGCCTGCCGGGGCGACGGCACCATCAAGATAGAGATGCATTTTTTGCCGGATATCTTCGTCCCCTGCGAGGTTTGCAAGGGTAAGCGCTACAACGAGGAGACGCTGGAAGTCAAATTCAAGGCTAAGAACATCGCCGAGGTCCTGGATATGTCGGTCGAGGAAGCCGTCGGTTTCTTTGCCAATATCCCTACCATCAAGAGACGGTTGACGACTCTGTTCGATGTCGGTTTGGGCTATATTAAGCTGGGCCAACCGGCGCCGACTCTCTCCGGCGGGGAGGCCCAACGGGTAAAACTGGCCTCGGAATTAAGCCGGGTCGCTACCGGATGCACCTTCTATATCCTCGATGAACCGACCACCGGTCTGCACTTCGCCGATGCGGCCAAGCTTTTAAGTGTCTTGCAGCGTCTAGTGGATAGCGGCAACACAGTCCTTGTCATCGAGCACAATCTGGATATCATTAAGAGCGCGGACCATATTATCGACCTGGGCCCCGAGGGCGGGGACCGCGGCGGCCGGATCGTCGCCAGCGGCACGCCCGAGGAGATCGCGGCGCATAAGAAATCGTATACGGGTCGGTATTTAAAGCCGCACTTAAACGTGTCATTCCCGCGAAAGCGGGAATCTGTGGAACGGGAGACCAAATGCTGAGCATAGCCATACCGAAAGGGAGCCTTGAAGAGCAGACCCTGCTGTTGTTTGCCCAAGCCGACCTGGAGATAAAGAAGAGCGCCCGGGAATATAATCCGGTCGTTAACGATCCGCGCATCACCAAGGTCAAGATATTGAGGCCGCAGGAGATTCCGACTTATGTCGAAGAGGGTTATTTTGACATCGGTATATCCGGCCGCGATTGTATAACCGAAGGTGGCGCCGATGTCGTTGAAGTCGCCGATATGCCTTACGCCAAGACCGGCACCGGCAAATTAAAAATGGTCATCGCCGTCCCCGAGGGCTCAAAGGTAAACGAGCCGAAAGATATCGTCCCCGGCAGCCGCGTTTCGACGGAATTTCCCAAAACTACCCAGAAGTACTTCGATGAGCTGGGCATATCCGTGAACATCTTTTTTTCCTATGGCGCTACCGAGGCCAAAGTACCGGAGCTGATGGACGTCATAGTCGATCTGACGGAAACCGGTCAGACCTTGCGGCGCAACCACCTTAAAATAATCGGGGTCATTCTTGAATCGACAACTAAGCTGATAGCCAACAAGGCCGCTTGGGCGGACCCGGTCAAACGCAATGCCATCGAGGAGATAAGGACCCTGTTGCTCGGGGTGATCGACGCCCGCGGAAAAGTCTTAATATCGATGAACGTGCCGGCCGGCCGTCTCGAGGCTGTCATCGCGGCGCTCCCGGCGATGAAAAATCCGACGGTTGCTCAACTGTATAATTCCGACTATCTGGAAGTAACCACAGTCGTTGAAAAAAGCCAGGTCAATCTGCTGGTCCCGGAGCTGAAAGCCCAAGGGGCCGAGGATATTCTGGAGCTGGCGATATCTAAGATAGTCAGGTAGACTCGTCAGTCAGTTCGATTCCGAGCAACGTTATATCGTCGGCCAGCGGCCCATTGCTAAAATCCACGGCTTTTTGGAGCAGCTCATTGGTGATGAGCTCAATCCCGAGTTCGGAGTGTTTATCCAACCAGTCGACAATTGTCTCTATTCTCAAAAACCGGCCTTCTTTATCCCGGACGTCATGCAAGCCGTCCGTATAAAGTATAAGTCTATCCCCGGGGCTTAACATCATTAATTGCGACGTCGGGTCGAACAACTCGATACTGATGCCAAGCGGCAAATTTGCCGGGCTTGGCAGGATGGTCCAGCGGGCATTCTTGGCATTGAAATATAAAGGCGGCTCGTGCCCGCAATTTATGTAGACAAAGCGTTTGCTCTTCAGCGATAGCTGTGCGGACAAGAGAGTAATAAAATCGGTGGCGCCGAAACGATTAGCCACCGTCTTGTTGGTCTTACGCAGGATATTCTCGATAGTACTGGAAAACTTCGGTTCGGATCGGATAGTGCTCATCCCGACGGTGGCCAGCAAGGCGCCCGGCACGCCCTTGCCCGAAGCGTCGGCGATTAGCAACCTAATCTCATCTTTGAATTGATAGAAATCGAACCAATCGCCGCCAACCAGCTTGGCGTAGGCCTGTCTGGCGTAGATTCGCACGCCGGGAGCCCGCAGTTCGTTTTGGGGTAACAGGCGCCGCTGTATTTCCGAGGCAGTCTCCTCCTCTTGGCGCAGTTTGGAAAAGAGTTGATTAAACGAAGTCGCTAGATCTTCGATCTCATCGCTTGTCTTAATCTCAAACTGATAATCCGTATCGCCGGCCGAGATCTTTTCGACGCCCCGGTGAAGCTCAATGATGGGTCTGGCCACAAACCTGGTGACTAAATAGGCGGTTCCCGTGCCGGCTATGAGAATAACCAGCGATCCGAGCAACAGTCCTGCCTCAACGTAACGAACGGCTGCGGATTCAAGCAAGATATGCCTGGCTTCTTGCTCATTAAAATAGCTCCAGTCAGCAATAAGACCATGTATTTCATTGAGTCGACGATTGATTTCCACCGTGGCCGTTGACCGGGCCTTTAAGCTGATTTTAGAGCCCGGCGGGCCAAACTTGTCGACAAGCGCCTTTATTCCTTCATGATTTACCCGGATCACGTGCACGTACCATTTGTCCCGCTCAAGCAAAGTGGGTATTTTGCTAAGAGTGGCTAAAGCTCCTTCCGTGATGCTTACTTCGTCGGAAAATTGATTAAGTTCTTGCTGATTACCGGAAGACAGCCATAACTTGGCTGTCGGACCTTCTTTTTCGAAGGCATTATTGACTTGGTTGAGCGCGTGAAACTCTAAGACAATATTGGCGCTTTCGTAGGTTAGACGGCGTAAGTTCACCAGGCTGACATATGCCAAGGCGATCATACTGAAAGTAATAGACAGAAGGATCACTGAAACGATCCTGACCTTTTGCTTGATCCCTAATCGCATCTCGGCTACCTCCTATCTAAACACCATGCTAAAATCTGGTGGTTATGGCGAATACCGCGTTAGTCAACGAAGTCAAGAACCTGCCCGATAAGCCGGGCGTCTATCTGTTCAAAAACGAAGGAGGCTTAGTCCTATATATCGGCAAAGCAAAGTCACTTAAAAAACGCGTCCGATCATATTTTACCAAAAACACATCGCTTCCAAAAGTAAAGCTAATGGTGGCCCAAGCGGCTAAGCTTGATTACCATGTCACGGCCACGGAAGTGGAAGCGTTGGTTTTTGAAGCCAACCTGATCAAGCGGTACCGGCCGAAATACAACGTCAGCTATCGAGATGATAAAAGCTATCCATATTTGGCTGTTTGTTCGCGCGAGTCGTGGCCCCGCGTTAAGTATACTCGGGAGAAGCATCGGGCCGACACGCGTTACTTCGGCCCCTACACAGGAGCCCGGGCGTTGCGCGAAACGCTCGACACGCTGATGAAGATATTTCCTCTGCGGGCTTGTTCAAATACAGTCATGGCGCGGGCCGAGAAGACCGGACGGCCGTGTCTATATTTTCATATCGATCGTTGTCCCGGGCCGTGCGTCGGTCGTGCGGACGCGAAGGAATATGGGCGAACGCTGGAGCAGCTTTGCGCTTTTCTGGAGGGGCGCCAGGAGCAGGTGATCGCTGATTTAAATCGCGAGATGGAAGCGGCCTCACGGCACCTGGCTTTTGAGCGGGCGGCCCTCTTTCGGGACCGGATACGAACGGCTGCTCAGATATTGGAAAAGCAAAGGGTAGCCGCCGATACCCGCTTAAATCAGGATATCTTTGGCCTGGAGGTAGAAGATGAGTTGGGCTGTATCCAGCTGCTAAAGGTTAGGGCCGGCAAGCTTATAGGCAGCGAGGATTTCATCGTCGATGAAGCCGGCGGGTGTGAAGCTAAAGAAGTGATAACCAGCTTTGTCAAGCAATATTACGAGGAGTTGACGGCGTTTCCGGATGAAGTTGTTCTCCCGCGCCGGCTCGATGAGCCGGGGGCTATCGCTGTCTGGCTGGGGACGATGAAGGGCCGGACCATCAAATTGACCGTGCCAAGCCGGGGGGCCAAGAAGCGGCTGGTAGAGATGGCGATGGAGAACGCCGTCCACTCACTGGCCCGCTTTAAATTGCGTTCCGGCCACGAGGCCAAGTCGATAAAGGCGGGCCTTGACGAATTGCAAAAAGCGCTGGGCTTGCCGCAAGTTCCGGCGGCGATAGAATGTTTCGATATCTCAACGATTAGCGGGGCGCATTCGGTTGGGTCGATGGTGGTCTTCTTAAGCGGCCGGCCGGCGCGCCAACATTACCGCCGGTTTAAAATCCGGTCGGCGGCGGGGGAACCCAATGATTTTGCCATGATGAAGGAAGTCGTTAGCCGTCGTCTTAAACACGCCGGTGGAGACGCGAAATTCGCGGCGTTGCCGGACCTGGTTCTAGTCGATGGCGGCAAACCGCAACTGACGGCGGCATTGGAGGCGCTAGAGGCAGCCGGCGTGGCCGGCGTGCCGGCGGCGGCGCTGGCGAAAAAGCGGGAAGAGCTGTTTCTGCCCGGCCGGGATGAACCTGTTCTGCTGCCGGAAGGTTCGCAGGGCCTCTATTTGATCCAACGCATCCGCGATGAAGCCCACCGTTTCGCCATCGCCTACCACCGTCAACTCCGCGCCGACACGATGCGCGGATCGAGTCTCGACAGCCTACCGGGCATCGGCCCGAAACGCCGCCAAATGTTGCTGAAAAAATTCGGCAGCTTAAAGAAGGTCAAAGCCGCCGGCGAGGATGAGCTGGTGGCCGCCGGTCTCCCGCGGGCCTTGGCGAAGAGCTTGAGATACATGCTATCTTGACACTATGTTGATAACGACCTATAGCTCGCCTTTTGGCTCCGGAGTTATAGTAATGAATTTGAGCAAGATAAAGTACCACCTCTGGGGCAAGCCGTTGGCTGAGTTGTCGGCGGCGGCCAAGCGACTGGAACCGGCGGCTGTGGAGGCCCGGATGCCGGTCGATTTGAGGGCGGCGCTTCATGATTATTTCAACGGCGTGCGGACGGATCTGGGTCGGTGGAATCCGGATAGCGGCGGCCTTTCCGCCTTTGCCGCCGGCGTCTACAAGGCGACAAGAAGTTTAAAATGGGGTGAAACGGCAAGTTACTCGGATATAGCCGCGGTCATCGGCAGTCCGGGCGCGACGCGGGCGGTGGGGGCGGCTCTCGGCCGGAATCCGACGCCGCTATTTGTGCCTTGCCACCGGGTGCTGGCTTCGAGCGGCGAGGGCGGCTGGAGCGGACCACCCGGCTTAAAAGCGAAGCTGTTGGCGCTGGAAGGGGGTGAGCGGTCCTGAAATTTATTCTTAGAGTGGTTATCACCGGCGGCGTTATCTTCGGGGTCTCCTATTTTCTGCCCTCGCTGATACGCGTGGCTGATTTTCAAGCCGCGTTATTGGCGGCTTTAGTTCTCGCTATCGCCAACGCCGTCATCAGGCCTGTTGTCGTGGTGCTTTCCCTGCCGATCACCATCTTGACTTTGGGTCTCTTTGCTCTGGTCATCAACGCCCTTATGCTTTACCTGGTGGCCGCGGTCGTCGGCCCCGGCTTTCAGCTTCAGGGGTTCTGGCAGACCATCGTGGCGGCTGTGTTGATCAGCGTCGTCAGCGCCGCGGTCTCATCGCGGCTGGTCGATTAGTCGGGGACATGATACTAATTCAGCGACTCCCGCG
>JAUXSL010000057.1 GCA_030679975.1 Actinomycetota bacterium
GTTTTGATAACGATACCCCGACCCGGTTCGACGGCCCGCCGCGCGTGGTCGGCCTCGGTTTTCAGATTGCCGACGGGATGCTGGTCGGCCCGCGCGACATGTTCAAAGATATAAGCTATGACAACGCCCGCAGAAAAGCTCTCGACATCGCTGATTATCTGCGGCTGCACGGCCCGTTCGAGCCGCATCGCCTGCCGCTCGACGAAATGGAATATACGACTATGCCGGAAGTGATGGAGCGGCTTAAAGACCGGTTCAAGCCGGTTGATTAAAAACATGCTCAAGAAGGCGCGCACTTTTGGAGCATGTTTTTTCGGTAATAATAATGGACGTGACTCGGGTAAAAAAACGCGAATCCATTTAGGCTGGGGGGAGATCATTGCCGGATAGTTTCCCGAAGCCGGTCGTAGCGGCGCTGGGCGCCGTGGCTATTTTTGAGCTTCTGTACGCGACGGTCTTCGACAAGTGGTTGGGCCAATGGTTTGTTTTTCGGGCCCATTTGCCCGGTATGTTCGCGCTTGGCGTTATCTTAATATCGGCCGCGGTCAGCTATTATGAGTACCACGGGATCGGGCCCCAGGGCGGAATAGTCCGGCGCGGTCGAAATCACCCTCATGTCGCTTTGACCTTCGATGATGGGCCAAGCCCCGAATATACGCCTAAAATACTGGACGTTCTCAAAGAGAAAGAAGCGAAGGCCGCCTTTTTTATGGTCGGCAAGCACGTCGAAAAATATCCGGATGTCGCCCGGCGCGTCTTTGCCGAAGGTCATGATATCGGTAATCACACCTATTCACACCGCGATCTGGTGCCGGCCGGCAGAAAGACGATACTTGCCGAACTTAACAAAACCGAGCAAATCATCTTGCGGGTCGTGGGCGTCCGCACCCGTCTTTTCCGGCCACCCCGGGGCATTATCTCAAACGCCGGCCGCAAGCTCTTAGTAGAGCTGGGCTACACGATTGCCATGTGGACGGTGAGCGCTGTCGATTGGCGGGGCAGATCGCCAAAAGCGATAGTCGGACGGATCATGCGACACATCAAAACAGGCGGCGTCATCTTATTCCATGACAGCGGCGCCGTCGTTCGCAGAGAGGGAGCCGATCGCGGCAACACAGTAGAGGCGTTGCCTCTGGTCATCGATGAACTCCGGCGGCATGGCTATGAGATAGTCCCTTTATCGCAAATGATACGCGAACTCGAGCAGATCGAGGCCGAAAGCTTGATAGAAACTCAGGCCGCCCCGTCATCGGCCGGCCAGGAGATCTAAGCGTCCGGCCGAGAGAGTGGTCAGAGCGGTCACTTGCCCTTGAGCACCAACCCGGCCACTTCGGCCCAACCCAGCCCCATTTTCCGAGTCGTCAGGTAAGAGTTTTTGTAGGTCATGAACTCGGCGTTTAGCTGGAGGTTGTCGCTGACACCATCGGCCACCAAAAAGAAGGCTCCGACGACGGCGGCCATCTCCAGATCGGCGAGTGAATCGCCGAGCGCGATCGTCTCCTCGAAACTTAAGCCCCGCCTTTGCTGGTCGGCGATGATGGCTGAAGCCTTATTAGTGTCTTTCGGGAGCAGGTGATAGACGCGGATCTCCGGCAAGGGCGCCAGTCCCCCTTGGGAGCGGCTGCCGCCGTTGTCGACCACCCTTAAGCCGGCAAATCCCTCGGCGACGAGCAAGTCGTTGGCCAGACGTACATCTATTAGGCCGCGGAAGAGGTGGGTGCATTTCTGATTCTTTGACCAGGGCGTATGGTATTCGAGCCGCCCTTTGAAGTGCTCCAATAAAAACGCCGGAGCGCCGCTGTCGGCAATGGCCCGGTGCAGCGTCTTACCCTCGGGGACCGGGTAGTGGTAATTTTTGAGGGCCTCGCGACCCTGGTTGTAGAAGAGCATGCACCCCAGCTCGGCAATGTAGTTTTCCAGCCCCAAGACCCGGCATATTTCCCTTAATTGGTAGTCGTTGCGACCCGAGACGACAACGATATCTATCCCCGCTTCGACAACGGCCAGCAGTGCCCGGGCCGGCTCCAAAGTATACGTGTTATCGGGGGCGATGAAGATCGAGCTCTTCGGCCCCAGCAGAGTGTTGTCGAGGTCCGTATAGATGACCTTGATGCCTTGCAAGCGGGCCAACACCTCAGGCGTCTGGCTGGTTATAATCCGGCTGCGCATTTTAGACTTTTTCCTTGAAGCCGGCCGCACCCGTTGCGTCAAGTGACTTAAACGGCGGCCGCTCGATAATTTGGATGCGTTCCGAGACGGGCATGTATACACCGTCTTCGAGACGGAAGCTCTCACGGAGCTCGTTTGACGTGTTTCCCGTGACCAGCCCGTCATCTTCCAACAGCTTAAAAACAGCCTGAAGGATAGCAAAGGACATCCGCCCCAGTTTTTGAAGCGGTTGGTTTGTGTGGACCCGCTCATCCAGATTGACCTGGGCTATGGTCGACAGACCGAACCGGCGCAAGACGTGGATCAAAAGGCCCACCTCCACGGCGTAGTCGGTGAAAAACGGCAGCGACTCCAATACCTCACGTCTGGCCGCCGACTCCCCTGAAAGCGGCTGGACAAGGTTGGCCAACGGCGGCCAAAAAAAGTTTAGGAGCGGTCGCACGCATATCTCGGTCACCCGGCCGCCCTCGTTTTCTTGCCTGGCGCCGGCAGGCAAGAGCAAAGGGCGCCGGTAGAAGGCTTTGACGTAGCCGATCTCCGGGTAATTGAGCAGCGGGCCAAGAAGACCGTAGACAAAACGGGGGTGAAAGTTGGCGATGTCGCTATCTATCCAAATAATAATGTCCCCGGTCAATACCGCCAGACTTTTCCACAAGGCCTCGCCTTTGCCGCCGGCCGGCGCGAGACCGGGCAATATGTCGCGGTCCAAGAAAACTTCAGCCCCGGCCGCCAGCGCTATCGGCACGGTAGCATCGGTGGAGCAGCTGTCGACAATCGCCAGCTGGTCTATGAGGCCGCCGGTTTCTTTTAAGGCCCGGCAGCCGTCGAGGATAGGGCCTAAGGTGGCGGCCACGTTTAAGGTCGGCAAGCAGACGCTGACGCTAAGCCCCAGATCGGCCTTTTTTCTTGCTAAGAGCTCAAGGTCCGCGAAATCGCGGTGGTCGAAAGTGCGCTCGCTCAGCCATTTTTCATCCATCGCATATCCTTGTGTTGGCCCGTTCCGGTTCAAACCGATAGATAAGTGGAGCAAATTGAAATTTTACCCGAGGCGAGTATATTGAGGATTATTGACGAACGAAACTGAAAATTCAATGGTCAACTCAAAAAGCGTGCTCCACAAAGATGTCATTGACCAGGTCTCCCGGATGCGGAAGGAAAACTTTTAGCTTGCCGGCGGCATTTCGACTCTTTCCACGTGCCAGTCTTCCTTGCCCGCGTATGGCGCGTGCAGGCCGAATTGGCCAAGGTACTGGTTATATTCGGGCGTGTAATTCGTATAATCGATGGCCTCGCCCTTTTCGTGGTTCGAACGACCCGGCGGGTTGGCCCGTCCCGCCGGCAAGGTCGCAAACAGTTGCGCCTGCTCGGCCGTACTTCGGTAGCCGCTCCTGATTTCCAGGACCACGCCGTATTTTTGCCAGATGAAGCTCCGGAACGCGTCGAACCTTCTGAGCAGCTCCGGATTTAAGTTCTGTGTATTCTGCGTCAGCGCCGGCGGTCCTGCCGGAGCGGGCGGCTGCGGCGCCGGAGCGGGCTGTGCGTTTGCCGTGGGCGTCGCCGGAGCGGGCTGCGCGGCTGTCTTAACAGCGCTGGCGTGAGCGGCTTTTGGCTGCAGTCTGGCGTCCATGTACGCGGCCGAACCAATAAGTCCTACCAGGACAACTAGGGTTAGGAAATGGGTAAAAAGCTCCCTTTCCGCCTCAAAGAAGCGGCTCGCTATTTTAGAGAGTCTCTGCCATTGTTTCGCCTGTAAAATAATCATCAACCTCCTGTGGTTCTTCGGCGCTTGCCGCCCAAAGGCTAAGAAACTGCCTTGGTTCATATTTCTGGATTCTTCGGTCCTTATTCGGACCAAGTGGGCGGCGCGGGCTTGTATATTTGCCTTTTGCGCCGGAGGGAATTGCCTCCCTTTACTTACGTATCCGCAGGTATTTGGATTTGCACGGGCAAGTATACCCTCATAAATCGAAATGTCAAATCAGCGCATCGGGGGGCGACACGGACGTCATGGCGAGGGCGAGCGCAGCGGACCGATTTCAGGCCGGCTGGAAATGCGTCTCTAAGGTGCCGACCAGTCCATGGGGTTCGATGTGGACATGCCGCTCCGGGTCGTCTACAACCTTGCCGATAACCTGGGCCGGGCGATTCCGGCCGGCGATCTCCAGGGCCTCTGAGACATCCGCCGGATCGACGACGACACAAAAACCGACGCCCATGTTAAACACGCGCCACATCTCTTCCGGCGCCACCGGCCCGCCGTCGGCGATGACCTGAAAAATTGCCGGTATATTCGGAAGATCCGTGATGCGGAAGCCGGCCGGCTTTTTTGTTCTGGTCAAATTGAGAAAGCCGTCGCTCGTGATGTGCGTAAAGCTTTTCACGCGCAGACCGGATGCGATCAGCTCCATCGCTTCCGGCACGTAAATAGCGGTCGGCTCCAGGAGTTCCTCGCCTACTGTGCGGCCGAATTCCGCGACATGGGAGTCGATATCTAATTTCATCCGGTCGAAGAGGACGCGCCTGGCCAGAGTCAGGCCGTTACTATGTATGCCGCTGGCCGCGATGCCGATTATCACGTCGCCCACGGCCAAGTCCCCGCCGATGAGCATCTTATTCAAAGGGACCGTCCCGATGCAGGTGCCGACCAAGTCAAATCCATAGCCGGGCTTGATGCCGTTGACCATTTCTTTAAGCTGGGCGAGTTCGCCGCCGGGAATATTTATTCGTGCGAGCTCGGCGCCTTTATATAATCCCCGGGCAATGGCGCCAAGCAGCTCATCATTGATCTCCTGGACGGCGATATAATCGACCATAGAAAGCGGCGTAGCGCCGACGCAGATAACGTCATTAACGTTCATCGCCACACAATCGATGCCGATGGTGTCATATTTGCCGCACATCTCGGCGACCAGGATTTTAGTGCCGACGCCGTCAGTGGAGATGGCTATACCTTGGCCGCCGCCGATATCGATAACGCTGGCGTAGTAGCCAAGATCGAGGGCGACCGGGCGGATATCGAAAGTTTTTCTGACTAAGCCGATAAGCGCTTCCATGCCGGAAGCGATGTTTGTGGGCCTAACTCCGGCTTTATCGTAGGAAATAGTTTTGGGATCGTTCTCTGACATCGCCCCATTGTAACAAAAGGGAAGAAGGCAAACAAAAAAAGGGGGACGACGATGTCCCCCTTAGGTCTACCGATGAGCGAAGTAATTTAAAAGGCCCTGCTGCAGGCCGTGCGCTTCTTGCTCAACGCGGTCAAGCTTAATGAAAGCATTGGTCTCGGCGTCGCTGGTGATAAACGATCCTTCGGTCAGGACCGCGGGCATTGTCGTCATACGCGTCACCGCTAAGCTGCGCGCATGCACGCCGCGGTTGGCCGTCTGCATGTCGGCGACGAGAAACGTATTTAGCGAATCAGCCAGCCCGATCGAATCGGAACGGGTGTAGTATGTCTCGGTCCCATTGGTGACCGGATTGCCGGTGCTGTTGTGATGAACGCTCACGAAGACGTCCGGTCTTATAGCGTTGGCAATGGCCGCGCGTTGGTCCAGGCCGACGAAGCTGTCGTCTATGCGCGTCCACATGACACGGGCGCCATCCGCTTCAAGCATATCTTTTAACCGATGGACGACGGCCAGATTGATCCATTTTTCCGCGACGCCGTTGTTCGGGTTGACCGCTCCCGGGTCAAACCCTCCATGGCCGGCGTCGAGCATGATCGTCTTTCCCGTTACGGGCGTGACCGCGCCGGCTTGAGCCGGCGCCGTGATGGCAAGCAAGAATATTGTGCTCAGCAAAATTGAAAGAAACCGCCTCATTGTTGCATCCCCCTTTAAGTTTGGATTTTTTGGCAGCTATCGCGGGAACCTAGCTGGACGGTAGATGATAGCAGGGTCGCTCCGGATGTCAAATAGGGCCGGGCTGCTGCCCGCTCCAGGCAAACCCTGTTATACTGATCGGAGGAAGTCGACGATAGGCGGTTCATGGAAGATTTTGAACTGGAAGAACTAAAAGAAAAAGAGATAACCAACCTCGAGATAATCCCTAAGACCAAACATCTCTGCTGGCTTTATGAGAGCGATGAAGACCGCCTGGGCGTGGTGGAGCCGTTTCTAGTCGCCGCGTTGTCCAGAAGGAAGCAATGCTTGCTTGTCGTGCCGGCAGCGGTCAGGGATGAGATATACACCGATTTAACTCAGGGCGATGTGAACGTCAAGCGGTATCAGGACATCAAGCAGATGCTCCATGTCGAGCCACAAGACATGTTTTTTCAGGGCGGTCCGCTCGATACGGACGTCGTCGTCCACAGTATACTGGCATCGCTGGCCCGGGCTCAAGCTGAAGGGTGGGAGGGACTGGCGGTTGTTACCGACGCTTCTCAAGTACTTGGCCAAGCCAAGGATGAAGATTGGTTGGCGCTTGAATTTCGGATGGATTATGAGTGCTACGCCAAACCCTGCACGATGCTCTGTCTCTACGATCAGCGCTTGGCTTCCGGAAAACTATTGACGGCAATGATAAAAGTACACCCGGTCATCGGTCTGGGTAATACCTTAGCCCGAAACCCTTTTTACTCTGCGCCGACGCTTCACACTAGTTAGTGCGAGATTTTTAGCGGGCCGGTCGCGTATTTGCGCGTGGTGCTGACCCCGTCTGTAGCGATGAGATAGATCCAGTAGGCGTCGGCGGGGACCCCCGATGTATTCCAATTGTATCTATTTATGCCGGCCACCTGCGCGATGTTCGATTTAATCAGGCGTCCGTTGAACCCGGTCTTGTTCGTATCACGGTAGATGCTCACCCGGGTCGGTCGCGGGTTCGCCCGCTTATCACGCCATTTAATAGTGAATTGGCTGTTTGCGGCATCATCCGCTCTGAGGCGCACGTAGTCGACGTAAAACCGGCGTTGCGGCGGCGTCTCCAACGGATCGAAACGGAAAACATCCATATTGCCGTTCCAACCGATGTTGCCGTGGGAAAGAGCCACGTTTGTGAGATTGATGTAATAGGTAGTCCATTTTGGATAAACGACGATATCTTTGATCGTCTGATATTGGCTGAGCCGATTTCGGTCGGGGCTCCAAATAAATCTGACGATTGTGCCCAGACCGTAGTCGAAACTGCCGGAATACCGGTAGCGGAACTGGAGGCGGTGATATCTGGCGGTATCGATGGGCGTCAGGGTCCGCAGGTCGAAATGCGGGTCGGTATTGAGTGTCGTCCCGGCCAATATGCCGTTTGTGAAGCCAACGTTCGCGATGCCCGATATATCACTGATGTCGGTTGGATTGTTCATACTCCACGATCCGCCCGAGCGTGCCTGGGCGTAATCCTCGCCGCCGAGTTCATCCGGATCGAGGATCTTGGTCAGGGGCGCGGCATTGATTTTCCCCGAGCCGGAATATGCCCCGGCCTGTCCGGACTTTACGATATATATATAGTACGTGCCCCCCGGATATGGAGCGGTTCGCCAATTATAGACATTGGACGCGTTGCTCGACAGCGTGGCAATGAGTCCGAGGTTGCCGTTGCCGGCATCCTGATCGTTATCTAAATAAATATTAACCGTGCCGCCGGGACTCGAGTCGGTCCAGGCGATTTGGAGTACGGTATCCGTATTCTTGTACAATCGTATCCAGTCGATCTTAAACTTCGTGTTGGCGTGATTCGACGGGTCCAGGCGAAGACCCATGGGCTTTCCGGTCCAGCCCCGGGCGGTGGGATCGACGTTATAGATATGCCACCCTTGTTGAACGGCAAAAGTCTTGACGCCGACGTCGGTGAAGACTTGATTGTAAAGCCAGATGAACTGGGCCGTCGTCGCCCGGCTTGAATAAAGCCTCAGGCTGAACCGGTCATATCCCGATGTCGGGAAGCGGTTTATAATGCCGTCGCGGCCGTTTGGCAGCCCGCCTAAATACCCGGGAAAGAGCGGGTAAACGTGGCCGTCGTTGCCGGTCGTCGTCGCGGTAAAGACACCGTTTTTCCAGCGCACGTCTTTGAGCTGGTTGAAATAGACGCCGTGCGATAGATCCAGCGGACTGTCCATATCCCAAGGATCGACAAAGCGGCGGCTGGGGAAATCTTCGCTGCCGTTAACCGTTTGGCCGCCGCTTGGCTGGGTAACAGTGATCGCGGCATACGCTTGACCGACCGAACCGCCCAGCGCGGCTCCGATCAATAAACCAAGAACAACTGTGCGTAATGTTAACGCTTTCACAAGAAGACCCCTCTTTCACTAAGCAAGAACAAATGGATTAAGCCCTATATTCCCAATCCGTCGCTTATTATGCCGGACCCTTGTCCGATGCCGCCGGATAATGGAGAATCAATATATGAATGCGGCCGGTCTTCGCGCTAAATCAATCGCGGTCATTGTCTGCCTCGCCTTCGCGGCTGCCGGTTGCGGGGGGCGGGCGACGGTCAGGCTCCGGCCAAAAGCGCCTGCCAAAGCAGCCGCGGGCAAAAAAAAGGCGCTACCGGCCACATTGACGATCTCGGTCGTTGACGCGTCAACCAGCGAACCATTGACGAACGTCCCGGTCGCGGCCGGTAAGCGATACTTGTCGACCGGCGCCGCCGGTATGGCGGTGCCGGGCAACCTTACCGCCGGCGATATTACTATTACCGCCCGGGCGCCTCAGCACTCGATCTATCGGCAAAGCAGGCATCTTCAAGCGGGCGACAACACGGTCACGATCGCTTTGTCACCCGAAAGTGAGACGCCGGATTCTGAGCCGGTTGTCTTCCGGCATAAAGCTTATCTAACTATCGACGACGGGCCCAGCGCCACCTGGACGCCGGAAGTCCTCGATATATTAAAGCGGGAAGGAGTGCCGGCAACCTTTTTTGTGGTCGGGTGGCGGGCCGCTGAGCGGCCCGACTTAGTCCGTCGCGCTTATCTCGAAGGAAACGCGATCGGCAATCACACTTACTCTCATGATTACGGTCAACTATATCGCGGCTCACCCCGAAACCTGACCGCGTCGTTCGCGAGAAATGGATTACTGCTGAAAAACATCATCGGCTACGCGCCCACCGTTACCAGGCCGCCGGGGGGTGCCGCCGGCAATTTCCGGCCGGGTTGGCAGAGCCGGGTCACCGGCGCCGGGTACACGACGGTCCTGTGGAACGTCACCACCGGCGACGGCTCGACCCGGACGACCAGCTCCCAAATGGTGGAGAACGCGAAGACATATTTAGCCCGGCTTAAGTCGCCTGAGCCCGCCGTTATTCTTATGCACGACATTCGCCCGCCGATAGTTAAGGCTCTGCCGAAAATAATCGCCGAAGTCCGGCGGCGGGGTTACGAATTCTCAAGTGTCACCGACGATCTGCGCGAGCCCGGCGTGATTATCGGGCCGCGGCGAAAATTACTCCCCGGTCGCTTTTAGCATGACCAGGAGTGTCTTGAATAGAATCTTTATATCAAATGCCAATATCCGCAACTGCGTGCCGCGCTCCAGCAGCTCCGCATAGGCGAAGTCGGCTCTTACCTGATCGTCTTCCGTGCGGCTGGTTCCTTTCATGACCTGCACCGGCCCGG
This sequence comes from Actinomycetota bacterium, assembly GCA_030679975.1. Taxonomy (GTDB): domain Bacteria; phylum Actinomycetota; class Aquicultoria; order CAJVYJ01; family JAUVQD01; genus JAUXSL01. The sequence goes on from JAUXSL010000057.1 coordinate 9,716, forward strand.
TGAGGCCGGCCCGCAGCCGAGCCCGGAAATCGCGGCCGCGCTCTATCTCTGCCTCGTATTCCGCTACCGGCTTCGGTCGCGGGCCGACAAAGCTCATCCGGCCGCTGAGGATATTTAAGAGTTGAGGGAGTTCATCGAGGCCGAACTTCTTTAGCGCCCATCCGACTTTGGTCGAGTTCATTGGGTCGTTCTCGACCGCCTTGGGCACGGCGCCCGCTTTAATCGCGCGCTCCCCACCTGCTTTTAGGATCCGGAACTTGTAGAGATCAAAAGGACGACCGGCGGAAACCCTGACTTCCGAATGAAAAAGCCCGCCCCGGCCGGCCGGAGACAGCAAGCTTTCAGCCAGTATGGCCAGGGAGATCAGCACCCAGAGCGGCGAGGTAACAAAAATTAGGATCGTACTGAGCGCTTTATCGAAAACAACTTTGACCACACCGTTGTATCTTGACTTCATCCTTGGTCGATTATAACCTGATTCTAAGCAATGGTCTGCTTGGAAGGCGATTGACAAGATAGCGTATTATTTATGGCACGTTTGGTCCTGTAACCCGGCGGCAAAGGCGCAGCTTGATGTCAGAGAACAAGTCCCATGTTACTAGGAGCCCGGCCGCAAAAGCGCTGATGGCCTTGGTTTTTCTCCTTGTATTCGGCGCGGTCGGAGCCTACGCGGCGGTTGCGGGCCAAATGGTCTGGAGCACCCAATACACCAGCATCGGTAGAAAAGACGATATCCCCCAGGCCGTTACCATCGGCCCGAAGGGAAGCATCTATGTGACCGGCGCCGGCGCCGGCGATTACGCTACTGTTAAATACGGTCCTGCCGGCGGCTTAAAGTGGGCCAAGCGGTATCACGGCGCCGGCAGCGACAACGACGGGGCGGTGGCGGTGGCCCTGGATCAGCGGGGCAATGTCTATGTGACCGGCACCAGTGTCGGCGCCGGCAGTGGCCCGGATTTTGCCACCATCAAGTACGGCCCCCGCGGCGCAAAAAAATGGATCAGCCGTTTCAACAGCCGGTTCAACGGCGAGGACCAAGCCGCGGCCATAGCGGTCGGTTCGACCGGAGTCTATGTGACCGGCCACAGCCAGGGCCAAAAGACGCGAATGGATTACGTGACCATAAAGTACGGCTTTGACGGCCGCGTGAAGTGGGTAAAGCGGTACAACAGCCCCGGCAACGGCAACGATATGGCATCGAAAATCGTGATCGACGAGGCTGACAATGTCTATGTCACCGGATCGAGCGCCGGCGACTACGCTACCCTGAAATACGATTCAGCCGGCCGACTCCAGTGGGCCGCCCGATACAATGGTCCGGCCAACAATGTCGACGGCGCTGTCGGACTGGTCGTCGATGGCGCCGGCAATGTCATAGTAGCCGGCTCCAGCCAAACCGCGTCCGCGGCCGGCGCTATCGCGGTTGTCAAATATGACGCGGCCGGGACCCGGAAGTGGGTCCAGCGATATGACGGACCGGCAAGCATGTTTGACTGGCCGGTCGACATTGGCTTGGACCCAAGCGGCAATATCTATCTGGCCGGTACCGCCATTTATGATTTTACCGGCACGTTCCCGTTCGACCCGTCGGATTCCGTCACTATCAAATACGATAGCGCCGGGGTCCGGCAATGGCTGCGGATAAACGCGGATTTCGACTCGGCCACGGCTTTGGCTGTTGACCAAAACGGAAATGTTGTTGTTGCCGGTCAGGCTGCTGCGGGCTCGACCGGCATGACTGATTACGCCACGGTCAAGTACGACACCGACGGTAACCCGCAATGGGCGAAAACCTTCAGCGGCCCGGGGAACAACATGGATTTCACGACTGACGTCGCCATTAACGGCAAGGGTGCGGTCTACGTCACCGGCGCTGTTTATCGCCAACGCACGGGCGATGATTTCGCCACTGTGAAGTATGCTCCATAAGGTTGATTGACGCGTTTGCCGAAGAGGTCGGCCCTAATTGAACGGGGTCAGGTCTTGCGGGCGCTTATCGAAAGTAGTAAGCTAAAAAGCTAAGACTTGGCGGCAACCTTAATGGTCCTCTCCTTAAGTCCGGCGGCCGGTGTGCGGGGGTCAAGTAAGAAACTTCCACCACATTTCCGCTTTTAAGCACGTGTTGCGGCCGGCAAGTCGGCACTTTAGAAATTGAGTTCTCGAAACTTCAATTAAGGGGAAACCTTACTTAATTCAACAATCAAGCGGGAATTAGGTGGGGTGTCCCCTTAATTACGGAGGGAAAAACGGTGGCAACTAGGAACGTATCTATAATGGTCGCGATACAAAAGAGAGAGACTGAGCTCAAAGTCAAGGTTCTCGAGGCCAAAAGACAAGCTGAAGCGGTTATGACCAAAGCAAGAAAAGAATCCGCGAAGATCTGCCAAAAAGCCCGGTCGAAAGGTGAAGATGAAGCGAAAGCTTTATTATCCGATGGTCGGGCTAAGGCCAAAGATGAATCTGAAAAGTTGCTCGCCTCAACCGAAAAAACCATTTCTTCATTAAACCGTTTGGCAAAAAACAACTATGGTAGGGCCGTCGAACTGGTAGTTATGGCTGTGACGGGAGAGACCATCGAGAGCCAAGACCCTGTCAGCGGCAATCGAGCGTCCATTGTCCGGACGATCAATCAGGATTTTGGGGAAATAGTCGAGGCGGCGGACGGAGAGACAGATGCTCGTTAGGATGTCCAAAATAGAAATAGTCGGCGCTCGGGATATGTTCTTCGAGGTCTTGCACAAGATCCACGAGCTTGGTTGTATGTCTATTGAGGACGTCGCCCACCAGGCGCAAAGCGGGCGCTATATTGTCAGGCCTATGGATCTCGACGAGGTCCACCGGAAGAGCAAGCAAGAGCTTGAAGAGGCTCTGGTTAAAGTTAGTTCTATTATCGCCTCGATGCCGCCGGCGCCGATCAACCCGAAATTGCTGGCGAAACAGGCTGTAGATGCTGAAGAAGTCTGGCAAGAGGATAATAATAAATTCATGGCCGAAGTACGAAAAACAGTGAGCTCGGTTGAGGAAGATATTAAGGCGCTGAGCGCCGAGAAAAGAGAGTTACTGGCCGAGCAAGGCAATTTGGCCAGGTATCAGGTGGTCATGACTAAAGTCGCTCCCCTGGTTGGGAAACTGGTGACCCTGGAAAATTATGACAGCGTCGCTTTATTGGTTGAAAAAAAGTTCGCCAACTTGATTGAAATCGTGCGGCAAGAGGTTGACAGAATTACCGCCAGCCAATCGCACATGGTTGCCGATGACGTCGATGAGCAGACAGTCGCGGTGCTTTTAGTTTTTCATAACAAATACGCGCGTCAGGTGAAGTCGTTTATCTCAGGTGAAAGTGTCAACGAGGTCATTGTTCCGGAAAACCTTCAATCTCTCCCCTACGACGAGGCACTGCGGCGGGTGGCGGCGCGCCGCAAAGAGATACCGAAGCGGTTGGAAGAGGTTGACAAACAACTTAAGGATATGTCGAGGACGTGGTATTTCACTTTCCTGACTCAAAAGCAAGTCCTAAGAGACAAATTAGATGAATTTGACGTGCTCAGCGAGTTTGGGGCAACCGACTACACGTTTGTCATCGTCGGCTGGTTGCCCACTAAACACGTGGCTAAGTGTAAGCGCGAGTTCAATCAGCTTTTCGGCGACAAACTCTTTGTGGAGGAGCTCGCGATATCCGAACATGAGGCGGAAGACGCTCCGATTCAATACATCCATTCCGCCTGGGTCAGGCCGTTTGAACCACTTGTGCAAATGTTTGGCACCCCCCGTTACGGCACCGTCGACCCCGTCCCCTTGGTCGCCGTATTTTTCCCTTTGTTCTTCGGCATCATCCTGGGCGATATGGGCTATGCCCTGGTGCTTTTAGCCATCGCTTTTTATTTGCGTTTTAAGCAACGGGCCAACCAAGTCCTACAAGCGATCTCTATCATCCTATTCCTGTCCGGACCTGCTTCGTTTTTCTTTGGCTTTCTCTACGGGGAATTTTTCGGCGACCTCGGCTACAAATTGGGCGTTAGCCTGGGGGCGCCGGCGCATGTGTCCGTTCCTTTGCTGGGTTTGGAGTTGCCCTGGAACCGGCGGGAGCTGTTGACCCCGACCTTGTTGTTCGCCGTCGGCTTGGGCACCGCGCACATTATTTTAGGCCTGGCTCTCGGCGTAGTGAACGGATTGCGCGGCCACCACAAAAAGCACGCGCTTGAAAAGGGCGCTACCTTAGTGGCGCTGGTGGCGCTGGCGCCGATTATCTACAAGATGCTGACGGGGCTGCCCAACAGCTTTACCACCCCGGGTTGGTTGCTCTTAATCGCGGCCGTTCCGGTGCTTTTCTATTCAGCCGGCATCATGGGCCCCATCGAGGTCTTGGGCACTTTGTCCAATATAGTCTCTTATGCCAGGATCATGGCGATCGGGTTGGTCTCCGTCATCCTGGCCGAAACGGCCAACGAGATGGCCAGGAACATAGGGAAAAGCGGCGAAATCGCCAGTGTGGTGTTGGGCATCTTCATCGCTCTCCTGATTCACGCGCTTAATTTAACCATCCACGTCTTCACTCCCAGCCTGCATGTCTTGCGTCTAAATTTTGTCGAGTTCTTCGGCAAGTTCTATGAATCCGGCGGCAAGGAATACAAGCCGTTCAAGAGAGGAGGTGCAACCCCATAATGAAAGAAGCTGTTATGGCGTTAGCGGCGGCTTTGGCTGTTGCCGGTGCCGGTTTCGGTACCGCTTTGGCGCAAAGCAGAATTGGCAGCGCCGGCGCCGGCGCTATCGCGGAAAAACCCGAGACGGCCGCTATGGTTATTGTTTTGGAAGCGTTGCCCGAAACCATCGTCTTGTTCGGATTTGTTATCGCCATTCAAATCATCGGGAAGATGTAACAAGGCAATCGGCGAATTGCGGCGACAAAGGATGACCCAACATGGCACTTGAAGATATACTCGAGTCTCTCGACGCTGAAGCGCGGAAACAAAGCGCCGACATCATCGACAGAGCTCAAAGTCAGGCGGAAAAACTAATCGCGGAGGCCAAGGAGGACGCCGGGCAAATACTGGCGGCCTCTAAAAAAGCAGCTATTGAGAATTTGCGCTCGCAAGAAGCGAAAGTTCTACTGGAGGCTCGCTTTAAAGCCAAAAAACGTGTAGCTGAGGCCAAAGAGGTACTAACAGACAAGGTGTTTGCCGAAGCGCAAAGCCGGATAGCCTCAATGTGGAGCCGGCCGATTTACAAGGAGGTCTTCAAGCACCTTGTCCGGGAAGCTTTGGGAGAAAACAACAACAGTCATTCCGGGCTGACGGTTCAAGTCAGCCCGCGTGACGTCGATTTAGCCAAGGACTTCTTTAGTTCCAAGCGCCTCTCGAACAATGTCCGGATCGTCGGCCGGGATGATATTAAGTCCGGCGTCGCCATGGTTGTGGATGGTGGGCGGAAGACAGGCATAAACACTTTAGAGTCGCGATTCCAAAAAGTGCAAAAACTCCTAAGGACAAAGGTAGGAGCAACTCTTTTCGATGACGACAATTGAATATGGCTACGCCTGCGCGCGCATCAGGGCGATGAAGGGTCGCCTGCTCGATCGGGCTTTTTTCGAGCGGCTGATCGGCATGAAAAACCTGACGGAAGTGGTCGTGGCGCTGGAGCGGACAACTTACAAAAAGGATGTCCACGAAGCTATTTTACAAGCCCCGGGCGCCGAAGGTGTGGAGAATGGGTTAAGGCACAACATTATCGATACCTTTACGGTGCTGCGAGAAGTAGTCGACGGGGGAGTCAGGGAGCTGGTCGATATCTTACTCGGACGCTGGGACGTGCAAAACCTCAAAACTATTTTGCGGGGCTTGCACCAGGCGGCCGGTCGCGACCAAATTATCTCAAGCTTGGTACCGGCCGGCGCTATCGGCGAAGCGGCACTGGATGAGCTTGCCGGTCAGATAGATGTGCGGGCTTGTCTGAATCTAATGGCGACCTGGTCTATGCCGTATGCCGGACTCCTGACGGAAGTATATTCCCGGTATGCTCAGGAATTGCGCCTGCAGATATTCGAATTCGCCTTGGATAAGTTCTATTTTGAAGAATCTTTAAAAAAACTGAACCGAAGGTCGCTGGACGCCGGCTTGGTGAGGGAAGTCATAATGAGAGAGATCGACCTGGTCAACATTATGACTCTGTTGCGACTGACCAGAGGGCAAGCGCCGGCCGAGCGAAAAATGGAGTTGTTTTTGGAGGGCGGCAAGCAAGTCTCAAATAAGTTGTATGCTAAGCTTGCCGCTATGCACGATATTGACGATATCGTGGCGGGCATGCCCGGCTCGAGTTTCGCCAAATCGTTGGAGCACGGCTGGGAGGGCTTTCTCGCCAGCGGGAGTTTTTACCTAATCGAGAGGGCCTTGGAAGCTCACTTAATCGGGGTAAACGTTAGATTGTTCCGGGCCGATCCTTTGAGTGTGGCGATAATAATCGCCTATATCTGGGCCAAGCTCAATGAAGTTGTTAACTTGCGGATCGTGGTGCGGGGCCAAGCAGTGGGTATGCCCGAAGAGAAGATACGCCAAGCTTTGGTTTTTGTTTAAATGTATAAATTGATGGTCATAACCAATCCCGATTCGGCCGTAGGTTTTGCTCTGGCCGGGGTCGACGTTATCGTCGCCAAGTCGGCGGCGCAAGCCAGGCAGGAATTGGCCCGGGCCATTAACGACGATCGAGCCGGGGTTATAGCTATGGACGAAGATTATTTCGACCAAATAGATGACGCTTTGCGGGCCAAGACGGAAAAATTGTACCGTCCTATCGTAGTGCCGATTCCCTCGCGTTTAGAGCTGGAAGAATTAAGAGAGGGGCATGAATACTTAGCGGCTTTTATTAAGAGGGCCGTGGGTTTTGATATTAAACTTAAAGGCTTGACGTAAAAGCATAGGATAACGCGGCAGATGGGGTTTTCGGGCGCGTTCCTGGGGAGGACGGAGAAGCCATGATAGAGGGGACCATTTCAAGAATAACCGGCCCCGTTGTCGAAGCCAAGGGCATGTTTGGCTCGCGAATGTATGATATTACCAAAGTCGGCGATATCGGCCTCGTTGGTGAAATCATAAAATTACGCAAAGACATAGCGGTGATCCAAGTCTATGAAGACACCTCCGGCCTTAAGGTCGGCGAGTCGGTGACCAGTGAAGAATTATCTTTAGCGGTTGAACTTGGCCCGGGTCTGCTCACGTCGATATATGACGGCATACAGCGGCCCTTGCCGATCATCAGTGAAAAATTTGGGGTTTTTATCCCGAAGGGAAGTTCTGTCGGCGCTTTGGACCCGGAGCGCGAGTGGCATTTCACGCCCACGGTCGCCGTTGGCGATAAAGTCGGGCCGGGGGACATAATCGGCACCGTGCGGGAAAGCGGCAGTATTATCCATAAGATAATGGTCCCGAACGATAGGCAAGGCAAAATCAGCGGCATAAAGGCGGGCGATTACAATATAGACGAAGCCGTGGGCGCGCTCTCCGACGGGCTGCCTCTTTTCATGCGCCAAGCCTGGCCGGTACGCAAACCGCGGCCGTATAAGCGGAAGCTTGATCCCGAAATCCCTTTAGTCACCGGACAGAGGATATTCGATACGCTTTTTCCCATACCCAAGGGCGGTTCGGCGATTATTCCGGGGGGTTTTGGTACCGGCAAGACGGTAACCGAGCAGACCTTGGCCAAGTGGGCGGATGCCGACATTATTGTTTATGTCGGCTGCGGCGAGCGCGGCAACGAAATGACCGAGGTGCTGACTGAATTCCCCGAGCTCGTAGATCCGAAGAGCGGCGCGCCGCTAATGGATCGGACGGTGCTGATAGCCAACACGTCAAACATGCCGGTAGCCGCTCGCGAGGCCTCAGTTTACACCGGCATCACAATCGCGGAATATTACCGCGACATGGGTTATGATGTGGCGTTAATGGCCGATTCGACCTCACGCTGGGGCGAGGCTCTGCGCGAGGTCTCGGGTCGCTTGGAGGAGATGCCCGGCGAGGAAGGCTATCCCGCCTACCTGGCCACCAGATTGGCGAACTTTTACGAAAGGGCCGGTCGCGTGGTGGCGGTCGGCGCCGATGACAGAATCGGCTCGGTCACCGTAGTCGGCGCTGTCTCACCGCCGGGCGGCGATTTTTCCGAACCGATGACCCAGAACTCTCTGCGGATTTCCGGGGCGTTTTGGGCGCTTGATACTAATCTCGCCCACCGGCGTCACTTCCCCGCCGTTAACTGGATCAATAGCTATTCACTTTATTTGGACAGCATCCAAGAGTATTATTCAAACAATGTTTCCGGCGACTACGGACGCTTGCGGCAAGAGACCATGGAGGTACTCCAGCGCGAAGCCGAGCTGCAGGAAATCGTTCAGCTCATCGGTCCGGACGCTTTACCGGAATCCGAACGCGCTCTGCTGGAAACCGCCAGGATGCTCAGGGAGGACTTTTTGCAACAGTTTGCTTTCCATGAGGTTGACGCTTTTTGCCCCCTGGCGAAGCAATTGGCGATGTTAAATGTCATCATTACTTTTCATCAATCGTCCATGGAGGCGATCCGACGGGGCGTGACCTTATCGCAAATCACGGAGTTGCCTTTAAAGGCCCGCATCTCCCGCATGAAGGAGATCGCCAACGACAAGGCGGTCGATGAACTTAAAAGCTTGGCAGGGGAAATTACCGCGGCCCTAGTCGAAATCGAGGTGCTCTAATGAAAAACAGCAAAGGCTCTTTAAAGGCTAACCTCGAAGACGTCTCCCTGTTAAGCTGGGATTTTAGGACTATCCGTGATATCGCCGGCCCGCTGTTGGTGGTCGAGGGGGTCGAGGGGGTCGCTTATGGAGAAATTGTCGAGATACATCTGGCCGGCGGCGAGACCAGGACCGGCCAAGTGCTCGAAAGCGCCGAGGGCTATGCCGTTGTGCAAGTCTTCGAGGGTTCCGCGGGCATTGACGCGGATAAAACTTCGGTGCGATTCTTGGCCGAAGTCGCTAAAATCGACGTTTCCACGGAGATGCTCGGTCGGGTGCTTAACGGACGGGGCATGCCGATAGACGGCGGTCCGCCGGTAATTCCGGAGTCCCGCTTGGACGTGGCGGGTGCTCCGATAAACCCCTGCTCGCGGCAGCAACCGGCCGATTTTATTCAAACCGGGATCTCCGCCATCGATGGGCTAAACACTTTAGTGCGCGGCCAGAAGTTGCCGATATTTTCCGGCTCGGGTCTGCCCGCCAATGAACTCTGCGCGCAAATCATCCGCCAGGCTAAAGTCAAGAGCGGCGAGGAATTTGCCGTGGTTTTTGCGGCTATGGGCATAACTCATCGAGAGGCCTCTTTTTTCCGCCGGGACTTTGAAAAAAGCGGGACGTTGGAAAAAGTGGTCTTCTTTTTGAATCTTGCCAACGATCCGACGATTGAGCGAATCTTGACCCCGCGGTGCGCGTTGACCGTAGCCGAATACCTTGCTTTTGAGCAGGACATGCAAGTGCTGGTGGTTTTGACCGACATGACCAACTACTGCGAGGCGCTACGAGAAATCTCAACCGCCCGGGAAGAAGTTCCCGGCCGTCGGGGATATCCCGGCTATATGTATACCGATTTAGCGACTATTTATGAACGCGCCGGGCGAGTCAAAGGAAAACAGGGCTCAATAACCCAGTTAATGATCTTGACCATGCCCGATGATGACATCACCCATCCGATACCCGACCTGACCGGCTATATAACCGAAGGTCAAATCGTACTCAGTCGCCAGCTTCACCGGCGCGGCCTCTTTCCGCCCATCGACGTCTTGCCTTGCTTGTCGCGCTTAATGAATTTAGGCATAGGCGTGGGCAAGACCAGAGAAGACCACCGCAATGTCGCCGACCAGCTTTACGCTTCCTATGCCCAGGGGCGGGATTTGCGCCGCTTGGTCTCGATTATCGGCGAAGAAGCTTTGGGGGAGACCGACCGCAAGTACCTCGAGTTTGCCGATAGATTTGAACAAAACTACCTATCTCAGGGAAGCGAAGACCGGGAAATCGCCAAAACTATGGATGTTGCTTGGGACCTACTGGCAGGCCTCCCTGTTGATGAGTTGAAGCGCATAAAGAAAGAATATTTGGCCGCCTATCTGCCGAAAGAAGAAACGGCCGCGGTGGCCGGGTCGAGCAGCGGTCCCGGAGAATAGCCAAGCATAATGGAAGAGCTACATACCACTCGAACCGAACTTTTACAGAGACGCCAGCAGATCGATTTGGCTCAACAGGGACGAGATCTGCTTGAGAAAAAGCGGGACGCTCTGTTGATGGAATTTATGAAGATCATGGGGGAAGTCTTGGGGTTGAGCGGTAAACTGCGCAGGACTGCCGCCGAGGCTAATTTTTCCTTGGCCGTCGCCCAGGCTGTTGACGGCACCGTCAACCTGCGCAGCGCCGCGATGGCCACCCACGGAGAAATAACCGTCGAAATAACCGGCACGCATATTATGGGCGTGCCTATTCCCGAAGTCGCCCGCAAGAATGTGCGCCGGACCGCGCTGGAGCGGGGATACGGAATTATCGGCAGCAGCAGTCGGATCGATGAGGTCGCGGAGAAATTCGAGGAAGAGCTTAATGTTATCATCCAGATGGCGGCCATTGAAACAAAACTGCGGCGCCTCGGCGCTGAAATTCAAAAAACCAGGCGCCGGGTCAACGCTTTGGACCAAGTGGTTATTCCCACTTTAAAAGAGCAAGTTAGGTACATTTCCATGGCGCTTGATGAGCGATCGCGCGAGGACCTGTTTCGGCTTAAAAAAGTAAAGAAGACTCTGGAAGCTAAGAAGGCGGCGGTTTAAGTGAGACCGGGAGACCGTAACATCGACGAAGAGGAAGTCGGGGCCTATTCGTTTAACTTGCGCAAGACCGCGGCGGTGGAGCGGTCTCTTGGCCGCATTAGGCACACTTTGGCGGGTGATTGGGTAAAGCTGCAAGATGATGAGATCCAATCGCTGGTTTGGGTCCTTGGAGAAGCCTGGGCGCATATGGGTTTTTACGCTTGGGATCAGCTTAATCTCGCCGACATTAATATGGAGATAACCGACGCCCTAATAGAGCTTGGCCGGCGCGGCCGGGCCGGCAAAACAAGCTCGTCAGCTTCCGCCGACGAGGCTGTAAAAATACTCAGTGATCTTTAGACCGGCTCCTAGGTTAAACTTATAATTCCATAGAATACTAAAACCAAAAACACCAGTGCGAACAACGCGCCCATCATCATGACCAGGCCGTAGGTCTGAACATCGCCGGTCTGGAACGGCCGCAGTCTCTTGCCGGCCTTTTGGGTTATCGTGCCCACGCCGTTGACGATGCCGTCAACGACGTTGAGGTCAAAGCGGCCGGTAAAATTGCTGAGATGTTCGCCCAACGTCGCAAGCCGGTCAATTAGCGCGTCGATTACCATTATGTCGATTTTGCTGATCTGCACGCTGCTTTTTTCGCCCAGCCTAGCCAGACCCTCGATTTCTCTGTCGATTATCTGCTTATCGACTTTGCCCAATTGGGTGCTGCTTTTTTCGCCCAACCGGGATATGTCCTCAACCAAGCCGGCCTTACTGGTGCTCGCGTCCGCCCAGGGCTTCACCCTTCT
>JAUXSL010000082.1 GCA_030679975.1 Actinomycetota bacterium
GTCCCTGCCGCTGTACCCCTACCAGCTGTCCTCGCAATCGACCGGCAAATCGATCTTGATTGCGGTCTTAGAACACGCGATTCGGGGCTTCCCGTCGATCTTGATGAAGTATTTCTCTCCAAGATTTCGGAAGCTTTCAGAAATTGCTTGAGCAAAACTTTCCAGATCCTCCTGAGCTATGGGACCGCCGGAGACTTTTCTACCGGTTTTTACAGGCGCGGCCGTCTTCGCCAACCGGCTCAATTGACACTTAATCGAATGAAGCGGCTGAATATCGCCGGCAATAATCCGTTGGCAATTCCTAGTGGAGACCTTTAGCCCCAGTTCTGATGCGGCGTTTTGGCCCAAGGCCTCTGGATCGATGAGCTTGGCCGTGCCGGCCCACACCGCTGGGGCGCTGTCCGGCAGCGCTTGATTCGCTCGGCTAGCCAGTGTCGCCAATATCTCAGAATTTGTGCCGAAAAATATGTCAAGCTGCGGCGCCGCCAAGCTGATCTCAACCAAATGGCGCCAGATATTGTGAGGGCCGGCCAACACTCTGACCTTGTCTCCCGCTATCTTTATGTTTGGGAAGGTCGACTGGTCTTTGCGCTCCCTTAGGCGCCGTGTGTTGATTGTCACGGCGAAGACCGCTCCCCGGCCCGGCGCCGACTTGACCAACCCGGCCTTATCCACGTTCGACCGAATCGAGTATAGAGCCATCCCCCGACCGTGCACACCGAAGTGATCTTCAATAATATTATCGATTTTTGATGTGACCCTGGGTTCAAAAATAGTCTCGTGGTAATCAGGCGGTACGCCCTCGCCATCGTCGATGACGGTCAATTGCCTTATGCCGGCCGAGTCCTTGGTGGAGGCAATCAATATTATTGAGGCCCCGGCGTCACGACTGTTTCTAACCATCTCTATGACGACGTCCTCGACGGAGCGGATATCGTGCTTGGCCTGGCGGCGCTCAGCCTCGCTGGTATTTAAGACAAAATAGCCGGAACCGATTTCTTTTTCGACTTTGAGAAATCTATCGCCGGCTAGATTCGTGACGAAATCGATGAGCTTATCTGATTCTTGAGTCGGCATACGACTACCTAGCTTCGTTTTATCGCCTACTATAATAACAGCTACTTAGCGTATTCGACAGCCCGATTTTCCCGGATAACCGTCACTTTTATCTGGCCCGGGTATTCAAGTTGGTCTTCGATATTCTTAGCTATGTCTCTGGCTAGAAGAGCCGCCCCCGCATCGTCTACCTGTTCAGGCTTGACCATAATGCGTAATTCTCGTCCCGCCTGCATCGCATAGCATTTTTCCACACCCTCGTGTGATTCAGCCAGGTTCTCCAGGTTCTCCAGGCGCTTTACGTAACTCTCAAGCGTTTCGCGCCTCGCTCCCGGACGGGCCGCCGATATGGCATCGGCTGACTGAACTAAAACGGCCTCGACAGTTTTTGGCTCAACATCGGCATGGTGCGCTTCAATCGCGTGAATGACGAACGGTGTTTCGTTGAGCCGTCTGGCCAGGTCCGCCCCGATCACCGCGTGAGGTCCCTCGACTTGGTGGTCGATGGCTTTGCCGATATCATGAAGCAACCCGGCTCGCTTAGCCAACGTCACATCGGCGCCTAGTTCCGCCGCCATTATGCCTGAAAGATGCGCAACTTCGATTGAGTGCTTCAGGACATTTTGGCCGTAGCTTGTTCTATATCGCAGGCGGCCCAATACCCTGACTAGTTCCGGATGAAGCCCGTGAATGTCGGTTTCAAATGTCGCCTGCTCGCCAAGTTCCCTGATTTCAGCCTCGACCTCCACTTTAGACTTCTCGAACATCTCTTCTATTCTAGCCGGGTGGATTCGCCCATCAGCTATCAGTTTCTCTAATGTCAATCTGCCGACCTCGCGTCTGACCGGGTCAAAGCTGGATAGGATCACCGCTTCAGGGGTATCGTCGATAATCAAGTTGATGCCTGTCAAAGTTTCAAATGCCCTGATGTTCCGGCCTTCACGCCCGATTATCCTGCCTTTCATCTCGTCTCCCGGCAGGGGAACCACCGAAACCGTTGTTTCCGCGACGTGATCCGCGGCACAGCGTTGAATCGACAAAGCGACAATGCTTCGCGCCCTCTTGTCCGCGTCCTCTCGGGCCTGGGCTTCCATATCCCTGACCATTATCGCCGTCTCGTGTTTGATCTCATCCTGAACTTTGCTGAGTAACAGTTCGCGAGCTTCAGCCGTGGATAGCCCGGCGACGTTCTCCAGGATATGTTTTTGCTTCTCGATTAAGGTTTCCAACTTGCTCTTTTGCTCGCCAAGACTGTTTTCAATGTCTTTAGCTTGCTTTTCTCGCACTTCAACCGCCTGAAGTTTCTCATCGACGGCCTCTTCTTTCTGTGTTATTTTTTTCTCGACTTTTTGCAGTTCATTCCGGCGTTCGTTTGTCGATCGCTCCGCTTCACTTCTCATGTTCAAGATCTGATCTTTAGCTTCGAGCAAAGCGGTCTTTTTAGCGCTCTCCGCCGCCTCAGCGGCTTTTTCAACGATCCGTTTTGCTTCCGATTCCGCGGATTCGATCTTTGCTTCGCCAATGAGCTTACGCGAGAGGAAGCCGACCGCGATGCCGATGATCAGAGCAACAAGACTACTTACAACTACTGTTATCATGGCTATCTCCCTTTAAATCGCCGACAAGAAACTTTCTTCTTTCGGCCTGATTTATCTTCAAATAACAAAAAATACCGAGCAATTTTGCTCGGCAAATACGCTTCACCGGTCCTTTTGTTGGTCCGGTTTTGTTCAACTTTACGGAAAAACTCTTAGGCAGGTAAGTTTCTCCTGTACTTACCTTACTAATCTATATAAACAACAAACGGTAAAGCTTCTTTGCCATTAAAAATGTTACAACTTAATACGAACAGCGTCAAGGAGCGCAATGGCTTACCGGGCTTCGTTTAAGCCAGAAGGTCTTTCAACACTTTTTGCGCCGTTTGCGCACTAAAGCCACGTCGCATCAGCACCTGCATCAACCGCCGTCTTACGACCGCTTCGTCTAAGCCGGCATATCGGGCAAGTCTTTTTTCGGCTAATTCCAGCGCGACGCATTTTTCTTTCTCCGCACTGTAGACACGGTCGAGTTCTCTTTCGATAACTTCGGCGTTGATTCCTTTAGACAATAACTCGCTTTTTATCCGCTGCCGCCCGTGGCCGTGAATCTCAATTCTCTCGTTTATCCATGTTTTGGCAAAAGCGTTATCGTTTATGTATCCCGCTTGCTCGAGTTTGGCGAGCGTCGCCTCGGCCGCCTCGGCCGATATCTTCCGCTTCTCAAGTTTTTCGTCGATTTCACGCCGGCTTCTTATCCGATAGCTTAATAGCTGCAACGACATTTCCATGGCGAACTGCTTTTCTTTATCCAGCACCTGGCGGCCCAGGGCTCCGGATTGACATCTCTGGCCGACCGCCAGTTCCAATGCCTTAACCACTCTGGTCGCGGTCGTTCGCCACGGAAGCTGGTCCAGGTAAATTATGGTCGCCTGACGATTGTACGATAAGGCCTCCAGCTCCGTGATTGTGTGTGCCATCGAAGTTATGACTAGTTGATCAGACTGTTTCCGGGACCAGTTCCGCACTGTCGCTGTCGCCACCGGTTTCGCCTCCCAGTCCAAGCTCAGTTTTGAGTTTACTTTCAATATTGGCGCGAATTTCTGTATTCTCTTTTAAATATTCCTTAGCGCTTTCACGGCCTTGACCCAGGCGCTCCTCATTAAAGGTGTACCAGGACCCGCTTTTTCCGACAATTCCCTTGTCAACGCCTAAATCTATCAAGCAGCCCTCACTGGATATCCCTTCTCCGTACATTATGTCGAATTCAGCCTGCCGAAACGGCGGCGCCATTTTGTTCTTTACAACCTTGGCCCGGACGCGGTTCCCGACCAACTCGGCGCCTTGCTTAATAGAATCGATCCTTCTTATGTCAATGCGGACCGACGCGTAAAACTTTAGCGCCCGTCCTCCCGGGGTAGTTTCTGGATTGCCGAACATAACACCGATTTTTTCCCTAAGCTGATTGATAAAAATGGCTGTGGTCTGGGACTTGCTGATGCTTCCGGTTAGTTTTCTAAGAGCTTGAGACATTAGCCTGGCCTGCAGGCCGACATGCGAATCGCCCATCTCGCCTTCTATCTCGGCCCGGGGCACCAGGGCCGCGACCGAATCGATAACGACCACATCCAGGGCGCCGCTACGCACCAGCATATCGGCGATCTCGAGGGCTTGTTCCCCCGTATCGGGTTGCGAGATAAGTAAATTGTCCACGTCGACGCCTAATTTCTTGGAATAAACCGGGTCCAGTGCGTGCTCGGCATCGATAAATGCGGCTATACCACCGTCTTTTTGCGCTTCCGCCACGATATGAAGCGCAAGTGTCGTCTTCCCTGACGCTTCAGGGCCGAAAATT
Source organism: Actinomycetota bacterium (assembly GCA_030679975.1). Classification (GTDB taxonomy): domain Bacteria; phylum Actinomycetota; class Aquicultoria; order CAJVYJ01; family JAUVQD01; genus JAUXSL01. The sequence continues at coordinate 4,447 of JAUXSL010000082.1, forward strand.
TCTACCACCCGGCCTCTGGGAACACCGCCTATCCCCAAAGCAGCGTCCAAAGAGATAGAGCCGGTTGGGATAATCGCGACACCATGCCTCCCGACTTTTTCTCCCATTTTCATCAACGCGCCCTTGCCGAACTTCCTTTCGATTTGCTCTTTAGTCATCTCAAGGACTTTGTCGCGCTCAATAATGCCCTTTGGATCAAGGCCGTCCTTTGTAACCGCGACACTCCTATCAAGTACTTTCTCTCTCTCCATAATCACCCCTTAGTCAAGCCCGACCGGCCTAGAAGCGCGGCCGAAAACCCCGTCTGCTGCGTTATCCTCCGCCTCGGCTCGGTCACGTAATCGCACATACGCTCCCTCGCCTCGGCGTTCGTCTGCCTTGCATCTGGGGCTTTGGGCCGCGTTCTCCAATTTTGACCGGGCTGACCACTTTTCGGCCGGACTTCTATGAACCAAGGCTCTCCTCTATTTTTTGCACCAGTTGATTCTCCACTG
>JAUXSL010000083.1 GCA_030679975.1 Actinomycetota bacterium
CGCCCGCAGCAACTCCGCGTGCGTCAACGTCAAGATCTGGTCGCGAGCCTGCGGGCGGGAGATAGGGTAGAGACTATCGGCGGCATTCAAGGAGTGGTAATGTCGCTCGATGCGGAGACGCTTGAGTTGCAGGTCGCGCCGGAGGTTTCCATCACGTTAGCCCGCCGGGCTGTGGCCGCCCGTGTCGGCGACGAGGACTAGAAGCGCGGCCGAAAACCCCATCTGCTGCGTTATCCTCCGCCTCGGCTCAGTCACGTAATCGCACATACGCTCCCTCGCCTCGGCGTTCGTCTGCCTTGCATCCGGAGCTTTTGGCCGCGTTCTCCGATTCTGACCGGCCTGGCCACTTTTCGGCCGGACCTATAACCTCGAAAACCGTGCCAAAAATACATATTAACGAACATCTGTTCGCTTGTCAAGCTTTTGCCCGCTTCAGGTCGATCTTCGCCAGCGATTCATAAACAGCCCCTGTCGCCGCCAAGTGGGCGGCAAACAAAGTCACCGCCTCGACGTTAATGAGCTGCTTTGCATCGATCTTGCTATCGGTAAACCCGATATCTATCAGTCTAGGGCGCTTAAGCCTCGCCAACGTCAAGTGCGGCCGAAACGGCCGCTTCTCAGGGTCGAAACCAAGGTCATGTAAGGCGCTGCTGACATAATCGTAAAGTTGCATCAACTCCGGTACCGCCTCGACCCCCAACCACAAGATTCGCGCTTGTTTTCCACCGGGAAATGTTCCAAACGATGTGGTTTCGCAGTGAAAAACGACCCTGTCGGTCAGAGCTTGCCGCAGACTCGCGATTATCGGCTCGACTTGCTCGTCCGGGCAATCTCCGAGAAATCTTAAGGTGAGATGAACGTTGTCCGGCGCCACCCAGCGGGCCTCCTTACCATCTTGCTCAAGTAGAGCTTTAGCCTCTGCCGCTATTGCCTTAACTTGAGGCGACAACTCTATCGCGACAAAGAGACGTTTCACCCAGCCGATTCCTTCAACAGGAACAGACGCAATACGTTCAGCGCCGCGGCAGCGGTTTTGCGCTGGATGGATCGACGATCACCCTTAAGCGCCAGTTCTTTCACCTCGGTTCCCTTTTGATGGGCGAGGCCGACAAAGACCAGACCTACAGGTTTATCGGGACTGCCTCCACCCGGTCCGGCGATCCCGGTTACGGATAAGCCCAAGTCCGTCCTCAACGCCGACCTGACTCCCTCGGCCATCGCCGAGGCAACCTCATAGCTAACCGCGCCTTTATTGGCGATAGTTTCATGTGAAACACTTAGGAGGCTCTCTTTAGCCGCATTGTCATACGCGACGATGCCGCCGATTAAATAGTGTGAGCTGCCGGCAGTCTCGGCTATCTGAGAGGCTATAAGACCGGCCGTCAGCGATTCGGCCACAGCGATCTTCATTCGCCGCTCGACCAGCAATCTACCGACAACAGATGATATTGTGTCCTGGTCGCCCCCATATGCGGCGCCGCCAAGTCTATCCGCTAATTCACCGACGGCCTGGTCGATCACGACTTCAAGTCCCTCTTCGCCCATGACGGTCAGTTTTATTTCTCCCAGTTTTGCCAATATGTTCACGGTTAACTGCGGGTACCTCTTGATGACCGGATCTATCTGCCCGGCGACAACCGGCTCGGATACCCCGATGATCTTAAGCCCCTTGACGACTATCCCCGGTTGGCGGCCAAAACGGCCGGTCAGGTCCTGAGCGACCTCTTCAAGCATGGCCTTCATTTCCGACGGCACGCCGGGCAACGCGTAGATGACTTTATCGTTGTATTCGGCAACGATACCGGGGGCCGTCCCGGCCGTGGCCTCAAGAAAGCCGGCGCCCTTCGGCAGATACGCCTGCTTGATAAAACTCTTGTAATCGGCGCCGGGCGGAGCCATTCGGCCTATTCGGGCCTTCAGCGAACTGTTTGGCAGAAGAGGCTTTTCCAGTAGAGCAGCCAAAGCGTCTCGCGTAATGTCATCGTGGGTGGCGCCCAATCCGCCGGTGATCAAGATAAGGTCGGCAGAGTGAACGATGTGCCTGAGCTCTTCAGTAACAAGCCCCGCGTCATCCGGCAACTTTAAGACTATCCGCACCGGATAACCCATCTGACCGAGCCACCGGCCGAGATATTCCGAATTGGATTCACTGGATTGTCCGAGAGTAAGTTCAGTGCCGATGGCCGCGATCGCCGCCACCGGCCGTTTTATCGTCAACCCTAGCTCCTTGTTTCCAACTGCTGGTCCTTATTTTGATCCGAAGCGACCTGGTCCAGCTTCGGCCTTATTTTTAGATAGTAGTCCAATCCGGACACGATTGTAATCGCGACCGCTATCCCCATAACGATATCGGCTAATATAGTTGAGATTATGGCCGGTTTGAGGATCCAAAAGATTATCGCGACAACCTGGCTGACGGTTTTGATCTTCCCAAGCGGGCTGGCCGGAACGACCTTGCCGTTCATCCAGGCAAAATAACGGAGTCCCGACACGGCGAATTCCCGGGTGATTATGATCATCGCCAGCCAGGCCGACAGCCTGCCTTGGCCGACCAGCGTTATCAGGGCCGCCGATATTAATAGCTTATCGGCGAGTGGATCGAAGAATTGTCCGAAAACCGTGATCTGATTATGTTTTCTGGCGATATAACCGTCGACACTATCGGTTAAAGCGGCAATGACGAAAACCCCCGCCGCCAGCCAATCCCCTAAAGGCAAACGGCTGAGCAAGAACGCCATAAACACCGGTATCAAGATTATTCGCAGGAGTGTTAACCTGTTGGCCAGATTACCCATGGTCCAGCCGGCCTACCAGGTCATAATCGCTGTGCGCTTCAATCTTGACGCTTGTCATATCGCCGGGCTTAAGCCCGGCTCCGCTTATTATTACTTCTCCGTCTATCTCGGGCGCTTGAAATTCGTTTCGCCCGACAAAATAGTTGTCGCTTCCGCTCTCAACTAAAACATCAAGAGCCCGGTCGATAAATCGGCTCAATCGCCTGTCGCTTATCTCGTCGGCCAACGATCTGATCTGCTCGGACCGGGAGCGTTTTGTCCGCTCGGACAGTTGACCGGCATAATTAGCGGCCGGCGTCCCCTCTTCAGCCGAGAATTCAAAGACCCCGACATAATCCAGCTCCGCTCGGCGTAAAAAGTGAGCCAATCGCGCCAACTCAGTCTTTGTTTCCCCCGGGAACCCGACTATCACGGATGTTCTCAGGGCGATATCCGGTATTTTTTGCCTGATATCATCAATGATCTTTAGATAAACTCGCTCGTCGCCCCATCTCTTCATTGCCTTTATGATCTTGGGGTCCGCATGCTGGAAAGGCAGATCCAAATAGGCGCATATCTTTGTTTCCGCAGCCATGACCGATATCAGCTCCGCGCTCGCATATTGAGGCTGCAGATACATAAGTCTTATCCATCCGATCCCTCTTACAGCAGCTAGTCTCCCGAGCAGGGCCGGCAAATTGGTTTTTGGCAGAAGATCGTATCCATAGACCCCGGTATCCTGCCCGATCACTATCAGCTCCTTGCAACCGTTCTCGGCCAGGTAGCCGGCTTCAGCGACGATATGTTCCGCGGGCCGGCTGCGATACGGACCACGGATACCGGGAATCGCGCAGAAAGAGCATTTGTTGTTGCAGCCGTCGGAAATCTCAAGGTAAGCGGTGGCGGCGCCTCTGTGCGTTTGAAGGTCTAGGTTGATGTCCCCCTCTACCTGCAGAATCTTTGGCAACGACCGTAGCTCATCAAACGACAAGAAACAATCTACCTCAGGTATAGCCTTAGATAGCTCTTGGCCGTACCGCTCGGCCAGGCAGCCGATGGCGATGATTTTCGGGCCGGAATTATTTGACCGGCGTTTGCCTAGCTCAAGAAGAACGTCTATCGATTCCTCTTTGGCCGCGTCGATAAAACCGCAGGTATTAACGATAATCGCGGTTGCCGCTTCCGGATCGTCGACGACCCCTACATCCAATAAGCTCAAGCCCCTCTCGAGCCGGCGGGAAGCAACTGTGTTCTTGGGGCAACCAAGAGTTACGATATAAACATCAGGCATTATCTAAAATTCGTGAATTGAAGCGGAATTCCGAAGTCTTTCTCTTTAACCAGGCGCATAGCTTCTTGGAGATCGTCTTTGTTCTTACCGCCCACCCTGACTTGGTCGCCTTGTATTTGAACCGTGATCTTTAATTTTGTCTGTTTGATCAGTTTATTTATGTCCCGTCCGATATCAGTGGATATCCCCTGGATAAATTGGCCCGTCTGCCGGACATGTCCTCCCGCCGCCGCCTCGGGCGTGCTCAAGTGAAGGGCTTTAACGTCTACGCCCCGCCGCACCAGTTTGGTCAAGACTATGTCGGCCAAACTTTTAAGAGCGAAGTCATTGCCCGCGGTCAGCGTCAGTTGCTTGACCTTGTCGAATTCGATCAGGCAATCAGCCGCTTTGAGATCATACCTGGTAGCGGCCTCCTGTCGAGCCTGATTAAGAGCGTTGTCCACCTCTTGCATCGATATCTCGGATACTATGTCGAACGAATTATCTTTAGCCAATTCCCCGCCTTTTTTTAGCTAACGGCTGACTGCCGGTAGGACCAACATCATGATTTTCGCTGCCGCTAATATGAGTGCCGCGGCTATAACAGTTATGAAAACAAACCTGTTCCCGCGCCGCGGTTGAGGGTCGTCCGCTGCCGGGCCCTGAGAGACCTGGGCGGACTTAATCGCCGACCCGGTCTGCTCCCGATATCGGTCTAACAACGCGCTCGCGTCGATCTCCAGCCACTGCGCATATGTTTTTAGAAACCCGACGATATACGCCTCTCCAGAGATCTGGTCAAAAGCGTCGCGTTCCAGCGCGGTTATATATTTTGCCCTGATTTTTATGGCCTGTTCAACGTCTTTGACAGTCATCTTTCGTTTGCGACGAGCGTCAGCCAATATCTGCCCTATCGACGTCATACAACTTTAACTTAGCATAAAAATGCGTTTGGGTTCAAAACTCCGGTCTACCGAGCCACGGCCATCATTCTAACAGTAGCCTCTTCGGCTTGAACGCGGATAGATTCAACCAGCTCAACAGGGGTCTCTTTGTTAAGTAAGCTCAAATAGACTTTCTTTAAGGTTGTCAGTTTCATATTGGGACAGATAATGTCGTTGCTTGGCATCAAAAATGTCTTCGTCGGGCTCATCCGGCGAAGCCGATGAAGCATGCCTTGCTCGGAACCGAGGATTATTGTCTCGGCCGGAGTGGAGCGGGCGTAATCGTACATCCCGGACGTGCTGCAGACATGGTCGGCCAGGGCCAGGACCTCCCGGCGACATTCAGGGTGCGCCATAAAAACAGCGCCCTCATTTTCCTGCTTAAGCCTGATTATTTGCTCACGAGTTATCTTGTCGTGTGTCGGACAGTACCCCGGCCACAAGACGATCTCTTTCCCTGTCCGGTCCGCCACATAGCGGCCGAGGTTCCCGTCGGGTACAAATATCACTTTTTCATCGGGAAGCCCTTCCACGACCGCGACGGCGTTCGCCGATGTACAGCAGATATCGCTGACTGCTTTAACAGCCGCGGACGAATTGACGTAGCAGACGACGGGCGCGCCCGGATGCTTTGCTTTTAGTTGTTCCACATCGTCGGCCGTGACCATGTCGGCCAGAGGACAGCCGGCTCTCGGCTCCGGCAGGAGCACCATTTTTCCCGGATTTAATATATATGCCGTCTCGGCCATAAAGTGGACGCCGCAAAAGACGATGACCCGCGCCGTTGTCCCGGCGGCCTGCCGGGCCAAGCCGAACGAGTCGCCTGTATAATCGGCTATCTCCTGCACCTCGGCGCGCTGGTAGTTGTGGGCCAAGATTACCGCTTCCCGGTCTTTTTTCAGTTTATTTATCTGCTCTATATAAAAAGAGTGATCCATTTACTTAAGACTGGCAGGAATTGAAGACGGAACCTTTCTCGTCCACGGCGGCGATATTGTTATTTTCATCGATCAAGACGACTTTTGACGTAAAATCGGCCGCGCTGACCTCGTCTACCTGGGCATATGTCAGGATAATGATTTTCTCGCCTTTTAATACCAACTTGGCCGCCGCCCCGTTGACACAAATCTGCCCCGAGCCGGCAACGCCGGCAATCGCGTACGTTTCGAGCCGATTGCCGCTGGTCAGACTTAGAACGTGGACCTTTTCGTGTTCCAGGATATCGGCGGCCGCCATTATCTTTTCATCGATCGTGATGCTGCCCGGATAATCGACATTCGCGTCCGTCACCGTGGCTCTGTGTATCTTGCTTTTTAACATCGTCCTAAAAATCATACTTTTATCACCATATTATCTATTAGCCTGGCCCGACCGACATAAACAGCGGCCGCGACCAAAACTTCGCCTGCGATCACGTCCACGGGCAGAAGGTCCAGCGGCCCGCGGATAGAGAAGTATTCTAACTTAACGCCGGGCTGGGCCGCAATTACTTCTTTTGCCGCAGCTATCACCCGACCGGCATCCCGTTCACCTGCCGCGATCATTTTGGCGGCAGCCTGAATGCCGGCCGGCAGAACCAGTGCCGCTTCTCTTTCCTTGGGCGACAGGTATCGGTTTCGCGAACTTTTCGCTAGACCGTCGGCATCGCGGACCGTCGGCATCGCCACTATCTCAACGGCCAGATTAAAATCCTTGACGACTTTTCTAACGATAATCAGCTGCTGCCAGTCCTTGGCCCCGAAATAAGCGCGCTCCGGCCGGACTATGTTGAGCAATTTCACGACCACCGTGGCCACGCCGGCAAAATGGCCGGGCCGGTATTTCCCGCACAATACGTCCTCAAGCCCTTCGACCCGGACTTTGGCTACCATCGGCTCGGGATACATCTCCTCGACAGCCGGCGCGAATATAATGTCCGCGCCCGCCCCGCGGGCCGATGTCACATCCTCATCGAGAAGCCGCGGGTACTCGGCCAGGTCTTCGGCGGGACCAAACTGGAGAGGATTTACAAATACGCTGACAACCACCACATCGCAATCCTGTCGCGCCTGTCCGACCAGGGAGAGGTGCCCCTCATGAAGGGCGCCCATCGTCGGGACAAACCCGATTTTCTTGCCGGCCTGCCTGTCAAGCGCAAGACGTAGTTCGCGGATGGTCTTGACCGATCCCTGCCTCTCCATGCTGTGATTTTAAGCCCCGGCAGGCGACAAAGCAATTTATTACGTGTATGGGAGAATGCGGCGCCTCTGGTCCGAAAGACCTACAAAAGATAGCACTTAAGTCCGATAGCATTTACCCCTTAAGCTGCCGTAAGTTATCAATAGAACATTTAATTGCCCGCCGGCAAAACAGACAGTAAAGGGGTGGGGAGAATGAACAAGGAGCTTTTAACCAAAGAGTCGGGCCAAAACTTCAAGCACAAGATCGAAGATTGGTGCGGGTGGATGGCTGGGACGGCGGCGGATGAGATTTTTGAAGACGCTTGGTTCCACGGTAAAAATCAGGTCGCTCAACTAGTCGACGAAAACGACCACCTGGTGATCGTGGTCGATAGCGACTGCCCGGATCACATCAACCACCAGCAAAAAGAGCGGCAGAACTCGGTCATCACCGAGCTCTGCCGGCAAGGCGTGGTAGTTTACTATTATCACTCTATCCACGCGAAACACCACCATGTCTGTTTGGCGGTTAGGAAAGCCGGGGCAGTCGGTCCCTTGGAATCCGGTCCATCTGTGCTATAATTTGTGGGTGTGTCGCTCAAGTCGATACAAGCAAAAAGGCTTGTTTTTTAAAGTTATAAGTGCTTGATGTCGATTTTACGATGGAGAAGAACGGCGCCGGAGTTTTTTAGCCGGTCCCGAGTTGATTCCAGGTTGGTGGGTTACAATATTTAGGCATCATACGCCTCTCGCGAGAATTCTTATAGTCGGCATTGTCATGATGCTGGCGCTACCCGCCTGGGCCCAGGCGGCGGTCGACACACAGACCAAGCAGATCAACAGCCAGATAGACCAAAAGAAAGCTCAGATCAAATCAGTCAAAGACCAGCTACAGACCTTGCAGACCGATCTCGATGGTGTGGTCCGGGACTACCAGGGAGCATATTTAAAACTACAAGAAGTCGACTCCGCGATCGCGAGCAAGCAGCGCGAACTGAACAGCGCTAACGAACAGCAAATTTTCTATCAAAACATCTTAAACAAGCTGAGTGTCTTTGCCTATCGCGACGGCGACGTCTATTTTCTGGAGGTCGTTCTCGGCACGCGCTCGTTTAAAGACTTATTGGTCCGGGTCGACTACCTGGCCACACTGAGCCACCGACAAGCCTCGATATTAAAAGCAGCCAAGAGCCTGCGCGGTGTGGTCCAGGAAAAGCGCGATTCACTCGCGGCTGAAAAAACTCGCCAGCGGGAAGTTGTCGCCGGCATTCAGGGCAAGCAAGATGACATCAGCCGGTTATTGGCCGAGCAGCAAGTCGCTCTTAACTCGCTTGGTACGGAAATAAGTACGCTGCGGTCCGCCAAGAAAAAGCAAGAAGCAGAGAAAAAACTTCAAGCGGCCCAAGCGCGACTGTCTGAAAATCAGCCGCTCAATATGGCAATGATCTTTCCGCTCCCGCAACCATATGCTCACAGCTTCATAAACGATTGGGGCTTCCCCCGTGCCGGCAATCCCGCGGGACATCAAGGCAATGATATCTTTGCCGCCAAAGGTACTCCTGTGGTAGCGGTGGACGACGGCGTGATCGGTAGTGAATTCGGCTTTCTCCGGATAGGCGGCTGGCGTTTTCACGTCCTTGCCGACAGCGGAGTCGATTATTACTTCGCCCATTTAAACAATGATACTCCGGGAACCGACGATGGCCTGGGCGGGGCAACAACGGCCTACGCCCCCGGCATCGGGCCTGGAGTAAGAGTCAAACAGGGTCAGCTGATCGGCTGGGTCGGGGACAGCGGCGACGCTGAATCAACGCCGCCCCATCTCCACTTCGGGGTGGTCGTCAACAGTAACTGGGTTAACCCTTTCCCCTACCTGAGCGCCAGCGACCGGCGATAAAAGCTTAAGCCGCGCTTCTGGCTTTTTCTAATTCCAAGTGATCGACCAGCTTATTCACGTGCGCCCAATCGACGGAGGCGATGAAGCTATCGACATATGTCTTCCGCCCCGAAGCCGCGAAATCCAGATAATAGGCGTGCTCGTAGACGTCCAGCACCAGCAAAGGCACCGCGTCCCACACCCCGTCGGAGTGGATGTCCAGAGTGTAATTGTGAAGCCGGCCGTCGGTCATATCGTAGGCCAGAACTACCCAACCTCTGGCCGACATACCGCAAGCCCGCCATTGTTCGGCCCAGTTTTCAACCGACCCGAAATCCTCGGTCAGCCACGAAGTTATCTTGCCCGAAGGCTGCCCGTCCCCGCCGATGCTCCGGAAATAAGCCTCATGTAACCGGATGGCGTTGGCGGCGAACGCTTCTTCTCGTTTCAGCTCACGGACCTGGCTATACGTAGCGTTGCCTCCGCTCAGGTCGGCTTTTTCCAGCAGCTCCTGGATATCGTTATACTTATTGACATAGCCTTTGTACAAAACGTTGTAGTGCTCATCGAAAGCCTTTTGCGACATCCATTTCGGTAGCTTTTCCAGCTTTATCTCCTGCGGCGCTTTTAATACTTTCATTTTTATCTCCCCCATTTTTTGTGATTCGCTCCCTTGCCCATCGACAAGCCTAACCTTAGGTCTTAACCTATATACGCTTCTTACCCCGGCATACATGCCAATTAACAACCCAACACGCCGAGCCATGTAGTCGCGATCTAGTAAGCCGGCGGCGCGAAAAAATCCAAGTAAAGGAGTCTCGTCGCCCCCGTATTCGTAACCTGGTGCGGCCGGCCCGCCGGTATCAAAAGCAAAACTCCGGGGTGAACCTGATGGTCTATAAACCCGATTTTCACTCTCCCCTCGCCTTCGATCGTATAGACCATTTGATCGGATTCGCGATTGGTCGCGGGTTGCCGCGCTGAAATATGACCCGGGGCCAACGCCGCCAGTATGACCTGGCTGCGCGGCGATCTCAGTATAATGTCAAACTGCTGCTCGCGCGCCCCTTTGATCAGGTGATTAACGTCAACGCTCTCGTCGTCATCCATAATGTCTTATTCCCTATCGATTCAATATGTGACATGTTTGACCGGCTCAGCATCGTCTGTTTTAAAATGACCGCGTCTTGGAACAATATGCCAAGGAGGTGGGGTAAAGTGGGCGTTCGGAAAGGCGACACGATCACAATCCATTATCGGGGGCGATTCGATACCGGCGAGGAGTTCGACAACAGCTTCTCCCGCGAACCGGTTGTATTTACGGTCGGAAACGGGCAGGTGGTTGAAGCTATTGATGACGGCGTTCAGGGACTCGAGCCCGGGGAACACCGAAGAATTAAAGTCAACCCCGAAGACGGCTTTGGCCCTCGCAGAGATGAATTGATCAGGACCGTGCCAAAAAACATGCTTGGCGACGAGGTAGTCGAGCCGGGAGAAGCGGTTGAAATCCAGACCGACGACGGTCAGGTCCTCATTGCCGAAGTAAAGGCGATCGACGACGAATCGATTACGTTTGACTTAAACCATCCGCTGGCCGGGCGAAATATTGAATTTGAAGTCGAACTGCTCGGAATCGAGGAAAAAGCCGCTTAGAGAAAGAGAAGCGGCTTATCGTCCGAACTCGGTTATCATTTCCCGGATGCGCCTGGTTATGGCCATTGCGTCACCATACTGCCGCTGCCAGACATTGCGCCCGAAGATCAATCCGGTCGCGCCGCATTCCATTGCCAACCTTGCCTTATCGATCAAGTCTTCATCGCCGACCTTGCTCCCGCCGGCGAAGATGACCAATGTGCGGCCGGCCGACGAGATGATCTTAGCCACAGCTTCCTGTAGATTTGGTTTCCATTCATTATAAGGGGCCGGCTGCTCCGCGACCTTGCTATGCTCGAGTTTTGGCATATTCAGCTTAACGACGTCCGCCCCCAATTCGCAGGCGACGCGAGCCGCGTAATCGACGGCGTACAGACTTTCTTTGCCGCCTTTGCCTTCGACCGCCTCGCCGCGGGGATATGCCCAGACGATCAGGGGCATCCCGAGACGCTCGGCTTCATCCCTGATTTCGATAAATTGGAGAAAGTCGGCGTCCTGGGCCGGCGAGCCGACGTACAGGGTGTAACCCACCGCGTCGGCGCCCAGGCGGACCGCGTCTTCAACCGATCCCGTCAGCGGTGAAAAAGCGCAACTGTCGCTGGGTATCGTAGTCTTGCCGTTGACCTTCAACACCAACGGCACTTT
>JAUXSL010000090.1 GCA_030679975.1 Actinomycetota bacterium
AGGAGCGGCGGCAAGCCCGACCCGCTTTTATGGAGGGCTTTCACCCTCCGGAGTGAGGTGGAGGCCATAGTCGCGAACTGGAGCTAAGAAAAGCTTGCCCTCGGCCCAGGAGGCAAAACCACAGAGTTTTGGATGCTTCCGCGATGTGCGCATGGGGGGCGCTATTTAAGCACTCTTTTCATTAAATAGCCAGGCAAGCGTAGGACCGATTGAGTGCTCGAGGTCGAACCGCGATCAAAGACTGTAATTGAGCCCGCTTCAATGACCTCGACGACGGCTCGCAGCTGCTCAGCATCTCGATAGAAAACGGCCGAGCGATACTGCGTGCCGACATCGGGACCCTGCGGGTTGAGCGTCGTCGGGTCGTGGAAACTGAAAAAGACTCGTGGCGACTTCTTTCATCTCGCCTCTTAACGTAGCGAAAATGTCCCGCAATCGGCATGGCGCTCGTGCGACCATAAGTTTATACTGGACGCCTCGCAAGCCATATCTTGGTTGAACTTACATTCCCCGATATGGCAGGCTGCCACCGCCGGCATGGCTTTTTCTTGCGGTATGCCCGATTCCGAGAACGTATCGCACGTTGCATGGTCCGAACCTATCGACACCGCGGGGGCGTGACATTCTTGACTCTCATTGTAAGCACACTCATCGGCGCCACAGCTCAAGACTAATGATTCCATAGCGGCTCACCTCCTTTGTAGTTCATTGCTTCGCCGGCTTTATTCTTGGCCTAATCTTCACCCTCGCCGGTTTCATCAAACTGACCCATCATCTGGTCGACGATTCCGCCAAGCTTGCGTCCCATTTCGGCTTCGATCCGCGCCATCAAGGCTTTCTTGTGGGCCCACAGCTTCCGCTTTGACCGAATCCGCGCATCCCCTGATCAGGGTGATGCGAATGCATGTGATGCGGCATATAATCACCTCCTTGGAATGGGATTACCCTTTCAAACAGATTCTTTACCGGGTTGATTACCTGAATTGAAAAAAAAGATATTGCAAAATAAAGAGCCCCGTATTTACGGGGCTCTTCCCTGGTGACCGGTTCTTTGTGGGAACCAGCGCTCCCGGGCTGTCGATTATATATACCCACTATCGGGGTTTCATATCTGCTTGGCCGTACGCGGCGCCAAAAAGCCAAGGTGACGGCCGGGTTTATATGAGCCCCGGAGATATGTCCGATGGGTTGGAGTCCGGCTGTCGTGTCTACTCGACCGACCTCAGGTCGGCCAGGGCGGGCCCGTGAATAATTTTGCCGCCCGCCTCGAATTGGGAGCCGTGGCAGGGGCAGTCCCAGGTCTTTTCGGCGTTGTTCCAATTCACGATGCAGCTCATATGGGGGCAGTGGATGGAGAGCTTATGGATTTTGCCTTGCCCGTTTTTGCAGACGGCCGCTTTCTTGCCGTCCACGCGCATCAATCTGCCTTCGCCGGTGGCCAACTCTAATGGGTCGCCCGGCTTGATACGGGTCAGATGTTCGGCCGTATAGTCGGCGATGACGCGGGTGCCGGCAACCGCCATCTTCTCCAGTCCGCCTAAGTTTATCCGGTCCGGCTTAAACAGGGCCGCCCAGGGATTTTTCCGACCGAGGATATCGTCGGTGACGATCATAGCCGACAAAGTGCCGTTGGTCATGCCCCAGCCGCCAAACCCACAGGCGATATAGATACGCTCTGAATTGTGCGATCTGCCGATGTAGGGCAGGCCGTCGACGGCATCGTAATCTTGCGTGGACCAGCGCCAGTCAATTGAGCGGACGTCGAAATGCCGCCGCGCGTATTCCTCTGTCTCCCGGTAATAGCGAATAGTGTCGTCGACATCGCCGCTCTTGTGGCTGCCCCCGCAGATCAGGAGCAGCGACTCCTCACCGGCGGGTTGATTGCGGATGGAACGGATGGTCGAGCCGGTCCGGCAATAATACATGCCGTCGGGCACCTGACCCTTGATCCCGGCGGCGAGCACGTAATCGCGTTTGGGCATCAACCGGGCATAGAAGAAGCCCTTATCGTAAAAAGGGAAATGGGTGGCGATGATAACGTTTTTTGCCTTGATGCGCCCCCGGTTGGTGAAAACGACACAGGGGTCGCCGTCTTCAATATTGAGAGCCCTGGTATTCTCGAAAACGTAGCTGCCGTCTCCCGGCATCGCGCCAAGTAGAGACAACAAGTATTTGCGGGGGTGAAATTGGGCTTGATCGTCGAAGCGCACAGCCGCGCGCACGGCGAAGGGGAGCGGGGTCTCCTCAGTGTAAACAGCCGGCAGACCAAGCTGTCGCGCGGCGGCGACTTCAGTTTCTATCGCACCCGCTTTCCGCTTCCGTTTCCGTAAACGTATAGGCCGGGGCGCGGAAAAAGTCGCAGGCGATGGATTTGGTCTCGACGAGCTCGGCTATCTTTTCCAACCCTGCCTGGTTGGCCTGTGCGTAGACGGCGGCCGCGTCAGCGCCGAAGCGCTCTGTCAGCCGATGGTAGATCAAGCCGTGTTGCGAGGTTATCTTGGCCGTCGTGTAGCCGGTGACGCCGGTGACGACGCGCCGCGATTCAATGACCGCCACGGTCAAGCCGGCTTCCTTTAGCAATGAGGCGGCGGTGGCGCCGACGATGCCGCCGCCGACTATCGCGACGTCGACCATCAGGCCGGCGGCGAGCGTCGGATATTCTGTTCCGGGTGTGGTCGCCAACCACAACGAGTCGGGTTTTCCCGGAAGTTCATAATCGTCCGCGGTCGGGCTGTCTTCCATGGGTGTTGGCTTCCTTCCAGGCGCTGACTTTATTGCTTATTCATACCCCGTGCGGTTTCGGGTGGATCAGTTTATTTTCAGCCCCTTCGACACCAGGGACAACCCGAACAAGATAAGGATCGCGGCGACAATATATTTGCCGTAGGTCTTGAATACATGATCGGCCCCGGCCAAAAATCTTTCCGACAGATTCGGGGACAACAAGGTCAGAAGCAACGGCAGGAGTATAGGCGAGGAGTAGAAGAGTCCAGCGACGGCCATCGCGACCGCCTGGTCGAGCGCGGCCACTTTAGAGTCGGCTATGATTTTCGCGGCCGCCAGATAGGCGACCATCGAAGTCGGGTTGACTATGGTCAGCATGATTCCAAGGCCCATGGATTTGGTGAACTTGGGCGCGGCCGAGGCCGGCTCGGCCTTGGGTTTCGGCTCCGGTTTCGGCCCGGGTTCCGGCTTTTTCAGAGCCCGTTTAAGCCCAAAGAAGATCAGGAGCACGCCGAGGATCACGTCTATTGTCCCCGATAAGGTTGTCGGCTGGCGGGGACTCGTGGCCGCGCCTCCGGCCCCAACGGCCACAAAGCCGATGACGATTAATGTCAGCACCGACCCTACCCACGCGGCCGCGGCTTGCGCCTTTGGGCGATTAGGCGAGGTAAGGATGACCAACATACCGGCGTACATAGTCGGGCTGGCCAGGAAGACCGGTAGAAACGCCGCTATTTGAGAGAGAAGTGATGCCATGTTATGACGCTATCTTAAGGTCCCTGATCTTTTGCGCCACAGGCAATTGTCTCGCCCGCGGCAGCAGGTATCCGGCGCCCACCATCAGCAGACCAAGAAAGAAAAAGCCCCAAGTCTGGTTTGTGAGCAGACCGGCAAAGGCGTCAAACAAGCTTCCGGCGATGAGCCGGACATTACTGCTGACTATGGCCGCCAGAACCGGCGCTTTGGCGCTCCTTACCAGGATTATGAAGACGAGCGAACCGATAGAAAGAACGGAGCCGGATAGTCTGAGCACAGACGCCCTGCCGGCGACTCCGGCGCGCCAGACAAGGGTGACGATCGTGGCCAACCCGATAAGGCCAAGGATAGGCCCCAGCCATAACAAGACCGTGCCCGGGCGGTAGAGCGATGGGACGTCGCCCTTCTTGATCACGTCAATAGAGTTGGGCAAGGGGGTCGCCGACAGGTGTGTGCCAAATTGCTTGTCCAGCACGCCGGCCATTGGCTGGATAAAAGCTTTAAAGCCGGATATGTCGATTTTGACCCCCTGTGGCTTAGGGGCTGTGAGCAAGACATTGGCCTCCTCGGCAAAGTTCTTAAGGAGAGGCGCAGCCGTTTGGCTCCCGAGAAGACCACTGACCGCTGATTTAATGGTATCTCCGGCTATCTGCCCGACTATCGGATTGTTTTTAAATGCTTGATCGACGACCACTCCGCCGATAGCGTCACTGACTTCCTTGGTCTGGATGACCCCGACAGTGGTGGCGACAAAAGCATCGCGATTGAAGAGACTGCCGTTAAGCCAGAGCGAGAAATTAGCGATCATTAACAGCAGCACCGCCACTATCGACCAGACGATAACGGCTGTTGAAGAAAGTCTCCTGTTTTCAGTTTCCATATTTTAAGCGGCCCTCTTTTCTTGCTCTCTCGTTTCTTGCCGCTTAGACGGTTCGCGCAAGGTAAATGAGACGATGATCATTGTGGCGCCGCCGATGAGAGCGAGAGTACCGGCGACGATAGGCAAGAAGGTCGCGGCTACAACTGGAGAGCCAAGCAGAATCAGGCCGAGGATAGCGTCAAAGACGCCGATAAAGAAGGTCCCGGCGCCGTCGCCGGTAAGACCCCTGACGAGATTAATCGCGCCCATTATAAGCCCCATGACGCCGAGCACGGCAATTAGCACGGCCGGGCCCAGGATCGCGCTGTAAAGCGGGTGCCTCAAGACTATGAGGCCGGCCAGAATGCCGATTGTGCCGGCAAACAACGCCCATACCCAGTGGGCCTTGTTCGTCCCCGTGAAAATCCTGACGATAGACAGGATCCCGGCGATCAGCCAGTAAGCGCCGATAAATGTCGCCAGCACGATCAGGGTGGCCGCCGGCGCCGAGATCAGAAAGATTCCGAGAATGAAAGCGGCGATGCCTTGGAGCAGCACTAGCCCCCAATCACTAGCCCGCTCATAACTATCTTGTTCAACTACATCCATGATATCTCCCCCTTAAAGGTGCATATTTGTTGGTCTTCCCGGCCTCGGCGCGTCTTAAACGGGAACCTTTGTGACAGGACTTTCGGCCGGCAACCGACTTTTGCTACAATTCGAGTTCGATGGGAAGAATGGAGACCATGAACGCTGATAGTTCGGCTCTTGGCAAAAAAGTTACCAACTGGCCGGCGCCGCCGTGTCAGGCGGCTTGCCCTGTACAGACCGACGCCCGGCGTTATGTGGCGCTCATCGCCCGGGAGCGCTATGAAGAAGCTCTTGATGTCATTATGGCGACAAATCCGCTTCCTTCGGTCATCGGCCGGATATGCGCCCATCCGTGCGAACAGGCCTGCCGGCGCGGATCGGTTGAAGAACCCATAGCTATCTGTCACTTAAAGAGATTTGTAACCGATAAACTCGGTTATTCCGACGGCAAGATCAAAGTCAAACCGGTCCCGAAAACAAAAAATAAAAGCATCGCGGTGATCGGCTCAGGTCCATCCGGGTTGACGGCCGCTCATGACCTGGCCCGTCAGGGCTACGGCGTGACCATCTACGAAAAACATCCGCTGCCGGGCGGCATGCTGCGCTATGGCATTTTGGATTACCGGCTGCCGCCGGAGGTGCTGCAGAGCGATATCGACAACATCCTGGCTGTCGGCATCAAGCTCGAATGCGCCGTCGACATCGGCCATGAGATCGACTTTCAGGAACTGATCAACGAACATGACGCCGTTTTGATCGCCGCCGGCTTGGCTGTCAGCCGGTCGGTCCCGCTTCCCGGGGTCGATCTGCGCGGGGTCCACCTGGCTGTGCCGGTGCTCGAGGCGATAAACGAAAGGCAGCCGGTCGACTTGGGCGATGACGTGATCGTCATCGGGGGCGGCAACGTGGCTGTCGATGTGGCGCGAAGCATCCGCCGTTTGGGCGATAAGACGGTCAAGATGGTCTGCCTCGAAGCCCGCGACGAGATGCCGGCGCATGACTGGGAAATTGAAGACGCCATGGCCGAGGGAGTGGAAATACACTGTTCCTGGGGGCCGGATAAGATAGTCGGCGAACATGCTCAGGTCACCGGATTGGAATTTAAAGAGTGCACTTGCGTCTTTGACGATGAGCGCCGGTTTAACCCGCGCTTCGATGAATCCAAGCGCAACATCATGAGCGCCGATACCATAATCCTGGCGATCGGCCAGGGCAGCGATTTGAACTTTCTTAAGCGCGCGGGGGTCAAGCTGACGGACCGGGGTCAGATCGAGTTCGATCGGGCCACCATGCGCACCAGTCATCCGGAAGTATTCGCCGCCGGCGAAGTCGTTTCCGGTCCCGGCGCCGCGATCGGCGCCATCGCCAACGGCCACCGGGCCGCGGAAGCGATCGCCGCCTATCTGGAGGAGCGGGAACCGGCTTATCAACAAGACCTAACGCCTGTCGGCGAGTTGCCGACGTCGATTTCCGGCGTTATGTGGAAGACGCCGCGCCGGCGGATGCCCAGGCTGGAAGATGACAAAAGGCTGAAGAGCTTCGCCGAGGTCGAACTGGGTTTCAGTGAAGAAGACGCGCTACGTGAAGCGCAACGCTGTCTCACCTGCACGGCGGGGGCTGTCGTCGACGAACTAAAGTGCGCCGCTTGCCTGACCTGTGTGCGGGTCTGCCCGTATAGCGTACCGGAGATGATCGGCGATAAGGCTTACATGGACCCGCTGACTTGTCAGAGCTGCGGGAT
>JAUXSL010000097.1 GCA_030679975.1 Actinomycetota bacterium
AAATCTGTTTATTTCCGCGCCGACGGTATCGCAGATAGCGGCGGTCGCCGCCCTGAACGAGGCGGGACCGGATATCGACAAGATGGTCGCCATCTACAATGAACGTCGTCTCTGGCTGGTGCCGGCCCTCAAAGAACTCGGTTTCGGCATCGCCGCCGACCCGACCGGGGCTTTTTACGTCCTGGTCAACGCCGAACACCTAAGCCCGGATTCTTATGCGCTGGCCCTGGAAATATTGGAGAAAGCCAAGGTAGCCGTAACCCCGGGCATAGACTTCGGCCCCGGCGCCGAGGGCCATCTTAGATTTTCCTATGCGACTTCCCTGGACAACATAAAAGAAGGCTGCCGGCGGCTTGGCGAGTGGCTGAAAAAAAGATGAAGCGCCCGGCACTTATAATCGAGCGGCTCGACAAGCTTTATCCGGGTGCGCGAACAGCGCTGCGGTGGTCGTCGCCTTGGGAGCTGCTGGTGGCGGTGGTCCTTTCCGCTCAATGCACCGACGAGCGCGTCAACCAGGTCACCGCTGACTTGTTTAAGAAATATCGCTCCGTGGCCGATTTCGCCGGCGCGGAATCGGGGCAGCTTGAGCAAGACGTAAGACCGACCGGTTTCTTCAGGAACAAAACTAAGAACATCATTGGCGCGGCCGGGATGATAGTGGCGGAATATGCCGGTCAGGTGCCTAAAACGATGCCGGAGTTGCTTCGTCTGCCGGGAGTAGCCAGGAAATCCGCGAATATTATCTTGGCCGAAGCCTATGGGGTTATTGCCGGGATACCGGTCGATACGCACGTCAAGCGGTTAACTAATCGGCTCGGGCTGACAAAGTCGGCGGACCCGGAAAAGATAGAATCCGAAATGATGGCGATAGTGCCGCGTTCCGATTGGTACCGTTTTTCGAGCGTCCTGATCTATCATGGGCGGGCGGTCTGCGTGGCGCGCAAGCCTAAGTGCGATATTTGTGTATTGAACGATATCTGCCCGTCGGCGTTCCGCGTTTCTCTATTTTAAAGGCATAGATTCAATGCGAAACAGACCGCGCTACTGATTTCACCCAGCTTCTCATCGGACAAAGTGGTGATCAACGATCCGATCCTTGATTTTGAAACCGTCTGCATGTGATCACAGTTAATCGCGCAATCGTTACGCAATCTACTCTTTAAGATTACTTCTCAATTGCAAGCTATAGACCAAAAGACCGATTTCTGTAAGAAAGATAACAATCGACCAAATGATGATAAAAAAATATCTGACATGAGACTGCAATAAAAGCATAGCAGCACCGCCCCAAAGAACAATTGAAACAATAAAGAACGCAAATGGCGCAAACTTATTATTTTTTTCATGTACGAATTCTGATTCCCAAATACGCTCAGACTCCGCAGCGCCAGAATTTAGTTTTCCAAGGAATGCGCCCGCCCGCTTGACTCCATAATCCTCACTAACAATATACAAATCAAAGGCCAATGAAACCACGGGCACCAACCAGAGCAAGGAGGTCAAGTCAATGTGGTCCGCCTTGAAAGGAACACCTAAAGAGCCTATACCAAGCAAGCCTGTTGTGAAGGCGAGTTTTTTTACGCAGAAATCATGACGTCGACTTTGGCCATTTTCAATTTCATCTCTTAGTCTCTTCACGAAGTATGAATATTCGGCTTCATTGCTCATTCTTAATCACCATCATTTTTATTCGATCTTAGGCACCTAACGCCCCTTAGACCAGCGGTCGCTACCAGCGAACGGTCGAGGTAGCGATCCGCTGGAACGTTTTGTTGTGCCGGTCCGGACTTTTCATGATGCCCAATCGAGCTTCAGCTTTTTGCGGTGCAGAGCACAATCTCTCAAGTATAGATTGATCAGATTTTGGTAGGGCATTCCAAGCTCGTCAGCAAGTGTCTTAAAATAGGTGATCGATGCCTTGTCTAGGCGAATAGTAATGCGCTGCTTAAGCTCCTTTGCATAGGGATTCCGCTGGCCCTCCATCTTGTCAAAATCGTAATGTTTCCTCATCTTGTCATCTCCAGTTCCAATAAGTTGTTTCTTCCTTCCGATCTGCTTTCCGAGCGGAAATGATTCGGATTTTGGCGTTGCCCGCTCGAAAACAATGGCACACAACAAGGACCCGCAATTGAAAGCTGATGCCCAGCATTAAAAAACGGTCCTCGTCGGCTGAGTGATCTGGGTCGAAGAATCGGATGGCACTCTCATCAAGGAAAACGGTCTGTGCCTCTTCAAAAGAGACACCGTGCTTGCGTTTGTTCTCCGTGCTCTTTGCTTCATTCCACTCAAACCGAATATCGGCCATATGCACAACGTACACAAGGAAAGCGAAAAAAGCAAGTCATTTTTCGGCATGATAGTGCCGAGAAATTATTCGGTTTTCTGCTTTCGGTTCTCGGCACGGCGTAGCTGTGCTATCCGCCGCCCGGCGCCGCCAATCTGAATATGTCGGCAGTAATAACATAGGTCATCAGCACCAGCAGCAGACTCAAGCCGGCCACATTAATAAAGGCCAGCGACTCTTTCGCCATCGGGCGCCTCATTATGAATTCGACAGCGGAAATAAATATCCTGCCCCCGTCGAGCGGCGGCAGCGGCAGAAAGTTGAAGATGCCTATAGCGACGCTGATGCCGGCGAGCGTTATGATGTACTCAAGGAGGTCTCTTTGGGCAATCGGCGCGGTCTCCTGCACGACGCCGATAGGGCTGCGCAGTTGGCCGACGACCGCCTTCGGATGCGTGACTAGTTTAGTCATGAAGCCGAGGATGGTACGGCTTGCCTGGTAAATAAAGAAAGTCCCTTCCTTGACCGCCTGCACCGGGCCCCTTGGTTGGCGGACCAGCTTCGTGGCGATCCCCAATAATCCTTGAGTGGATCTGGCTCTCAATTGCGGCTTAAAAAACAGGAGCCGGCCGTCGCGCGCGACGCGGATGGCGATCTCGCGCCCCGCATTGTGGCGAATAACCGAAGTGACATTCTGCCATTTTGTTATCGGGCGCCCGTTGATACTGATTATTTTGTCCCCGGCCTTTATTCCGATCACGGCGGCGGGTCCCCCTTTGATAACTTGACCGATAGTTGTGGTTGGTTCCTGAAAACCGACCAGCAAAGCGCCGGTTATCAAAACAGCGGCTAAAATAATATTCATGACCGGGCCGGCAGCGATGATCAGGCCTTTGCGCCAGGTCTTGAGGCCTTCCATGGTCCTGGGCAACTCTTCGATAGTGAGGTCGTCAGTGGCCGCCGGCCCCGCCCCAAACCAGCCATGGCCGTCTCGTTCGCCCATCGATACATCCAGCTCCTGCTCCTGTTCTTGACGTACGATCCCTACTTTAAGCTTTTCATTGGGCATTGCCTTGAGGAGGTTGAAAACGTCCAACCAGTGCTTTGCGTCCTTGTCGTTTATCTTGGTTATAAGGTCGCCTTTTTTCAGGCCGGCCGCCTCCGCCGGGCTTCCCGGCTCGACCGTTTCCACCTCGGCTTCAGACAGACTTAAGAATTCCGGGAACTTGACATAGCCCCCGAACAGAACAGGCTTGATCCCGTAAGTCGTCTCTCCCCGGGTGAATTTTATGAGGGGCTTCCCGATAGGCAAGCCGATGAAGAATTCGGTAACTTTTAATTTAAGCGCTTTGCCGGCCAGAAAATGGCCGGCTTCATGGACAAAAATCAATAGCCCTAAGCCTAAAATCGAGATAAATATGCCTAAACCAGCCATAAAACAGCTCCCCTACTTCCCTCGGCGCGAAATGACCGCCTCCGCCTCGCTTTTCGCCCAGGCATCGACCGATTCGAAATCCGAGAGCGAAGAAATGTCGACAACCTCGTGTCTCTCTAAAACAGTATCGATAATATTTCCAATTTCGTTAAAGCCTATCCGCTCCCGCAAAAAATTGTCGACCGCCACCTCGTCGGCGCCGTTCAGGACGGTCGGGTAGGAGCGGCCCAGTCGCGCCGCCTCATAAGCGAGGCCAAGGCACCGGGCTTTTGCGGGATCCGCCGGAAAGAATTCCAATCTGCCGATTTGCGCTAAGTCGAGCGGCGCCAGGCTCGAGGAAAGTCTCTTAGGCCAGGAGAAACTGTAGAGTATCGGCAGCCTCATATCCGTCGGCCCCAGATGCGCCTTGACTGAGCCGTCAATAAATTCAACCAATGAATGAACGATCGATTGTGGATGGATAATGACCTCTATGCGCTCAAAGGCCAGGTCGAAAAGCCAATGCGCTTCAATGACTTCAAAACCCTTATTCATTAAAGTAGCTGAATCGATGGTGACGCGCGGGCCCATGCGCCACCGTGGATGGTTCAGAGCTTCGGCCGGTGTCACTTGACTCAACTCGTTTTCGGGTTTCCCCCAAAAAGGACCGCCGGAGGCGGTCAATATCAGCTTTGAGACTTCGTCTGTTGCTTCACCTGTTAAGCATTGGAAAAGAGCGTTATGTTCGGAATCGACGGGCAAGAGCCGCCCGCATGACTTTTTAACCGCCGCGCTTACCAACGGCCCCGCCGCGACGAGAGATTCTTTGTTTGCCAGGGCCAGAGTCTTGTGGTTTTCCAAGGCCGCGAGCGTCGCCGACAAGCCGGCTGAGCCGACGATGGCGTTAAGGACCAGGTCCGCTTCGTCCATCGCGCATAGCTGAGACAATCCATCGTTGCCGGCGAGGATCTTAGCCGGTCCGCTATAAGCCGCCTTCAACTCGGACGCGGCGTCTTGATCCACCAAACAGATGAAGGCCGGCGAGAGCTGCTCCGCTTGGGCGATAATGGCCTTCACGTTACTTCCGGCCGCCAACCCGACGACATTAAATTCATCCGGATGCTCCAACACGACCTCGCCGGCCTGGCGGCCGATCGACCCCGTTGAGCCTAAGATAACAATATTCTTAATGATGTGACCTCGCTATATCCATAATCTCAAAAGAAGATAACTTATGGGGGCCGTGAATAGCAACGAATCTATTCTATCCAGGAAACCGCCGTGCCCCGGCAATATGGTACCACTGTCCTTGACGCCGGCGCGACGCTTAAACACCGACTCGAAGAGGTCGCCGGCGGTTGCCGCTACGGCCAGCGTCAGCCCGAAGAGGATACGCTGTGGCAGGGATAAGACAGGCAGAAAAGTCAAGGCCGCAAAGACCAGGGACGTGACAGTCAGACCGCCGACCGCTCCCTCGATCGTCTTATTGGGGCTGATCGTCGGCGCCAGCGGTCGTCGGCCTACCAGCCGGCCGACAGTATAGGCCGAGGTGTCCGCGAGCCAGGTGGCGACAAAGGTAAAGATAACCCATATCGGGCCGGAATCGAGCAGGTAAAGTAGGCCCAGGAAAAACATCGGCAACGCTACGTATGCGATGGACGTAAGTCTGAAGACAGGCGCCGGGCTGATTTTGCCTGCGAGCCTCAAAGACTCATTTATTCCAATGATCGCGGCCGCGATCAAGGCCACCGCAAACGCGATCTTGCCCGCCATAACAACAGCGACGATCAGGGGTATGCCGATCGCGGCTGTCAGCGCCCGTCTGGCCAGATTTCCCAGGCCCTCTTTAGATGCCGCCAAAGCGTCGCTCTCTATGCTGGTAATCATAGACGGCATTTATCAGATGCCGCCGGTTGAAGTCGGGCCAGAGTGTGTCCGTCACCCAAAACTCGGAATAGGCGCTCTCCCAGATGAGAAAATTGCTTAAACGAAGCTCACCGCTGGTCCTGATGATAAGCTCCGGGTCGGGAATGCCGGCGGTCCCTAAGGCGGCCGATAAGTCTCTCTCTTGCAGTTTTTTTTGCGCGGCCCCGGCCGCCGCGGCCGCGACGATTTTATCCACCGCTGAAAGAATGTCGACGCGGCCGCTGTAATTTAAAGCGACCACCAATTTCAGGCCGGTGTTATGCTCGGTCGTTTCGACCGCTGCGACAAACGCTTCCCTAGTGGTAAGGTCGATTTCATTTATCGCGCCGATCGTCATAAGCCTGACATTATTCTTGTGCAGCTGGTCTAGTTCATTTTCGAGCATCTCTTTAAAGAGTTTCATCAGGCCGGTCACTTCATCTTTTGGCCGGCGCCAGTTTTCAGCGGAAAACGTAAACAAAGTGATGTATTCAATGCCGAGACGCGGCGCCAGCTCGACGACTTCGCGAATGGCTTTGGCCCCGGCCCGGTGGCCGGCGATTCTCGGGAGACCCCGGCGTTGCGCCCAGCGGCCGTTACCGTCCATTATTATGGCGACATGCTTAGGGACAGAGTCGGGGTCGATGTCTTCGATGCGATAACGGGGAGGCTTGAGCCAATCTTTTAGTTTAGAGAGGAGCGAGATCACACCTCCATGATCTCTTTTTCTTTAGTTGCAAGCAAATTGTCGATCTCGGAGATATGTTTGTCGGTTATTTTTTGTATCTCGTCGTGAGCCCATTTTGAGTCGTCCTCGGAGATCTCGTGGGCCTTTTCTTCGGTCTTGACGTGTTCGTTGGCGTCCCGCCTGATGTTCCTGACGGCCACCCGGCCGTCTTCAGCCAACTTCTTGACCATTTTAACCAGGTCACGGCGACGCTCTTCGTTCAAGGCCGGGAAAGGCACTCTGATAACGTTGCCGTCATTTCCCGGGGTCAGACCCAGCTCGGACTGGAGAATAGCTTTCTCGATGGCGCCGATGCTCGATTTGTCCCAGGGTTGGATGACTAACAGTTGCGCCTCGGGGACGTTTATCGTCGCCACTTGATTAAGGGGGGTCTTGGTGCCGTAATAATCGACGCTTATCCTTTCAAGCAGACCGGTAGAGGCTCGACCCGTCCGAACGGAAGCCAACTCATGCCCGGCCGCCGCCACGGCTTTTTGCATTCGGGCATCCGCCCCTTTAATTATTTCGCCCGTCAATTGCCGCGTCCCCCTTCCATAATGGTCCCGATCGGCTCGCCCATGACGACTCTTTTGATGCTCTGAATCGCGTTAAGATCGAATACGATGATCGGCAGCTCATTTTCCATCGCCAATGAGACGGCTGTGGAATCCATGACCTTCAGGCCTTTGTTCAAGGCGTCGATGTAGGTCAGCCGCAGAAACTTTTTCGCGTTAGGATCGACCATCGGGTCCGCATCGTAGACGCCGTCGACCTTAGTCGCCTTTAAAATAGCTTCAGCCCCGATCTCAAGGGCGCGCAGGGTCGCGGCGGTATCGGTGCTAAAGTAGGGATTGCCCGTCCCGGCGGCGAAAATCACCACCCGGCCTTTTTCCAAATGCCTGACAGCCCGTCTTTTGATATACGGCTCCGCGACCGCCTGCATGTTTATGGCCGACTGGACCCGAGTGTGGACGCCCTGTTTTTCCAGGGCGTCCTGAAGCGCCAGCGAGTTCATCACCGTAGCCAGCATACCGATATAGTCGGCTGTCGATCTGTCCATGCCGCGCGCGCTGGCGGCCAGACCTCGAAAAATGTTGCCCCCGCCGACGACTATCGCGACTTCCACGCCGTCTTGACTTAACTCGTATACCTGTCCGGCTATCGATTGAACGATAGCCGGGTCGATACTATATCCGGTCCCGGCGGAAAGCGCTTCCCCGCTTAATTTAAGCAAGACTCTTTTGTATTTGTATTCCGTCAACGTTAGAGCTCTTCGCCAAGTTGATATCGGATAAATCGCTTGATGGAGACGTTCTCGCCGATCCTGCTGACCAGAACGCCTAGTTGGTCCTGGATAGTGATGTCGGGATTCTTAACAAAAGTCTGCTCGAGCAGGCAGACTGTCTGGTAAAACTTTTCCATCCGCCCGTCGATTATCTTGTCGATAATGTTCTCGGGTTTACCTTCCTGAAGGCCTTGAGCGCGATAAATATCCCGCTCGGCTTCTTTCAACTCATCGGGCACGTCATCCCGGGAGACAAACATCGGGCTGGTCGCCGCGATCTGCATCGCCACATCATGTGTGAACTGGCGGAAATCCTCATTTCGAGCGACAAAATCAGTCTCGCAGTTGACCTCGACCAGGACGGCTATCCGGCCGCCACCGTGTATATAGGCGTCTACTATCCCCTCGTTAGCCGCTCGACTGGCTCTTTTGGCTAAGTCGGCCAGCCCTTTCTTTCTGAGTAGATCGACAGCGACTTTAACGTCGCCTTTTGTTTCTTCAAGAGCGCGCTTACAGTCCATCATGCCGCAACCGGTTTTGTCCCGCAGCTCTTTGACCAGCGCTGGTGTTATCGTCATATAAACCTCCGGTTTTTACGCTTGAGACGCTTCCAGTTCTTCCGGTTGTGCACGACTCTCCATGCCCGCCAGGGCCGCATCGGCCATAACGCGAGTGATCAAACCGATCGCCCTGATCGCGTCATCGTTGCCCGGAATAACATAATCGATCTCATCGGGATCGCAATTAGTGTCGACAATCGCGATGATCGGTATCTCCAAACGACGAGCTTCGGCAATCGCTATCTTCTCTTTTTTCGGATCGACCACAAATATCGCGTCGGGCAAACGATTTAGATTCAATATGCCCCCGAGGTTTCGCCTCAGTTTCTCGCGCTCCGCCTTGATCTTGAGGATCTCTTTTTTCGGAAGATGTTCAAACTTCTCGTCTGTTTCCATCTCTTCCAGCTCTCGAAGCCGGCTTATCCTCTTCTTTATGGTCGCGAAGTTAGTCAGCATCCCACCGAGCCATCTATGATTGATATAGGGCATCTGCGCTCTCGTCGCTTCTTCCACTAACGATTCTTGAGCTTGTTTCTTAGTCCCGACAAAAAGGACCGTGCCGCCCTTGGCCACCAGCTCAGAGACAAACCCATAGGCGGTTTCAAGCAGACCCAGAGTCTGTTGCAGGTCGAGAATGTAGATTCCGTTGCGCTCGGTGAAGATATACGGCTTCATCTTCGGATTCCATCTTCTCGTCTGATGGCCGAAGTGAACACCGGCTTCCAGTAAATGTTTCATTGAAACAACAGCCATATCCGCACCTCCTCTCTCTTTTGGTTTTTTTCCTCCGCTCACTTCTTCCCTACTTTGGACCTTGGAAGTCAGACTTCTTAAGGCACCCCCAAAGACAAGTCCGTGAGCGTGTGTAATTAATGCGTTAGTTTAGCATAGCGGTTTTTACATAAGCAAACAGTGAATTTCTAGCGGCGAACTTTTTTCAATCGGCGCCGGCATACGTCTTCGCCTGGCGCAACTTGGCTTTTAGCCGGATCACGGCCTTTGTGTGAAGCTGCGAAACCCTGGACTCCGTAACGCTTAAGACTTCGCCGATCTCTCGAAGTGTCAGACTTTCATAATAATAAAGGGCGATGACTATCTTCTCCCTTTCCGGCAAACGGTCGATAGCGTCAGCCAGTATTTCTTTCATTTCGGACAACTCAAAGATGTCGGACGGATCGGAGCTGTTATGGTCTTCAATAGTATCTATTAAACTGACCTTGTCTTCTTTGTCGCTGCCAACCGCCCAAAGCTCTTCCAGAGCGACCACTGAGGTGTAACTTAATTGGGTCAATAGATTATGGAGGTCCTTAATCGAGATACTCAGCTCTTCGGCGACCTCTTCGTCGGTAGGCACCCGTTTGAACCTGTTCTCCAATACTATGTAGGCATTTTCAAGTTCTTTTGATCGATGGCGCACAGAGCGGGGCACCCAGTCCAGCGCTCGCAACTCGTCAATGATCGCGCCTTTTATCCTGGACATAGCGTAGGTCTCAAATTTTATTTCGCGCGATAGGTCGAATTTCTCGATAGCGTCGATGAGTCCGAAGATGCCGTAGCTGACTAGATCGGCTGATTCTACATTTTGGGGAAGGTTCGCCGATATGCGGCCGGCCACATATTTAACCAGTGGGCTGAAATGAAGTATAAGCTTGTCTCGAGCATCCTGACTTTGTTCACTCTTCAGTTCCAGCCAAAGTCGCTCAAGTTCTGTCTGTTTAAGATCTTTCACGAACGACCCCGTAGATTTCAAGCCCTTGGGTGCGCTTGCTTGTAGATTTGATGAAGCCGGGACTTGCTTAAATGAGTATATACTTGGGTTGTTGACAAATCAACGTGACCAAGCAGCTCCTGGACCGCCCGCAAACCCGCCCCGCCTTCGAGAAGATGAGTCGCAAAAGTATGTCTGAAAGTATGGGGCGTTATCCCTTGTACCTCAGTATATTTCCTAGTATAGCCGCGAACCAACCGCCTGACGGCGCCGGTACTCAGCCTGCCGCCGAATCTGTTTAAAAAGACGGCCGGAGATTGAGGCGCCCCTCGTTTTTGTAGCTCAAGCCGGCCCTTGTTTATATAATCGCGCAAGCCCGCCAGCGCTTTATCGTTTAAAGGCGCCACGCGTTCTTTCGACCCTTTACCAAAGACCTTTATCTCGCCGTCCCGCCAGTCGATATCGGCCAGATCAAGAGCGACCAGCTCGCCCACCCTGATGCCGGCCCCATACAAGACTTCAAGTATCGCATGGTCTCTTTGGCCGAGGGCTTTCTTCTCATCCGGCAGGCTCATCAAGGCAGCCATGTCGGCGGCTTTGATTATCTTCGGCAGCGACCGGTTTATTTTTTGAGATGATATGAGCTTTGCCGGGTTGACCTGTATCATGCCGATGTGTTGGTGGAGATATTTAAAGAACGCCCTGATAGACGCCATGTTCCTGGCCATAGTGCTCCGGCTTAACCCAAAGTTTTGCCGCCAGGCCATATACCTTCTGAGGGTTTTATGATCGACCGCGCTCAATGAGATCTCCGCGCGTTCCAGGTAAGTCAAGAATTTCGCTAAATCAGCGGCATAAGCTCTGACAGTATTCGGGGACAGATTGCGCTCGGCGCTAAGGTACACGAGAAATGTATCGTAGGCGCCGGCAGTGGGATCTTGTGCTATGTCTGTTGCTGCATCCATTTAGATACTCCACTATTTGTGTTGAAGCCAGGATAGCGGAAGAATCCCCGCAGGGCAAGCGCTCAGGGTCATTTTAATCTTGTGTACCAACCACCGGCTTGCCGGCTTATCAGTCCGTTTACTTCTAAAAGCGATAAATCGCCGAGGACTTCGTGGGCCGGTCTCCCGGCGCGGACCAATATATCGTCCACATGCGTCTCCGAATAATCCACCAAGCCGAGTATCGCCGTTTCGACAGCGGGGTTATTGGCGATGCTCGCCTTTTGAGCCGGCATCTCAAGGCCGATCGCTTCCAATATATCTTCCGCCGATGCGGCCAAACCGGCGCCTTGTTTTAAAAGCTCGTGGCAACCGGCGCTGACGGGGCTGCGGACGCTGCCGGGTACGACCAGGACTTCTTTGCCTTGCTCCAGAGCGAAATCGGCGGTTATCAAGGCGCCGCTTCTTTTAGATGCCTCAACCACGACAACCGCGGCGGCCAGCCCGCTGATGATACGATTTCGGGCCGGGAAATTAAGCGGGCGCGGGGGCGTGCCCGGAGGGAATTCTGAAATGAGCGCGCCACTTTCTATTATCCGAGCGGCAAGGACGCGGTTTTCGGGTGGATAAAGTATGTCCAGCCCACTGCCTAATACAGCGATAGTCCGACCCGCTCGCAAGGCGCCGATGTGGGCGGCGCTGTCTATTCCCCTGGCCATGCCGCTGACGACCGTGATACCGGCTTTCGCCAGATCCATTGCCATCTCTTCAGCCACCGCTTTTCCATACGCCGTACATCTTCTGGCTCCCACGATAGCTACAACCGGACCCGAGCAGTCGAGAGCGCCTTTGATAAAGACGGCCGCCGGCGGATCGTAGATCGCCCGCAGTGCGGCCGGGTATGCAGGGTCAGCCGGCGTCAGAAAGGTGGTTTCGAGCTGTCGCAGCCGCTCGCACTCGGCCTTGAGATCGACGGCTGTCAGTGTTTTCCGGATGGTCCCGGCCGTGGCGCGATCGACACCCAGAGTGGCCGCGACACCCCAAAGGGGCCGCGTATAGAGCGACACGGCCCCTTCGTTATCTACATGGCGACAGTGTCGCCATAATTCCGGCCTAAGACCTATACCTAAATATGCCAACCTCGCTTCCACGATATCAGTAAGCTCTTTGTCTGTCCGCCGAGCGGTATTGGATGGCTTCAGCGACATCGACCAGCTCGACACTTTCGTGACCGGCGATATCCGCTATGGTCCGGGCGACTTTTAAAACCCGGTCGTACCCCCGGGCGCTCAGCGCCATGCGTTCGACTATCCGCGCCAGCCAACTGACGATCGATTCCGAGAGACTGCAAGATTGCCTGACTTGTTTGGCCGACATACAGCCGTTGAGAACGGTCTTAGACCCGAACCGGGCGGCTTGGGCGGCCCGGGCCTTGATAACCCGATCTTTTATGGCGGCCGAGGTTTCGCCCGTGGACGTCCCCATCAGCTCGGCTTGGCTAAGACGCGGGACTTCGATGTGGATGTCGATCCGGTCCAACAGCGGTCCCGACAGCTTCGATCTGTACGAACGGATGCGCCCGACGGTGCAGGCGCATTCCCTTTGCCGGTCGCCAAGGTAACCGCAAGGACACGGATTCATCGCTCCGACAAGCATGAAGTCCGCGGGATATGTGACCCTGCCGTTCGCCCGACTGATGGTGACGATTTTCGATTCGATCGGTTGCCGCAAGACTTGAAGGACGCTTTGCGAGAATTCAGCCATCTCATCCAGGAACAAGACGCCTCGGTGGCTTAGAGTTATCTCACCGGGTCGCGGCTGCTTACCGCCACCCGCTAAACCGGCAGCCGAGATAGTGTGGTGAGGAGCTCGATACGGCCTGGTCCATATTAAGCCCCGACCGTGTTTAGCCTGCCCTCCGAGACTATATATTTTTGTCACTTCGATGGCTTCGTCCGCGGAGAGAGGCGGCATGATCGTCGGCAGGCGCCTGGCCAACATGCTCTTGCCCGACCCCGGCGGACCGACCATTAAGACATTGTGCCCGCCCGCCGCCGCTATTTCCAGAGCCCGACGGGCTTCGAGCTGGCCTCTTATTTCCGCGAAGTCGACTTGTTCGGCTCCCCGCTCCGTCGATCTGTTGCCGCTTACGGCCGGTTCAATGACGATATCATCGCTTAAAAAACGGGCTGCCTGCGCCAGAGAAGAGACAGGTATGACATCGATGCCGGTGACGATCGCCGCCTCGGCGGCATTTTCCGCCGGCACGATTATTCCGGAGCTGCCCGCGCTGTGGGCGGCGGCGGCAATGGACAGAACGCCGTTGACAGGCTTCACTTCGCCTGTCAATGAGAGCTCCCCGACAAGCCAATAGTAGCTCACCGCCGATTGACGATTAATCTGTCCGGACGCCGACAGGAAGCCTATGGCGATCGGCAGGTCGTATGCCGGCCCAGCCTTTCTGAGGTCGGCGGGGGCTAAGTTAACGGTCAGGCGGCTTGGTTGGAATTCATATTCGCTGTTCAAAACGGCGGCGCGAACTCTTTCTCTCGATTCCTGGACGGCCGCGTCGGGCAGACCGACGATGGTGAAGCCCGGCATCCCCCTGGCCACATCGACTTCAATTGTGACTTCAACGGCGTCAAGACCGACTACCGCTCCGCTTTTAACCACTTCCAACATCTGCCGGACCTGCCCTTTCGCTTTGCCTTCGGCTTATTATATAGGCGAGCGGTTATCCAAACAACCAGTGCGTACTATAAGCGTCGGTTATTAGGGTAGATCTAGAAGGCGTTTTCAATGTGGTCGATCTCGATTTTTTCTCCGCTTTGCAGAATCGATATCGCGTCAAATCGGACGGTTAAGCTTCTGTCGGTATTGAAACTCCAATAATACTCGCCCAGTCGTCGCAACCTGGCTTGTTTGCCTGCGGTTATGGCTTCGAGCGGACTTCCAAAGCGCGAGCCGCGTCTGGATTTGACTTCGCAAACAACCAAGACCCCGCCGGTCTTAGCGATCAGATCTATTTCCCCAAGCCGGCAGCGCCAATTCAGCGCGACTATCTCGTAACCATTTTTCTTCAGATGGGCGGCGGCCAGCTTTTCGCCCGAGCCCCCGAATATTTTGCGCTCGTCGACCATCGGCCTTTTACTAACGCCCGACGACGATATTGACGAGTTTGTCGGGGACAATGACTATCTTCGCGATCGGCTTGTCGCCGATATGTTTGATAACGTTGGCAGAGCCCAACGCCATTTCTTTTAGTTCTTCTTCAGACAAGCCCCGGCCCACCGTCAGTTTGTCTCTTACCCTGCCGTTCACCTGAACGATCAGCGTGATTTCTTCGGCCGCCGCCAATTTCCCATCGTATGCCGGCCAAGGCTGCCTATGGATGCTATAGGGCTTGCCCATCAAAGCCCAAAGCTCTTCGGCCATGTGCGGGGCAAAAGGGGCCAGCAATAGAGCCAGATCGGCGGCGACCTCCTTTAAGAGCGCTCCGTCGCGCCTATCCGGCGCCACTTCATCGACGTATCGATACGCGGCGTTGACAAGTTCCATTATCGCGCTGATGGCGGTGTTAAAATTGAACCTGTCGATGTCTACGGTCACTTTCTTGATCGAAGCATGGAGCGCCTGGAGCAGATCGCGCTCGGTGGCGGTCGCTTCGCCCTTTCCCGTCACGACGCCCGGCAACATCTCTGTGAGGCGCCAGACGCGGTTTAAGAAGCGGTAAATCCCCTCGACGCTTTCATGGCTCCACTCCAGGTCTTTCTCCGGCGGGGCGGCAAACAATATGAACATGCGGGCCGTATCGGCCCCGTATTTATTGATTATCTCGTCGGGCGAGATGACGTTGCCGCGCGATTTAGACATGG
The DNA here is from genome assembly GCA_030679975.1 of Actinomycetota bacterium. Taxonomy (GTDB): domain Bacteria; phylum Actinomycetota; class Aquicultoria; order CAJVYJ01; family JAUVQD01; genus JAUXSL01. Next base: position 14,703 of record JAUXSL010000097.1, read on the forward strand.
CCGTCCCGCCCAGCTTGACCATCCCCTGCGTGAGCAGGTTGGAAAAGGGCTCATCGCAGGCGAGCAGGCCGATGTCGCGCATGACTTTAGTGAAAAACCGCGCGTACAAGAGATGCAGAATGGCATGCTCTATCCCGCCGATATATTGATCGACCGGCAGCCAATACTTGCCCGCTTGCGGACTTATCGGCAGGCTATCGTCGTGCGGGCTGCAATAGCGGGCGAAATACCAAGACGAGCAGGTAAAGGTATCCATGGTGTCGGTTTCCCGCCTGGCCGCGCCGCCGCACGCCGGGCAGGTCGTGTTGACAAACTCCGCGTGGCTGGGAAGCGATCCGCCTTCGGCGGTTAAATCGACATCGTCGGACAGGACGACAGGCAACTCTGATTCCGGCAGCGGGACTATGCCGCAGCTCTCGCAATAGACTATTGGGATTGGGTTGCCCCAATACCGTTGACGGGATATAAGCCAATCGCGCAGGCGAAAATTGACGGCGTGCCGGCCTTTCCCCCGCTCCTCAAGCCAGGCGACAATTTTCGCAAGACCTTCGGCGCTGTCCAGGCCGGTGAATTGCGCGGATTCAGTCATCCTGCCCGGGCCCGAATACGCTTCGGTCATTTTGGCGCCGGCCGGCTCTTGCCCAACGGGCACAATGACGGGCCGTATCGGAATATCGTATTTGCGGGCGAATTCAAAATCGCGTTGATCGTGAGCGGGCACCGCCATGACCGCCCCAGTTCCGTAGCCCATTAAGATATAGTCGGCCACCCAGATGGGGATAGATTCTCCGTTGACGGGATTGACGGCGTATTTGCCGGTAAAGGCGCCTTCTTTTTCCACTTCTCCCGAGGCGCGCTCGACCATGGTCCGAGATGCCACCAGGCTCCGGACCCGCTTGACGGGCGCCTCGAACTCAGTCCCGGCGAACAATTTATCGACCAGCGGATGTTCCGGGGCCAAGAGGAAAAAGGTGGCGCCGAAGAGCGTATCCGGCCGGGTCGTGAAGACAGTCAGCGGCTCCCCAGTTTTAGCTAAAGTAAATTCCACCTCGGCGCCGCGGCTCTTCCCTATCCAATTCCGCTGCATCGTCTTGACCCGCTCGGGCCAGCCCGACAGTAGCTCGAGGTCGTCAAGGAGCTGCTGAGCGTAGTCGGTTATTTTGAAAAACCACTGCGCTAATTGGCGCTGTTCGACACCTGAGCCGCAACGCCAGCATTTGCCTTCTCCCAGGACTTGCTCGTTGGCTAAGACCGTCCGGCATGAAGGACACCAATTGACGCTTGATTCCGCCCGGTAGACGAGCCCTTTTTCATAGAATTTCAAAAAGAGCCATTGGCCCCACCGATAGTAATCCTTGTCGCAGGTGACGACCTTGCGGTCCCAATCGTAACTCAAGCCGAGCTGCTTCATCTGCGTCTCCTGGCGGCTGATATTAGCGTACGTCCAAGCTTTCGGGTGGACATTGTTCTTTATCGCCGCGTTTTCCGCCGGCAGGCCAAAAGCATCCCAGCCGATCGGATGAAGCACGTTGTAGCCCTTCATGGTGTAGTAACGGGCGACGACGTCGCCGATGGAATAGTTGCGGACGTGCCCCATATGCAGGTCGCCGGAGGGATAGGGGAACATCTCCAAGACATACCGTTTTGGCATGGCGGGATCCTCGGTGACGCTATATAAGCCGTCGGCAGCCCATTTAGCTTGCCATTTCTTCTCGATTAGGTTTGGTTTGTATGGTCGCATCAGCGCTGATTTTAACGTATGCGCCACTGGAAATAAAATTGACGTTGCTCTAAGTCGCAAATATAATGGGCTTTGCGTCGCTTCGCTCGCACGGGGCTATAGCTCAGCTGGGAGAGCGCTTGAATGGCATTCAAGAGGTCAGCGGTTCGATCCCG
>JAUXSL010000099.1 GCA_030679975.1 Actinomycetota bacterium
CTCCCCAGAGCCCCCGAGCGCCCGCCCTGCGCCTAACCGCTGGCTGGATGACCGAGAAGACGCAAGCAGATCAAAGACGACCAGACCTAGGCTTCCGAGCTCCTCAAGATAGGTGCTAGCCTCAGCGTCAGAAAGTCTGGCGCCGGACTTTTTGCGGAAATATTCTTTTGTTTGATCAATTAAGTTTTTTGAAAATGTCATTTGCCCACATAAAAAAGCCAAGCGTTACCTTGACTTCAATTTTGCACCATGGGCTATCTGGGGTAGGGGTAAGATAAGGGGGGTGCTTATTTTATTGTTTTCTTAAATTCCTTTATTCTTCCTTCTATATATTCATCTACCTGCCATTTCTTTTCTAAATATTGATTCGTACCAACTTCAGGAAAATTTTCTTCATTTTCTTCAATCCATTGATCGGCAATATCTTTAATTGGCATTCCGGCCCTTTGCATTTCGTACCATCGGCTGTCCCTTACAGGGTCATGTGGCGGTCTTTTCTTTTTGCCGAAAGCTTCAAGAAAAAACTTTCTAAACTTTGCGGCCGCGATATCAGGGCTTGCTATGTCGCTAGCTAAAAGAACCACACAGGGCTCACCGCTTAAATTAATGCGAAAAAGGTATTCAGATATCTCGGGAGCAAATGGCTCGATCTCGCCGGTCATGATGTATTTCAAAAGCGAGCGCTCCTGAAATTCTTGTATGTCTGCCACCGGGTCCGGCGCATTTGCCGAAAAAGCGCTGATGAGCTTTTTCGGCAGCAGGCCCACGACGATAAGCAAGAAACCCAATTTCAAAGCCTCTCTCTTGAAGCTTTTTGCCTTGCCATACGAATCGTTCCTGTCTAAATAGAGCCTCTCGACTTCATTGCTTGGCTCCCATTCTTCATCAATAAATTTCCTTATGTCATCAATAAGTTGTTCCGGCGCTTCTTTCGGCACTTCCTGGTCAAGAAAGTCATATGCAAAAGAGAGCTTTATTTTATGCTCAGCCCTGATCTTCTCCACAAATGCCTGCGTCGTTGAGTTGTATAAAAACTGAACACCTATTCGCTCTCTTTGGGCTCTTTCTTTCTCTTCTCGCTCTTTTTTCTCGCTCATGTCTATATAATATCAACCAAAGCCTATGTATGATATTTGAAATACTTTAATGCTATTCAAATCCGAAGCTTGCAACAAACCACTTGGTGTACAATTCTTTAGGTTGGTTGGTTTGGACTTGACTGTTAAGGGATGCTGTTTTGACTAAATGCCCACAATGCAATTCACGGAAAGCTATGAGAGCTTGCCCCACCTTGTCGACTAGCCTATGTTCAAGATGCTGTGGCCCTTACAGGGCCACCCATTTTTGTATACCAAGCTGCTCTTATTTTTTACCACCGCATTCGCCAGACACTATTTTTACAGATGCGATGTGTACTGATTTAGCTACAGACAGAACCGTTCAGATGGGTAGCGACATTTACATTCCTTATGTATTCGGCAATATCACTTTTTTACTCAGTTCTTATTCTATTTCACCGATTGACACTCATACATTGAAGCTGGTTTTTAATGGCCAATTGATTGAGCATTTCCCCCACATACTTGATCAAATATATCTCAAGGAAGAATGGAAGCGAGATTTTATCCGCGCCTCTGTCCGGGGGGCAGAAGATGAGCCGTTTTTTGCCCCAATTTTCTCAATTGTTAGCGAAAATGGATACTGTATTTATCCTGATGAAGTAGTGATTTATAATCATGAAGGTCGCGTGATTGAAAGTCGCCTTGACCCATCCGTTTCTTTCCTGATTGCTCCTGAATCTTTTCCAAGAATGAATGCGTCGCCTCTTAAGACTAGTGACTGGTATGTTTTATTTTTTGGCCGCCATAATGTATGTTTGGCTAACCCTAAGCTTTTGACCCTACCGTTTAGTCTTCAAATTAAGATTCATCATTACGCATTTAATCTTGTCGATAATCAATTGCAATGGAAACTTCCTATAATTTTTCCATTCGTCTGCTTGCGGCTCCAAGGATTCACCCATGAAAACACAGCTACTTTAGCCTTAAGTGAGGACAGTCAGCTCACTTTTGTTAGCCCCGTCAAGTCTAAGACATTTTATGGTCTCGAGAATCGAACCTCTTCCGTGTTGCCCCAGGAATTGGTTAATGCCAGATTATCCTCTGGTGGCCCAATTGATACAGTGCAGTTAAACAACCTGGATTCTGAACCTAAAGGTTTCAATAAACTTGTAGGGTTAATATTCGATGCAAATTATGAACAACGGGAAGCGCTAGCAATATCTACAAAGATTGGAAAAAGCCCGATACCTTTAAGCCTTTACAGCCACCTACATAACGCAGGCGTCTTAAGTATGCCCATAGCCACAACTTTTGTTACAAACAACACTCAAGACAACATGAGACTCATCATAGAATGCCAAATCGAAGGATTCACAACCGTCGAGACAGAAACTATTACCATTGGGCCGCATAAACAGGAGCGGATCGACCATAAGCCTGCGCTTGCTACACGGGGGAATCTTCCGCCAGAAACATGTACGGCCAGCCTCAAGATCGATGTAGTTCGGGCCACAGAACGCGGGCAAATCCGAGAATTTTCGAAAACTCATCCAGTGCGATTGTTGGCGAAAGACACAATGGTGTGGACGGTATCATTACCGACCGGTATAAGCCAAAACTTGGCGCAATATATTGCCTGTTGGGTAAGACCGCGTGATCATGGGGTAGATGAGCTAGTCGCTAAGGCCGTTCATAGACATTCATATGGCACTCGCTTTACTGGCTACCAGGAAAACATTGAAGGAGTAAGAGAACAAGTTAAGGCATTGTACGAGGAGCTATGTGAAATGCCGTTGAATTACATTTCCAGGACACATGCCTTTGGTAACGATGCTACTCAAACAATCCAACGAGTGCTATTTCCAAAACAAACACTGAGATGCCACGGCAACTGCATCGACTTAACTGTACTTATGGCAAGCCTGCTTGAAAACATCGGATTGAATCCGATTATTGCCCTTATGCCCCATCATGCTTTTCTCGGTTGGGAGACTCAACAGGATGCGGAGAACTATGATTTTCTTGAAAGCACAGCAATTGGTAAACAAGCTTTTTATGATGCGTGCCTGGCCGGCACCGAGAAATATGAAGAGTTTAAACATAATTCGAATTCAAAGTTGATTAACATTCGAAAAATGCGAATGCGTGGAATTCTCCCCATGATGTCTCATTAGGGCACAAATCGCTTTTTGCGCAATCAACCAGGTCCTTAAGATTTGACGCTAATGCCACCTGATTGCAAATAATCAAGTGACCTACCACTGGGATATCTCGCGATCAACTTTCGAACTTCATCCACCAGCCCCAGCAAAAAAAACGGTGCATTAGCGCCTTTTTTTATTGCGAGACCACCGAAAAAGGGAGGAGGATTCTCGCGGCCTAATCAAGATCGAAGAATTTCTTATTGGACGACATCTGAACATGGCGTTTAAGAAGATATGATCGATAATGCAGCCGGCCGTTCGGCGATAAAAAAGAGATAGGGCCAAAAAAACCTGTGCCCTATCTCTCAAAAAGCTACGCTGATCATTTGTTTAGCCACTAAGGGCTGATCTTGCCGGTCCGCTCCAAACGGGCTTTAAATCTCCGGCCCGAGAAAATCATCGCTATCGCTACGATGAGAAGCGCAAAAATGCTCCACGCGGAACTGCTGGGCGTAGGTGTCGGTTCATCGGCGATGTATTCCACAACGAACGGCGTTGGTGTGCCGCTTGAATCCTCGACTTCACCGGCCATCAGAACTGTTCGCCCGCCGGATACCGGGTCTAAGATGCCGGCGTCCATCGGGGGGCTGATGCTTGATTCTTCTCCCGGGGCCACGACAATCGGCCCGGACCGAGTGGAATCGGGCGAGGACGCAAAGAGACCTTGGACTTCCGGGTTGTCAAGCGTTAGCTCGTCGCCGCCTACTGGCGCCGGCGAGTTGGCGAATCGAAGATTGGTTACAACCATATTATCTATGTTTGGGGTTGATTCCCCGCTCTCCGTTTCATCAACAGCACTGTTATAGAGCTGAGGCGGCGAAGCCCACTTAGACCCAATCGGAATAGGTCCACTTACCGGTGCACCAAGAAGGAACCATTTAAATCTGGCCCAGGTGTGTCTCGGCGGTCCCCCGCCGGGTATTATAAAGTTGAGCGTAAACCACCCGGGGGTGCCGGGCGATATTGTCGGACCGCCATTAACGCCAAAAATCACTCTTCGCGTAAACCCGAAGGGTGTTGATGACTGAAACATCCCCCAATATGATGACATATGGGGATGTCCCGGCCAATCATTGGGCGAAACTGGATTCCAACCGCTGTTCCAACCCCAAGCCCGTGCTCTGATTTGGTCTACAACAGTGGACGTGGGGCTGATGGTTTTGATAGCGTACCGGACTGTGTGAACGTTGCCATAGGCCAGCGCCGGCGCTACCGAGACGAACGTGAGCGCGGCAACCAGAGACAAAAACACCGCCGTTCCCCGGAGTTTACTTAGAAGCTTAATCATTTTTAATCACCCCCCTCCGCTATTTAAGTTAGTGCGTGCTAGACTCTCTTCTCGCGATGTGATTGATTGCTAAATGCACAAAAGAAATCGCTGGAGAAGAGTCAGAGGGTTTGATAAAGAAGAGATGGACTACAGGCCACAAAACCCGCTAGGGCCAATTTAACAAACCATAGCAAGATAAGCAAGTTAGCGCATTGCCTCTGTCGGTGCAACTGCGGTCATCAGTCTAAAAATTATATCCATACATCCATGTTCGAACTTTCTCCACCAGCCCCAGCAATATAATATAGTATTGGATGCCTCATGTTTTAAGGTGGGACTCGCTGAGACAGGTGGTCACAACTTGTGACCACCTCCGGCCTTCTCGGTTTTGTTGGTGTGAAACATCAGGCAGAGGACTATCTATCAAGATACTTTTTCAAGGCGCTCCGCTATCCAGACCTTGATGATGGATTGGCGATCAGCGGTCGGCCTCTTTGTCAGCGGCTCGCCAACCGGTTTTCATGCTATCATCTAAGGGACCGCTTATGAGTCAGACATCGGCTATGTTAGGAGCAAAAATGACCGAAGAGAAAAAAGATAATCAAAATCTGAGCCCCGGCGAAGTGGGCATCTCTGTTGAGCCGGATGTCGAGAAAGGCGCCTACTGCAATCTCGCCTCGATCCATCACTCGGCGGCGGAATTCGTCTTTGATTTTATTTTTGTGATGGGCAATCGCGGGCAGGTGGTCTCACGCGTGATAACCAGCCCGCAACACGCCAAAGCGTTGCTGGCGGCGCTCGATGAAAACATCAAAAAGTATGAAGCAAGCCATGGCTCGATCACCCCGGCTCAACCTCCGGTCCAGAAGCCCGTCATCGCCCACTAGCCTTCCCCGGCATAAATCGTGCTTTTAAAACGCGTTAAGCAGTGTTCCGCCGATGCGAATCGCGGCCGGGCCCAAAATCACGATCATTATTGCCGGCAAGATGCACAAAACAATCGGAAAAACCAGTTTGACCGGGGTCTTCATCGCCTGCTCCTCGGCCGCTTGCCGACGCCTGGTCCTTAATTCCTTTGCCTCGGTCTTAAGTATCTTGCCGATGCTGATGCCGAGGGTTTCCGCTTGTATTATGGTGGCGCAAAAGTTTTGTAATTCCGAGATAGTGGTGCGATCGGCAAGGGCCCGCAAGGCCTCGCGCCTGGAGACCCCGATTTGCAGCTCGCCCAACATCCGGCCAAGCTCCTCGCTTAAGGGGCCGCCTATATTTTTGACCACCTTGGCCAGCGCCGAGTCAAAAGCCAACCCGGCTTCGATGCTGATAGTTAAAATGTCGATAGAATCGGCCAGCGCCGTCCCGATGCGGCGCTGCCGGTCCTCGATCTGCCGGCTAAGCCAAATATCGGGCAGCCAGAAAGCGATAACTATAAACGGCAGCCCCAGCCAAACCGGCCGGCCGCTGACTACCGCCCAGGGCAGGAAAAACAAGAGGTAAATTAAAAGCCCGGCACCGACCAAAGCCATCTTAATTGAGGCGAACCGCTCGGCGTCCAGTTTGCGGACACCGCCCAAGATCAGCTTGTGCCGTATCTTTTCCAGGCGCCCCGCTTCCGTATAACGCTTAGCCAATTCACTGAATCTCTCGACCAGCGGCCAAACCACCCGGTCCATGAAGGGAAGCTCAACGGCTTCGGCGCGGCCAACCTGATCGTAAGCGCTTAAATTGGTCAGGGACTGCTTTACCCTGGCCCGGGAGGCCAAAGGCAGGGTGAGTATCGCCGCGACCGCTAAAAACGCGGCCAGGAAAGTCAAGGTAAATATGGTTAATGTGATCATTCGTCGCTCCTATCCGCTAATACTCGATAATCGTGATCTTGCGCATCCAAATGGCCCCAACCGCCAGCAGCGATAGCCCGAAAAGCAACATCAAGGCGCCCGGAATGGTTGTAACCAGCGCCGACATATAACCGGGGTTGAGAAGAAATAAAAGCGCCCCCTCTACAAAGGGAAGGACTATCAAGATAATCGCCGACAACCGTCCCTCGGCCGCCAGCGCCTTGACCTGGCGCTGCAGAGTTTGCCGGTCCCTTAGGGTGTAGGCGAGATTGTTTAAAATCTCGGCCAGATTGCCCCCGGTCTCCCTATGGATGGTTATGGCCAGCACCACCCATTTAAAAGAAGCGTCGCCGACCCGTTCGGCCATCTTGGTAAGCGCCTCTTCGAGGCTCATCCCCATCTGCACTTGGTTGGAGACCCTCACCAGTTCACCGGCGGTCGGTTCTCTGGCCTCACGGCCGGCGGCGGCAATCGCCTGCTGCAAACCAAAGCCGGCCCGCATCGAGCCGGCGATCAAATCCAAAGTGTCGGCGAGCTGAGCGGCAAAGGCGCCTTTTCTCTTCTCGATCTTATATTGGACGGCCAAGAGCGGCCCGAAAACCGCGATCATCGCTAAAAGTAAGGCGGCAAAGCTGTTGCCGGTTAAAAAGAACGCCAGCATCGAAACGGCGGCGACGATCATTAAATGCAACGTTACATATTCGTTTGGTTTAACCGGCAGACCGGCTTGTTCCAGTTTGGCCTGGGCATAGTTCGTAAAATCATATCTGGCTGAAACAGCGGCGACGAGTTCAACCAAAGAGTCGCGGGCCTGTCGCATTTTAGGTTTATCGGTGTCTTTGATTTTGCGCCCGCGCAGTTGATCGTAGTATTTAAGCTGTTCGGCCAAGATATTGCCGGTCGGCTGGAATAAGTTGACCAGCGCCAACACCAGCAAAAAAACCGCCAGGAAAGCTAACGTAGCGGCAAACCAGGGGGCGGTCAGGTTATTTAGGCGATTGGCGAATTTTACCGGTCTCATGGGGATGAGCGACTTTTTGGCCACCGGCAGGTCGTTTAAGTGTATTGAGGTTTTGAGAGGCTGGCCGCCAATATCCGCCTCAATCTCGACCTTTGCTTGGCCTGTTTTGGCCAAGCTCTCGTA
>JAUXSL010000003.1 GCA_030679975.1 Actinomycetota bacterium
TTTCCGGCATATTTGCACCTCTACCAGGGGACACAATACTTGGAGTAGCCAATCTGACCTTGGCGGCTGCGCTATTTTACCTTATCGGGCTTTGTTGGGCAAGCGCGCGCGGAGCGCTTCGTTGACAAGGCCCGGATTGGCCTGGCCCCGGGAGAGGGCCATGACTTGACCGACGAGAAAACCAAGAGCCTGCTTCTTACCCGACCTGTATTCCTCGACCGCTTTGGGGTTTTCCGTCAGAACACGATCGACCAGCGCCGCCACTTCATCAGTCCCGCTTATCTGCTTCAAACCCTTGGCCTCGACTATCCCCGGCGCCGCCTTGCCGGTCTCATACATCTCTTTAAATACGTCCTTGGCCATCTTGCCGCTGATAACCGCATCTTTAATCAGGATCAACATCTCCGCAAGGTCTTCCGGCGTCACCGGCGAGTCGGCAATATCGCGATTGGACGCGTTCAGGTGCGCGGCCAGCTCCCCCATCATCCAGTTGGCGGCGATCCTGGCATCGTCGAAATGGTCCATTATCGTCTCAAAATAATCACCGTGAGCTTTTGACTGCGTCATGAAACGCGCGCCATACGCGGGCAAACCGAAAGTCGATATCAGCCGCGCTTCGCGGGCGTCCGGCAATTCCGGCAGGCCGGCTTTGAGCGCGCCGACCCAGGCGCGGGAGAGCTCAATCGGAACCAGGTCCGGGTCGGCGAAGTAGCGATAATCGTGAGCCTCTTCTTTCGACCGCAAGCTGGTGGTGATGTTGCGATTGGCGTCCCAATGGCGGGTCTCCTGCACCACTCTATCGCCGGTTTCCAGCAGCTCATACTGGCGGACTATCTCGTATTCCAGCGCCCGGACGAGCGCCCGAAATGAATTCATATTCTTGATTTCCGTCTTCGTCCCCAGCTCCGCGTCGCCTTGGCGGCGCAGTGAGACGTTCGCGTCGCAGCGCATCGACCCTTCTTCCATGTTGCAGTCGGAGACCCCGAGGTGGAGCAAGATGCTACGGAGTTTCTGCGCGAAGGCTCGCGCCTCCTGAGGCGAGCGAATATCCGGTTCGGTGACTATCTCGGCCAGCGGCGTCCCCGCCCGGTTAAAATCGACCAGTGAGTAATCCGCTTCCGCTATCCGGCCGCCCTTACCGATATGAATAAGTTTGCCGGTGTCTTCCTCGAGGTGGACGCGGGTTATGCCGACTATCCGCGTATAGTCGTCCATCTCCACGACAACCCGGCCGCCGTCGCATATCGGCCGGTCGTACTGGGAAATCTGGTAATTCTTCGGCATATCGGGATAAAAGTAGTTCTTCCGGTGAAATTGGGTGACTTCGGTGATGCGACTGTCAACGGCCAAGCCGATCAAGGCCGTATATTCGACCGCTTTCTCGTTTATTACCGGCAGCGTTCCCGGCAACCCCAGGCAGACCGGACAGACATGAGTATTCGGCGGGTCACCGAAACTGACGGCTGAATCGCAGAACATCTTACTCTGAGTGTTTAGCTCGACATGTATCTCGAGCCCGATGACGACTTCGTAATCTTTAATCTCTTCGGCCATGCGGTTGATTTTAGCATAGTGGACGACATGAATGGGGTCGGAGCTGCTGCCTGATTTTGGGCGCAGGCAGTCCGCAGCACCCACTCGCAATCGCCCGTCGCGTCAAGACGACGCAAAAACTCAAGCTGCGCTAAATAAGCTATCCGGGCTTCCGCGTGTTTGCGGCCGCTTCATTTCATCTCCAAAACGACGCTGGTGCCGCCGGCGCCTGTGGCCAGGAGCACCCGACCGCAAAAATCAAGCATGACGCTAAAACCCATGCCCAACGTCCGCTTGGTCGAAAACCCGGCCATCAGCGTGGCTTTTGGCAGGATGCTGAAGTCGATGCCGGGGCCGGAGTCGGAGATCAAGACCTGGGCGTTTCGCCCATCCTTAAAGACCCGATAATTTCCGCCACCGGCGTGTTTGACCGCGTTGACGAGGGCTTCATCCGCCGCCAGAACCAGACCGCCTATGTCGGTGAGGCCGGGGAAGTCGCGATCGAGCACTTTGCTTAAGCGCGCCCGCGCCTCGACGACCGCCTTAAAATCATTTACCTCACATGACTCAGTCGCCGGTCTGCCCAAAGACGTCACCAGCTCATCAGCGGTTAGAATAATCAGTTTTCCGCCCGTGACGGCGGAAAAAACATCGACATAAGCTTGCCTGACGGCGCGGTCTTTTTCACGCAGTTGGCGCGTGCGCGCTTCAACCCGCTTTTCAAGCGTCCGGTTCAGCTCCCGCAATTCGCTATTGGCTTGCCGGTAACCCCGTTGCGCCATCTCGTAGGGGGCCAAAGTTTCGGCGAAGAAGTCTTCCGCGGCTTTGATTAGACGCGCGCACGCCTCCGGTGAGCGCGCCCGGCGCAAGCTCGTCTCCAGGACCGCTTCGTGGATGGTGGCCATATCGAGTACGCCCAGGCCGCTGTCGATAGCCCGGCGTCCGATTTCATAGGCCTGCTCAAGCGCCGCCTCACCGCCGCCATCGACAAAAGCCTTAAAGGCGGCCGCGTAGGCCCCTGACAATCCCCATTCTGAAAGTTTTCCCGGGTCCTGGTCGCCCGCGACTCTGAATGATTCCATTTACTTATTCATTTCCCGCCGCTCGCCGTTATATCAATAGGCCGCGGACGGGCGATATTTTCAAACGCATGAGATTTAAAGCGAGAAGGGGGATAACATATTAAAAGGAAGGTGAGATCGATGGCGAAAGAGATGAAGCCTCTTGAAACATACGGGCGCCGGCGCGAACCGCTGGCGGTGAAAGAACTTCAAAATGACTTAATAGGCTTTCTCAAAGATATGCGTAGCGGCCTGCGAGAACCGTGGGCCAAAAAGATGATTTCTTTTGGCTTTCAGTCGGCAAAATCTCCGGAAGTAGTTAACGCCGATTACGACACGCTCTATGATGCGCTTCTTGACTGCTTTGAGACCGGCGAGTACGAAAAGGTCGAGGCGCGCGCCGGCGATATAGTAACCCATTTTGTCCCCAAAAAGCGCGACCCGGAAGAGAGTATCGTTAGCGTGGTGGCACTGCGCGATCTGATCGAAGGGCCTTTGCTCGAGCGCTTTGCCAACGCCAAGCTGCAAGCTATCTTAAGCGTCTATCTGCCGGTCATGAATAACATTATCTCAAGCATCGCGGTAGAGCTGCTCAGGACGGTGCACGGTCATATTGACGAAGAACAACAAATGATCCGAGAACTGTCGATCCCGGTCCTCCAGATCACCCCCGGCCTGCTGATGCTCCCTATCATCGGCCTTGTTGACAGTTTCAGGGTGCTTCAACTGACGGAAGCGCTGCTCGAGGCCGTCAGCGCCAATCGAGCCGAGGTCGCGGTAATCGACCTAACCGGTATGGGCGTCATGGATTCGCAGGTCGCCAACCACCTGATCCAAACCGCTGAGGCGGTACGCTTGATGGGCGCCAAAGTCTTTTTTACCGGTTTGTCGAGCGAAACAGCCCAGACTCTGGTGCAGATCGGTGTCGATTTAAGCAAAATCAACGTGCGGGGCGACCTTCAAGACGGCATCGAGGCGGGCGCCCGGGAAATCAGGAATAAGAACGGCCACCTCAACGAGGCGGCCTAATGAGCAAGGACGAGCGGGCAACAAGCCTGAGTCAAATCGAATGGTTATTGACGAAAAGCCTCACGCCGGGCGGGCGGACAGACATTGAGCAACCTTATGGGGATCTGACCGAAATAAACACCTCTCGTTTGATACTCGATTCCGTGGGTAAAGACATTTTGCGAGATATTGCCGGCGACTATCTCGATCTTTTAGATACGTCCGCCGCCGTTTACGAGAAAAATGGCGATTACGCCGCCGGCATTTTTTCTTCCGGGTGGTGCCGCCTGCTTGACCGGGCTTCAAGAGACCTATGCGGCACCGACGACAACCGGCCGGCGCTGGCCGGCGGCAAATGGCTTTGCCATGAATCCTGTTGGACGGACACCTCGAAACCGGCTATCGAGACCGGCCGGCCGGTGGATATCGAATGCAACGGCGGGATCCGCCTCTATGGCGTCCCGGTCTTTGCCGGCGATGATATCGTCGGGTCTATCGACTTCGGCTACGGCGACCCCCCGAAAGACGACGCCAAGCTTCGGGAAATAGCGGAAAAATATAAAGTGGACGTCGCGGCCTTGCGGCAAGCCTCCGGGGAATACCAGTCCCGGCCGCCGTTCTTCCTGGACTTGGCTAAAAACCGTCTTCAGCACTCGGCGACGCTGATCGGAGAGATAACCAGGCGCAGTCAAGCCGAGAAAACCATCCGCGACCAGGCGGAAGCCGCCAAGTTTACCACGCCGGTGCTCCAAGTTAAAGAAGGCCTCCTGGCTGTCCCGATTATCGGCCGCCTCGACAACTATCGGGCCAGGCAATTGACGGAGCAGATGCTCAAATGCATCCGGGAGGCCCGGGCCAAAGCGGTCGTCCTCGATATTACCGGCGTGCCGGTCGTCGACTCAGCCGTCGCCAACCACTTGATCCAAACAGTGCAGGCGGCTCGCCTCCTCGGCGCGAGCGTCATCATCACAGGCGTCTCCCCGGCAAACGCGCAGACCCTCGTGCGCATCGGCGTTGATTTGAGCCGCGTAAGAACGACCGCGGATCTGCAAGACGGTATCGAGGAGAGCGAAAAGTTATTGCGAATAACCGCCGCGGATGAGGCCGCTTGAAATGAGGAGCCCCGCCGCCGCCTGCAAAACCTATTCGCTGGCTTCAGCTATTTTCGTAATCGCGACCGCCTTCCTTGTTCTCATCGGCTGGATATTTTTTATTCCGATCCTCAGAAGCACGGTACCGGGCGCCGCCCCCATGAAGGCCAATGGGGGTCTAGCTCTGATTTTCGCCGGGACGGCGCTCATACTTTTGTTACCGGAGCCAACGCCTAAGCGACCGACCGGAAAATACCGTCTCGGGCAGGCGCTGGCTCTGGCGGTCGGCTTGATCGGCGCGTTGACACTGATTGAGTACGCTTTTAGCTGGAATCTCGGAATCGACCGGTTGTTCGTAAGAGCTGTCCCCGGGGATGTCTGGTCTACCAGGGCTTTTCGCATGTCGGCAACGTCGGCGCTTACTCTTGTTTTGATCGGCTTGTCACTGCTGCTCTTGGATTTTAAGATCCGCGCCCGCGACTGGGCCGCTCAAGTCCCGGCAATCGCCGTCTCATTGATCGGCTTGATGGTCTTTGTCGATTACGTTTATCGGGGAATGACCTCATACAGTATCGGCAACCCGGCACTGGCGACGCTCAATTCAGCCATCGTTTTTGTGTTGTTCGGTATCGGCATAGTCTTCGCCCGCCCCGACCACGGCATCATGACAGTGCTGGCCGCCGACAGCGGAGCCGGCGGCATCGCCCGCCGATTATTGGTCAGTATGATCGTCATCTCTTTTGTCATCGGCCCGTTGACGGCGGCCGGCCAGAACCGGGGTTACTATGATCACGCATTCGGCGAATCCCTTTTCACCGTATTCAGCGTAGCCCTTATATCTTTCGTGACCCTTTTGACCGCTATACGCCTGCAAAGGGCTGAAATCTCGCAAAAAGAGGCCAACAAGGAATTACAATCTGAGATTACCGAGCGAAAAGCAGCGGAAGAAACTATCCGTTTGCTTTCCACTCCGGTTTTGCGCCTTTGCGAGCAACTGCTTATCTTGCCGATAATCGGCGTCATCGACGCGCCACGCGCCCGTCAACTCACGGACCAGCTTCTTGCCGCGATACGCGTAAACCGCGCTAAAGTCGTGGTCGTGGATATCACCGGCACGGCGTCGATCGATTCGACGATAGCCTTCCATTTTCTTCAAACAGCGGAAGCAGCCGGATTGCTCGGAGCTAAAGTCATCTTAACCGGCATTTCCAAGGAAAACGCTCAAACCCTGGTCAAAATCGGCGTAAACATGGGCAACATCACTATCCGAGGCGATCTGCAAAGTGGAATCGAAGAGGGCGAACGCTTACTTGGATTTGATCTGGTAAAAACCAAGAAGAGGGCGGTGTAAGAATGGGTGATAAAGTACCTGTCTTAAAGCAGGGCCCTTATCTGATAGCGTCCATTCAAACAGCGCTGACCGATGCCGGCTGGCTGGAATTTCAGGACGATCTCTTATCCCGGGTCGGCCGGTTCCGATCGCGCGGCGTGATCATCGACATGACCTTACTGGACGTCCTGGATTCATTCTCCACCCGCACTGTGCGAGCGCTGGCTCAATCGCTAAAGCTTCGCGGAGCTGAAACCGTGATCGTCGGCATTCAACCCGAGGTGGCCATGGCCATGGTCCAACTAGGATTGGTCGGCAGGTTTGAGGAGATAAACACCGGTCTTGATCTTGAAGAAGGCCTGGCCGGGCTCGACAAGTTGACCGGCGAGGGGATGGCGCAAGATGTCGGATAAAGACCGCATCCGAATAGAAACCGACGCTGACATCGTCAACGCCCGGCAAAGAGGCCGGGAAATGGCGGCCGGCCTCGGCTTTTCCAGCGCGGACTTGACCATGATCGCCACCGCCATCTCCGAGCTGGCGCGAAATATCGTTGAATACGCCCGAACCGGGGAGATCGCCGTAAAATTAGTGTCACGGAACAGCAATAAAGGTGTTGCTATTATCGCCCATGATGACGGCCCCGGCATCTCGAATATCGACCAAGCCATGCGCGACGGCTTCTCGACCGGAGACGGTCTCGGTCTGGGCCTGCCGGGCGTGCGGCGCTTGATGGATGAGTTCGAGATAACCTCCGAAATCGGCAAAGGCACAACCGTCGCGGTGAAAAAATGGAGGCAGTGAATAGGCCTGTCGACTTTGCCGTTGCCGCCCTCACCTTGCCGGGCCAGGCTGAATCCGGCGACCTGTTTGTGGTCAAGTTTTTTGCGCACGGCGCTTTAATCGCGGTCATCGATGGCCTCGGCCACGGCCCCGACGCCGCGGATGCGGCCAAAAAGGCTGTCGCGACACTTGAACTCCATGCTCAGGAGCCTGTCGAGGACCTGATTAGGCGCTGCCACCAAGCCCTGCTGAGGACCCGGGGTGTGGGAATGAGCTTGGCATCGATAAACTCCTTGAATAACTCTCTCACGCAGGTAGGGGTCGGCAATGTCGAAGTGGTACTGTTTCGTGACGACTCAGAGACTAGTCGCTCTCGTGAATGGCTGCTTGTGCGCGGCGGCGTCGTCGGTTATGAACTACCGACTGTTAAGCCATCGGTTACAGAGCTCAAGCCAGGCGATCTGCTGGTCTTTGCCACCGACGGCATTCACAGCGGTTTCGGCGAGGGACTGCCGCTCGATAAGACGCCGCAGCAAACAGCCGATCTGATCATGGCCGATTTTGCCAGGGGTACGGACGACGCGCTGGTCCTGGCCGCCAGGTATATAGGCGAGTCGCGGTGAAAAAGGTACTGAAAGAACTGAAGGCAAACTATATCTCAGCCGTGAAGAATTACATCGTCAACCAGGACGAGGCGGCTCTTGAACAAGCCTATGAGCTCGGTCGCCACGCTATAGAAAACAGACTTGGCATCCTGGACGTGGCCGCCATCCACGAAGAAGCGCTGGCCTTGCTCCTTAAAGAAGCGCCTTCTCCGGAGGCCGGTTGCCGCACCAGCCTAGTGGCCGAAAGATTCTTCACCGAAGTCCTGGCCCCCTACGATATGACCCAGCGCGGCTTTGCGGAAGCCAACATCGAGCTTTCAGACCTTAATAAGACACTGGAGTCACATGTTTTGACCCGGACCAGAGAGCTTCGCTCAACCTTGGACAAACTAAGACAGGTGATGGACGGAACCATCAGGACAATCGCCTTGATTGGAGCGATACGCGACCCTTACACCACCGGCCACGAGGAGCGCGTCGCCGAACTGGCCGTCGCTATCGCTAAAGACATGGGTCTTCCTGAGCTGCTCATTGACGGACTGCGGGTAGCAGCGCTCCTTCATGATGTCGGAAAAATCGCTATTCCGACCGAGATACTTTCAAAACCCGGCAGGATTACCGCTTTTGAGCTCGACATTATCAGAGAGCACCCCGAGGTCGGCTATAGCATACTAAAAAGCATAGACTTCCCCTGGCCCGTGGCCGACATCATCCTTCAGAGCCACGAAAGAATCGACGGCTCCGGTTACCCGAAAGGCCTTAAGGGTGATAAGCTTCTGCTTGAGGCCAGGATTTTAGTTGTCGCCGATGTCGTCGAGGCGATGGCGTCGCACCGCCCGTATCGACCGGCGCTCGGGGTGAAGGCGGCGCTCAAAGAATTGACGGATCAAAAAGGTTCGTTGTATGACCCGGACGTTGTGGATGCCTGCTTGAAGCTATTTCAAAAGAAAGGCTTTAAATTCAAGCCGGCCAAGGCGGCCATCTGGGAGGCGGCCTAATTCTCAGGCGACCCGCCGGCTATATTTCTCTGTGCCGGCCCGCAGGCCCTTTTCCAGGACGACGATGGTCCGCCCCGGCTCGGTGGCCAGCAGTACGCGATCGCATTCTTCAAGCATGATGCCAAAGCCCATGCCGAGGGATTGCTTGGTTGAAAAACCCACGGTCAGAGTGGCTTTAGGCAGAAGACTGAAGTCTATGCCCGGGCCTGAATCTTCGATGACAATCTGCATTTTGCCGCCGTCGCCGCGGTAGAGCCTCAGCCGCCCGCCGCCGCCGTGCTTTACCGCGTTTGCCAGGGCCTCGACGGCAGCGATTATAAAACCAAAAACGTCCATGCCCGGCAGTTCATCCCGGACAATATCTTTAGCCGCCTCTTTAGCCTCGCTTATATCCGCGGATGTCGCCACCGTCATCTCTTTCCCAATTGGCCGGCCTAAAGTCGCGCTTATCTCCTCCGGGGTCGCGATAATAAGCTTGCCGCCGGTAACAGCCGCTAAAACATCCACATACGCTTGGCGGATGTCCAGCTCCCGGCGCTTTTCAGCCTCTTGAACACGCTTCTTTTCCGTTACGTCAAGGGCCGTTCCGAGAATGGCCGGCCGGCCTTCAAAGTTGATTATCGTGCCGGAGTAGTCGAGCCACCGCTCTTCGCCGCCCTTGGTGATCACCTTAAACTCATATCGCGACGGCACCTTCTCACCCCTTAAGCGGGCCGCCCCTCGCGCCTTTACCAGGTCCTGAAAATCCGGATGGACGATATCCCAAAAATTCAAGCGGCTTATTTCCTCCGGACCGTAGCCGGTCAGCACTTCCGCCGCCTGGTTTTGATACCGAAACTTGGTCCCCTGGATAATAAAGATGGCGGCGCCGGTGGTCTCAGTCACCGCGCGGAAGTTGGCTTCTGACTGCTTAAGCGCTTCCTCGGACTGCTTGCGCTCGGTAACGTCCTCGCCGACAGCGACAACGCCGGCCGGCGTTCCGTCAATCGGCAGCAGCCGCGTTACGTGCCATCGTAACATACGTTCCCGGCCGTCGGCGGCAATGACGGGGCTCTCGAACGCGCGAGTCGCTTCGCCGGCCAAGACTTTTTCAATATCGGCGGCGACCGTGGACCGCACCGCCTCCGGAACAAACAGCTGCAAATAGTCGTGGCCGATAGCTTGGTCGCGGCGGCATTTGTAAAGCCGCTCGGCCTCGGCGTTCAAATCCATAATTTTGTGGTCCGGCGCGAGCGTAACAATCATGAGAGGCAGGAAGCGAACCAGGTCTTTCCATCGCCCGGTCTCCTCGCGCCCCTCCTGGAGCGCAACTATATTGGCGAGGACCCGCTCGACCTCCTTTTTCGGTTCCGTTTCGGCCAGAAACTCATCGGTCGGGATATAGTTATAATTGGAGCAGACTAAGTCCTCGTAGATGACAAGCCGGTGGGTGCGGATGACGTCGAGGATGATCTCCGGGCTAAACTTGTCCCGGTTATATTGACAGACAGCCAAGCAATCATGGTCGGGAAAAAACCGGTTCAGCTTAGACTCATATTCGATCAGACGTTCGACGCCGGGGTCTCCGCCAAGCATCCAAGTCATCTCACCCGTCACGCGCAACGCGGAATATCCCGCTTCTTTGGCCGCCTCGGTCGATTCCTTAAGAAAATCGATCATTAAGTCGGGGTCGAAATACCCTTGTCTTAGATAAACGTCCTGCTTGCCGGCGACCGTCAGCGCGCCCGATTCGACGGCTCCGTCAACATCGATCCCGGCTTCTTTCATCGCCCCCATAACATCGGAAGCGCTGTTTTCATCGGCGATGTAGACGCATTTCTCGCCCCGCTCCAGACCGATTTGGACAAACGGCAAAACCGCGGCGAACTGTTCAGCGCGCGTTTTGTAGATAAGACACAGGTGGTCATGAACGTTAAGCAGGCGCAAAGCCGCAACCAGCCTGACTCTATCTGGTTTCATCACCCTTATCTATTCCCAAAACACGAACAGACCTCAAGGACAGTGCTTAAGTTCAACCTGCGCGGTTTCACCTTGTTCGTAAAGCCGTAAGCGGCCGTCCGAGCGCCGCCCAACCTTCCGGAACTAGGAGCGGCGCATTTCTTCGAGGCGGCGGCGCACCGATTCCGAGAGCCCATCTTCAAGGCGGCTGCGCCTGACACCGTCCGCTTTAGATTTTGATTCCTCGACCACGCCGGCCATTAAATCCTCCAGTTCGCGGGGGGCCATGCGTCTGACGCCCCGGCGGCCGACGACTTTTTGCTGGGCGTAGTCGCCGGTGCAGACCGCTATCTTTATGTCGCCCGCTGATTCAAAAACGAGGCGCTCGATTACCATGTCGGCGGTTTGACAGGCGTTTGAATAGATGACCGTCAGCCGACCGATTTTTGTTTCAGAGCCGGCTTGACGGCCATCAAAGACGACCACTATATCGATACCGGCCAAGCCGGTTAGGTTAATAAGATCGGCCAGCAACTTGTCGACCACCGTGCCCGCGTCGTCTTTTTGCGAGTCGCCGTATCGTTTTAGCGCGTGCATTACGTTATAACCGTCAACTATGAGCAGGTCCATTGCCTTACCACTTCATACATCATCACCGCGGCCGCCGCCGACACGTTGAGCGATTCCACCGGTGCGGCCAGCGGCAACTTGGCCAGGAAATCACATTTAGATTTAACCAGGCGCGAGAGACCTTCGCTTTCTCCACCAAAAACCAGGACTATCTTGCCGGTAAGGTCAAGGTCCCAAATAGGCGCGGGCGCGGCAGCGTCGGCGCCGACGACCCAAAAGCCGGCATTCTTGAGCCCGTCGATAGCGTTATTCAGATTGGTCGCAACGATGACCGCGTACTCGACCAGACCCGCCGAGGCTTTAGCGACCGCCGCCGTCACCGGGGCCGCTCCATGCTTCGAAAGTATTATGGCGTCCACCGCGGCCGCTGTCGCCGTACGGATGACCGCGCCCAGGTTCTGGGGGTCGGTTACGCCGTCCAACGCGACCACCAAAGCCCGGCTGTTTTCAGCGGTCGACGCGACTAAATCGGCGATATCCGCATACTTAAATGGCTCGACCTCGGCGATAACGCCTTGATGCAAGACATCGCCGATCAAGTCATCGACATAGCGCTTGGGCGGTCGGTCTAACGGAACAGATTTCTCGGCGGCGAGCCGAAGAATGCCGGCAATGGCCGGGGACGGCTTGGCTTCCTGGGCCAACCGGATTTTGTGGACCCGCCGCCGGCCCCTTAGCGCCTCAAAGACAGGTTTACGACCGTATATGTATTCCATACGCCAACATCACTTGCGGACCAGCTTCCACCGCGGCCCGGCGGACGTATCCTCGATTTCGATACCGGTGGCGGCCAGGCTGTCCCGTATCCTGTCGGAGACGGACCATTCCCGGTCGGCCCTGGCAGCGGCCCGTCGCTCCAGCAGGGCGTTTAAAAGCCCCTCGCGACTGACCCCGGTCGGCAAAGGCCCCAATACTTCGCCGGCCAGCGCCCGCAACGGCGCCTCGACGGACAACCAGTCCGCTTGCGGCTCCAGGTCAAGACCTAAAACATCGGTAAGTTCGAGCAGTTCCTCGCGGCACTTATGGAGCGCCTCGCCCACCGGCAGCTCATCGGCCCCCTCGACAACAGAGTTGGCCTCTTTGACCAGGTTAAATATGGCTGGTAAGGCTTCGGCGGTATTCAAATCATCATTCATCGCCGAGACGAAGTGCGCCCGCGCCTCGTGGACCGCGTCCCGCAACCCCAATGTATTATGACGACTGACGGGCAGCTCCAAACCGAGGGCGAAATCGATATTTTCAATCGTGCGCTCGATCTTTTCCACATTTGCCTGGGCCTGCATCAACCCCTCGCGGGTAAAATCAAGCGGGTTCCGGTAGTGGGTGCCGAGCATCAGCATCCGGACTGTATTAGGCGACCACTGCTTAAGCAGATCACCCAGTAACATGACGTTGCCGAGCGATTTTGACATCTTTTCTTTATCGAGATTCAGAAGCCCGGCGTGGACCCAGTACCGGACAAATTCCTCGCCCGTGGCCCCCTCGGACTGGGCTATCTCATTTTCATGGTGCGGAAAGATAAGGTCTTGCGCGCCGCCGTGGATATCGAAACCGGGACCCAGAAGCTTGAGCGACATGGCCGAGCATTCCAGGTGCCAACCGGGCCGCCCCGGCCCCCACGGGCTCTCCCACGAGGGCTCGCCGGGCTTGGACCGCTTCCAGAGAGCGAAATCCATCGGGTCTTCCTTGCCGGGGTCGGGTTCGACGCGCTTGCCTGCACGCATCTCGTCCAAAGACCGCCCGGAAAGCTTGCCGTAGTCTTTGAATTCGCGGACCCTGAACCAGACATTGCCTCCGACCTCATAGGCCAAACCCCGCTCAATTAATATCTTGACCAGGTCGACCATTTCAGGGATCATCTCTGTCGCCTTGGGCTCATGCGTCGGCGGCGTCACTCCCAATCGAGCCATATCGGCGTGGAAGACCGCCTCATATTTTTCAGCGATAACTTTGGGCGTCGTCTCTTCCTCAGCTGCCCGGTTGATTATCTTATCGTCGATATCGGTGATATTGCGGACAAACGTCACTTTATGCCCGCGGTACTCAAGATAGCGGCGGATCATATCGAAATTGATGAAGGTGCGGGCGTTGCCGATGTGGATCGGGTTGTAGACAGTCGGGCCGCAGGCATACATGCTTATCTCGCCCTCCACGCGCGGTTCAAGTTCTTCCTTGCGCCTGGTGAGCGTATTATATAGCTTTATCTTCGTCCTGCCCTTAACGTATGGCATCTTTAAGCCTTATCCCCGCCTCCCGAGGCCCGAACGCGTACAGCAAATAGAAGAGTTCCGGACCCGATGTCTCGCCGGTCAAAGCCAGGCGCATCGTCTGAAATATCTCTTTACCCTTGACGCCCTCAGCCTTTAGCGCCTCGCTTACGGTTGTTATGAGGGCTTTTGCTTCATCTTTATCCAGAGCTTCCCGGTCGGCCAGCGCCGCCGCGAACGCGGCCATGATTTTCTTGGGCTCGTCCCCCGCCAACCCGGCCACGATCTCTTGATCAAATCGGACGGCCCCGAAGATTTTAACACAGCGAACTATATCCGACAGGACCTCGAGGTTGGTCTGGACCGCTTCGACGACCCGCATCAGACTCCCGAATTGTGCCGGTATCTCCTGTGGTTCGACAAAGCCCGCGTCGACCAGGTACGGCAAGACGAGATTGATCAGAGTCGCAGGATCCAGCCGCCGGATGTGTTGGCCGTTAAGCCATTTAAGCTTGGCGGCATCGAAAATCGCCGGGCTTTTGGAGACCCGGCTGATAGAAAACTCTTTGGTCAGCCCGGCCAATTCGAACACTTCGTCCCCGCTCTTAGAAGACCAGCTCAACAAAGCCAGATAATTGATGATAGCCTCAGACAGATAGCCTTCGCGGCGATAGTCGCCGACAGCCGTCGCCCCGTGCCGCTTGCTCAGTTTGGCTTTGTCGGGCCCGAGGATCATGGAAAAGTGGCCAAAGACCGGCGGCGCCTCGCCCAGCGCCTCAAAGATGAGCAACTGCCTGGCGGTATTGGTAATATGGTCTTCGCCGCGCAAGACATGCGTTATCTTCATGCGGGCATCATCGACAACAACAGCGAAATTGTAGGTCGGCGCCCCGTTGGCTCTGAGAATAATAAAGTCGCCAAGTACTTCGGAGGAAAACTCTAGGCGACCGCGGATGAGATCGTCAAAGACGATTTGCTCCTTTTTGGCCACGGCAAACCGTATGGCGGGCTTGCGACCGGCCTTAAGAAACCGCTGCTTTTCTTCCACCCCCAGCCCGCGGCAACCGCCCTCATACATGGGCATCCGGCCGGCCGCCAAGGCCGCTTGACGCCCGGATTCCAACTCGTCCGGGGTGCAAAAACATTCATACGCGTGACCGGAGGCGATCAACCGGCCCGCCGGCTCGGTATAGACGCCGGCAGCCATCCCCTCGGTCTGCCGGTAAGGCCCGGCCGCGCCGCCGATGTCCGGTCCCTCGTCCCAATTCAGGCCCAGCCAGGCCAGATCTTCAAGGATCGTTTCCTCAAATGTCTCTGTAGACCGGTCGCGGTCGGTATCTTCCACGCGCAGGACATAAACGCCATTTAAGCTGCGGGCATAGAGCCAGTTGAAAAGCGCGGTCCGGGCCGAACCGATATGAAGATGCCCCGTCGGGCTGGGAGCGAACCGAACGCGGATATTTTCCATTGGCTATTTTCTATTCTCTGCTTCTCTATTTTCTGTTTTCTGCTTTTCCACCAGAACCACTGCCTGCGCCGCTATTCCCTCGCCGCGGCCGGTAAAACCGAGGCCCTCGGTGGTGGTCGCCTTAACGCTTACCCGATCGACGCTTATCCCCAACGTTTCAGCCAGCTTGCCGCGCATCGCCTCGCGCCACCCGGTCAACTTCGGTTCTTCAGCTAAGATCACAATGTCGATATTGCCGATAGCGTAATTCGCCGCCGCCAAAACAAGCATGGCTTCTCCAAGCAGGGCCAGACTTGAAATGCCTTTGTATTGTGGATCGGTATCGGGGAAATGGCTGCCGATATCGCCGGCGGCCACAGCGCCGAAAATCGCGTCGATGACGGCATGGCAGACGACATCCGCGTCTGAATGACCGGCAAGGCCGAGGCCAAAAGGTATCTCCACGCCGCCAAGGACCAACGTGCGCCCGGCGGCGAACCTATGGACGTCAAAACCGATGCCTATTCTCATAATCTTGTCCGCAAAATTTGTTCCGCCAGACGCAGATCGGCCGTCGTCGTCACCTTCAGATTATCTTGTTCGTTCGGGCAAATAGCAACACGGCCGCCCATAAGTTCCACTAAAGTCGAATCATCGGTTGCCGCAAACCCGGCTTGCTCCGCGATCATATGCGCCTGCTCCAAAGTCGCATAACGAAAGAGCTGGGGAGTCTGAGCATGCCATACCTCTTGCCGGGGAATAGTTCTTTTTATGATGCCGTCCTCGGCCTGTTTTATTGTGTCATAGGCGCACGCCGCTAAAACCAAACCATCGAAATCCCCAAGATTGGCGGCCATCGCGTCTATCTGGTCGGCGGTGATCAGCGGGCGGGCGCCGTCATGGACAAAAACAAGATCGACCCCTCGCGGGCAGGCTTTTAAGCCAACAGCCACCGATTGCTGCCTTTTTTCCCCTCCCGCGACTACCGAGACCGGTTTCGCGAGAGCGGCCGGGCCGACTATATCGGCTTGGCAGCGCCGCTGATCTTGCGCCCGGACCACGAGTATCACCATATCGATCACCCGGGCCCGGGCAAAAGCGTCAATGGAATACGCAAGCATCGGCCTTCCCGCCAAAAGCGTAAACTGCTTGTCGCCGGGAGCGAATCGAGCGCTATTGCCCGCCGCGACGATCAGCCCGATATTCATATATGCTCGGCGGCTTTTATTTTCGTGAAGACCATCCGCCCGGCGGGCGTCTGCAAGACGCTGGTGACCTTAAGCTCGACACTTTGCCCGATATGCGCCAATCCGTCTTCCACCACGACCATGGTGCCGTCCTCCAGATAACCGACCCCTTGACCGGGCTCTTTGCCTTCGCGAGCAATCTTGACGACCATCTCTTCACCCGGCAAGACGACCGCTTTAATCGCGTTGGCCAGATCGTTTAAGTTAAGCACTTTGACCCCTTCGAGTTGGGCGACCTTATTGAGGTTGTAATCGTTAGTGACAACCGTCGAGCCCGTCTCACGGGCCAAACGCACCAATTTGGCGTCCACCCCGAAAACAGCCGGATAATCGGTCTCATTGATCTGGACGGTAAAATTGAGGTCCGTCTGGAGCGATCTCAAGATATCGAGCCCGCGCCGGCCGCGGCCGCGTTTAAGCGAATCTTCCGAGTCGGCCACGGCCTGCAGTTCATGCAAGACAAACCGGGGCACCACTATTCTGCCTTCAAGAAAACCCGCCCTAATGACATCGATGATGCGCCCGTCGATTATGATATTGGTGTCGAGCAGTTTGTCGTTCGCGCCGCGGCCCGCGGCCCCGATGGTTGTGGCCGCCGGGTCCAGGTTCAACATCTCTTTCACTTCGCCCCGTCGCCCCAAACCCAAACGGACACCCAGCCAGGCAAAGACGGCGTAGGTCAGACCCGTCAGGAAGAGACGCAAGACGGGAATATTGATGAGCGCGAACGGAAGCGCGATTAAATACGCTATGACCAGACCGGCAACGAGTCCGCCGATCCCGATAGCCAGCTCACTTATAGGGATATTCTGTAGACTGTCTTCTATCCAGTTGAGGAAGCGTGCCAGGCGTCTGCCTACCACTCCACCGATAACATAGCCGATTGCCGCGCCTAATATCATATAAATTATAATTGCGATATTCTTATTAAGGTTTAGGCCCGGCAAGCCAATTTCGACGGCTGATTGGTATCCGCCCACCGCTCCCACCAGTGTGAAAACAAACTTGATTAATTGTACAAACATGGTGGTTTTGCGATAAAGTCCACGACGTTACTTCATCGTTCCCTCCTTTCCTGAGTAGTCTTTCATCTCCTGTAAGCTCCATTTTACCAGAAATCTTATATAAAAAGTTTACGAGTATCTAGCTTATATATTCGACAAGAAGCTAAAAAGGCTTAATGGGAACGTTGGGATAGAGGGATGCGCTTCTAGATATAACGTTCGAGCAGGTTGTACTCCTTCAACCGCCTCAAGCCGTCCTGGATAGCTTGAGCCCGGACGGCGCCGACGCCGTCGACATCGTCGAGCATATCCGCGGAAGCGTTGACAACCGCCTTTAAGCTGCCGAAACGGTCGACAAGCTTGTTGACGATCTTAATCGGCAATCGCGGTATGCGCTTGAGCAAGCGGTAGCCGCGGGGATGAACGCTTTTATCCAGCACATTTGTCCCGTTGTAGCCCAACATTTGCGAGATACCCGCGAAATCAAGCAGCTCTTCGTTGCTCATCTCAGCCAATTGCAGTTTGGTTTTTTCGGCGAACCGGGGCTCGCCGCAATAATCTTTTATCACCATCAAAGCGTCTTCGCTGATGGTGCCCATTAGTTCATCCAATTGCATCCGCAGAAGACGGCCCTCGACGCCTAATTCGGAAATATAGCGGTTTATCTCACGCGCGATCCTCTCCACCATTTCGCCTCGTTGAACGACCGTGATAACGTCGATCAGCACGACCAGGTCTTCAAATTCCAAGGCGCTCAAATTAGCTGCTACCTGGTCGAGGCGACTCTTATATTTCTCCAGAGTCTGTAAGGCCTGGTTGGCTTTGACTAAGACGACCGGGATATCTTCGATGACATGCTTGTTGCCCTCGAAGTAGACCGAGACTATCTCGCGCTTCTGCGATATCGAAATAACGACCGCTTTAGTCTGCCGGGCGACTCGTTCAGCCGTCCGGTGCCTGATGCCGGTTTCGGAGGTCGGCAGCGAAGAATCGGGCACCAGGTGAACATTGGCAAGCAGAATGCGTCCGGCATCGTCATCCAGGATTATCGCCCCATCCATCTTGGCCAGTTCGTACAGACGGTGGGGCGTGCAATCGCAATCAAGATTAAATCCGCCGTTGACTATCTTCATAACGCTGGCGGTATCGCCCATGACGATCAAAGCCCCTGTGCCCGCGCGCAAAATCTGTTCGATGCCCGACCGCAAGTCCGTCCCCGGAGCGACCGTTTCAACGACATTGATTAATTTTTTGTTCTTTCGTTTTTCCACGCTTCTCTTAGCTTATTTGCTCCAACGCCGCTTGTAAAGTTTTCGCTACTATTAATTTAACATCGGCCGGTTTTTTAGGCGGTTTCTGATCGGGCATGATTATCTTGGTGAACCCGAGCTTAGCGGCTTCTTTTATCCTGTCCTCGACGTTGGAGACAAACCTTATCTCACCGGCCAGACCGATTTCGCCGAAGGCGCAGAGGTCCGGTTCTATCGGTTTATCGCTTCCGGCGGAGACCACGGCCAACGCCAGCGGCAGATCGAGCGCCGGCTCGTTCGCTTTAACCCCGCCCGCTATATTTATATACACATCGGTTTGGTCGAGGCGCGCTCCCGCCCGCCTTTCAAGCACAGCCAGGGTCAGCATCGCCCGGTTGTGATCGACCCCGCTCGTCAGGCGCCGCGGCATAGATAGATATGTCGGCGTTACTAAAGCCTGCAACTCCACCAAAAGGGGTCTTGTTCCCTCGATAGTAGCGGCGACGATCGATCCGGCCGCCCCTTCCGGCCTTTCCGACAAGAAAAGCGCCGATGGGTTATCGACCTCCACCAGGCCCGAGTCGCCCATGGCGAAAACCGCCAGCTCGTTGCTGGCCCCGAAGCGGTTTTTGACCGCCCGGACCAGCCGGTAGGAATTGCCCTGGCCGCCGTCAAAATAGAGGACCGTATCGACCATATGTTCCAGCAAGCGAGGTCCGGCAATAGCCCCTTCTTTGGTCACGTGACCGATGAGAAATACGGGGATATTAGACCCCTTGCCCAGGCGCATCAAGTGGCCGGCGCATTCCCTTACCTGACTGACGCTGCCCGGCGCCGAGCTGATCTCCGGATGATAAAGAGTCTGGATGGAATCGACTATCAGCAGGTCCGGTTTGGTCTTTTCGACGGCCAATTGGATCTGGTCGACGGCTATCTCGGCCAGTATCAAGAGATTGTCGGAAGTAATATTCAAGCGGGTCGCCCGGAGCTTGACCTGCTGGATAGATTCTTCGCCCGAGACCATCAGCACTTTCAGGCCGTCAAGCGCGAGGCGGCCGGCGGCCTGCATCATCAGGGTCGACTTCCCGACTCCGGGTTCGCCGCCGAGCAAGACCAACGAACCCGCGACAATGCCGCCGCCGAGCACCCGGTCGAATTCAGCGATGCCGGTTGGCCGGCGGGGGGCGCCGGCGGCGTCGATCCCGCTTAAGGGGCGAGGGTCATCGGATGAAAAAATCCACCGGGCTGTTGTCTCTTCCGCCCGGCGGACCTTCTCTTCCGTAAATGTATTGAATTGTCCGCAATCAGGACAACGCCCCAACCACTTTGGCGACATCGACCCGCAATCCTGGCAGCGCCAGACCGCTGCGGCCTTACTCATCCCTCAGATGGACCCGCGTGCGCCGCCACCTTTTCCTCTTTCCGCTTTTTAGCGGTGAAAGAGAGGTGTCCGTCTTTGCCGTCGACAATAACCGTGTCGCCGGCTTTGAAGCGGCCCCGCAGCAGCGCTTCGGACATCGGGTCTTCCACCAACCGCTGGATGGCCCGCCTCAAGGGCCGGGCGCCGGAAGCCGGGTCATAGCCCTCGGCGGCCAGGACATCCTTGGCCGCGTCCGTCAATTCCAACATCAACTGCTGCTCTTTCAGCTGGTCGCTGAGGCGCTTCATCATCAGTTCGACTATTGTTTTTATCTCATCGCGCGACAATTCGTGGAAGACGATTACATCGTCTATCCGGTTTAAGAATTCCGGCCTGAAAGTGCGCTTCAGCTCTCCGGTCACTTTTTCTTTCATGTCCTTGTAAGACAGCGCCGCGTCTCCGCCCTTGGAAAAGCCCAGCGGTGTCGATTTCTGAATATACCGGGCCCCCAGATTTGACGTCATGATGAGAATGACGTTCTTAAAATCGACAGTCCGGCCCTGAGCGTCCGTTAACCGGCCGTCTTCCATTATCTGAAGCAGGATGTTGAAGACATCATGATGGGCCTTTTCGATTTCATCCAACAAGACGACGCAATAAGAGCGGCGCCGAACGGCTTCCGTCAACTGGCCGCCTTCTTCGTAACCGACATATCCCGGAGGCGAACCTATCAACCGCGAAACGGTATGTTTTTCCATATACTCGGACATGTCTATTTGAATAAGGGCGTTTTCGTCCCCGAAGAGAAACTCGGCCAGGTTTTTGGCTAACTCCGTCTTGCCCACTCCCGACGGCCCGAGAAAAACAAACGAACCGCCCGGCCGCTTCGGATCTTTTAAGCCGGCGCGCGTGCGTCTGATCGCCTTGGAGACCGCGATTATGGCCTCGTCTTGGCCGACGACACGTTCATGGAGTTTTTCCTCCATCTTTAAGAGCCTGGCTGTTTCTTCCTCGGTCAGCCGCATGACAGGGATGCCCGTCCAAGTCGATACGATGTAGGCTATCTCTTCTTCGGTCACCTTAAGGTCGACTTGCGGAGCTATCTTCCACGTCTCTTCAAGTTCGCGTATCTCCTCCAGAAGCGACCGCTCTTTATCACGGTATTCGGCCGCCTTCTCAAACTCCTGTCCCTTTATCGCCCCTTCTTTTTGCTTGCGCAGATCGGTTAATTTACCTTCGATCTCGCCTGAATAGGGCGGCTTGGCCGACGTCTGTATCCTGACCCGGGACGCCGCCTCGTCAACCAGGTCGATCGCCTTGTCGGGCAAGAACCGGTCGGATATATACCTGGCAGCCAGGTTGGCTGCCGCCACCAAGGCGTCATCTGTGATGCGGACCTGATGATGCAGCTCATATCGTTCGCGCAAACCTTTTAAAATATCCACCGTCTCTGTGACCGACGGTTCGCCCACGGTTATCGGCTGGAAACGCCTTTCGAGAGCCGCATCCTTTTCAACATGCTTTCTATACTCATCCAGGGTCGTCGCGCCGATAGTCTGCAATTCCCCTCTGGCTAAGGCCGGCTTCAAGATGCTGGCCGCGTCGATAGCCCCTTCGGCCGCGCCGGCGCCGACCAGATTATGCATCTCATCGACGAACAGGATGACATCTTTGCGTTCCGATATCTCTTTCATGACCTTCTTTAGGCGTTCCTCGAATTCACCGCGGTATTTCGACCCGGCCACCAAAGCGCCCAGATCGAGCGTGTATATTTCTTTGCCGCGCAGAATCTCCGGCACATCGTTGGCCGCGATTTTTTGCGCCAAGCCCTCGACGACCGCCGTCTTACCGACACCCGGCTCGCCGATGAGCACTGGATTGTTTTTTGTCCGGCGCGACAGTATCTGCATGACGCGCTCTATCTCTTTATCCCGACCCACTACCGGGTCGAGCTTCTTCTCCCTAGCCAGGACCGTTAAGTTGCGGCCGAACTCATCGAGCAGCGCGCCGCTGTAAGGCTTGCCGTATTCCCGTTCGTGGGTGCGCGCGCCATGAGAACCGCTTAATAACTGGATTACCTGGTTCCTGACTTTTTCCAGGTCGGCGCCGAGACTGAGCAAAACCCTGGCCGCCACGCCTTCTCCCTCCCGGATCAAGCCGAGAAGAATATGCTCCGTACCTATGTAGTTGTGTCCAAGTTGCAACGCTTCTCTTAACGAAAGCTCCAGCACTTTCTTGGCCCGCGGCGTAAACGGTATATGACCGACCTGAGTTGAAACGCCCTTGCCTATCAGGTCTTCGACCTGCAAGCGAACGTCGATTAAGTTGACGCCTAAGTTAGTCAGGGCTTTATAAGCGACACCCTCTTCTTCCCTAATAAGACCGAGAAGAAGGTGCTCGGTGCCGATATAGTTCTGGTTCAACATCCGCGCTTCTTCTTGAGCGTAAACGACTACACGACGCGCTTTTTCTGTAAATCGCTCAAACACTACTTTCACATCCTTTTATCTATAGACGCATCTGTTATTTTACCACCGAAGGCAACATTTAAAAATACTTACCCGGCAAAACCGGCCGATTAGAGGACTGTTCTTTGGGACAGGAGGGTCAGGAGGTGAGCTTGGAGCGCAGATGCGGAAAGAGAAGGACATCGCGGATGGACGGCGAGTCGGTCAGGATCATCACCAGCCGGTCTATCCCTATCCCTAAGCCCCCGGTCGGCGGTAGACCGGTCTCCAGGGCCTGCAAAAAATCTTCATCCAGCCACTGGGCCTCTTCGTCGCCGGATTCCCGGAGCGCCGCCTGAGCCTCGAAACGGCGCCGTTGCTCGATCGGATCGGTCAATTCAGTGAAAGCATTGGCTATCTCTCGACCGCAGATCATCAACTCAAATCGCTCGACCAGATTCGGGTTATCCGGATGTTGCCGAGCCAGAGGCGTGACTTCCAGCGGATAGTCGAGGATAAACGTCGGCTCGACTAAATTGGGCTCGACCAGTTTCTCAAATATCTCGATGATTATTTTGCCCTTCCCGGCCGCCGGATCGATAGAAGCGCCGGCTTTTTCAGCGGCGGCGCGCAAATCGGCGAGGTCCATATCGAAAGACAGCTCGACTCCGGCAACCCGCTTCAGAGATTCGATAAGCGTCATTTGGGCCCAGGGACGCTTCAGATCAAGCTCGACGCCTTGATAAGTTATCTTATCTCCGAGCCCTATGGCTGTCGCGACCTCCTTGATCATCGTCTCGGTCAGCTCCATCATGTCGTGATAGTCGGCGTACGCTTGATAGGTCTCAAGCATAGTGAATTCCGGATTGTGCTTTGTCGATATGCCTTCATTCCGGAAATTGCGGTTTATCTCATAGACTTTGTCAAAACCGCCGACGATCAAGCGCTTTAAATAAAGCTCGGGGGCGACTCTCATAAATAGATTCATGTCGAGCGCGTTATGATAAGTGACAAAGGGCTTGGCGGTGGCGCCGCCCGGGATCGGCTGGAGCATCGGCGTCTCCACTTCCAGAAAACCGCGCTCGTTAAAGAAGTGCCGGATGGCGCGAATTATCTTTATCCGCTGATTGAAGACCTTTTTGACATCCGGGTTGACTATCAGATCCACACACCGGCGGCGATAGCGGATTTCCACGTCTTTCAAGCCGTGCCATTTTTCCGGCAGCGGTTGAAGCGACTTTGTCAGCAATTCATAGTCTCTCACATCGACCGATAGCTCGCCGCGGCGGGTCCTGAAGACCGGCCCGCACACCCCGACGATGTCCCCGATATCGAGGGCCAAAAACTCCTCGTATTTCTCCCCCAACCGGTCGACGGCCAGATAGAGTTGGCACGATGCGGAGCCGTCGTCAATTACCACGAAACTGGCCTTGCCGTGGCGGCGGATAGCCCGAATGCGCCCGGCCGCGGCTATATCCTC
Organism: Actinomycetota bacterium; assembly: GCA_030679975.1. Lineage (GTDB taxonomy): Bacteria > Actinomycetota > Aquicultoria > CAJVYJ01 > JAUVQD01 > JAUXSL01. The sequence continues at coordinate 23,420 of JAUXSL010000003.1, forward strand.
CGCTCCATGCTCGCCCGCCTCCAGCGGACTATATTTTTCAATTAGTGAATTTAAGGGGTCCGTTCGCTTGAATCCGGCCTTGTATGGCTCGATGCCTTTGGCCTTGAGATCGTCCACCTGCCGGCGTCTTTGAGCAGCTTCGCTTGAGGAATCTACCTCCACGGCAAACTACTTGCTGATATCAAGAACCTGATACTCGACGAAGCCCGAGGGGACTTCGACTTTGACGATTTGACCGATGCGCTTGCCAAGGATCGCCCGACCGACAGGCGACTCGTTGGATATCTTTTCGTTCTCGGGGTCGGCCTCAACCGAGCCGACCACGCGGTAGACACATTTTTCATTGCACTCAATATCTAATAGCGACACGCAACAACCAACGGAGACTTTGTCGGTCGTGACGCTCTTATCATCGATCAGGGCGGCGTTGGCGAGCATATTATTGACCTGGATTATCCGACCCTCGACAAAGGCTTGTTCGTTTTTAGCGTCTTCATATTCCGAATTCTCAGAGATGTCTCCGAACTCGATCGCCGATTTAATACGCGCCGCTACTTCCTTCCGGCGCTTATGCGTCAAATGCTCTACTTCCGCTATCAGTTTTTCGTAGCCCTCTGATGTGAGAACGAATTCTTTAGTCATGGTGTCGGGACTCCTTGATATCGTTTCAAACAGTCGGCACAGCCTTGTTAGTCGTGCCTCCATGCGGCAAATTGTGGGGTCATTATAGGCAAAGCCAATGGGAATGTCAAAGCCCCATCAACCTTGTGGAACCGCTTGGAGGGTGGTAGATTTGGGGGCATGCAAAAGAAAATCGTTAGCGTCAGCTTGGGTTCGTCCAAACGCGACCACACCGTCGACGTTGAGCTGCTCGGCCAAGATTTCAAGATAAGCCGGATCGGGACCGACGGTGATTTCGCCAAAGCCGAGGCGCTCCTCAAAGAGCTTGACGGCAAGGTCGACGCCATCGGCCTCGGCGGCATCGATATATATTTATACTCCGGCACCACCCGGTATGAGCTTGTCGACGGGGCTAAACTGCGGGATGTCGTGAAAACCACGCCGGTAGTCGACGGCAGCGGCTTGAAAAACACGGTCGAGCCGGAAGCGGTCAAGTATCTCGCCTCCCGGCCGGAATTCGATCTCGCCAACAAGACCGTGCTTATGGTCAGCGCCGTCGACCGGTTCGGCATGGCCAAAGCTTTTTCGGAAGTGGGGTCCAAAACCATCTTCGGCGATTTGATTTTCGCCCTCGGCGTCAAAGTGCCGGTCTACACCATGGATAAGCTGGCTAGCCTGGCCGATGAACTCTTGCCGAAGATAGTCAAGGCGCCTTTCAGCACCCTCTACCCCATCGGCGCCGAACAAGACGCCGAGCCCGACCCGAAGTTCACTGAATTTTACGATCAAGCCGATATCATCGCCGGCGATTTTCATTACATCCGACGCTATATGCCGCCTCATATGGACGGCAAGATTATCTTGACCAACACGGTGACCGAGCGCGACGCCCAAGCCTTGAGGGACCGCGGGGTCGCTTATCTGATCACCACGACACCGGAATATAACGGGCGCTCCT
>JAUXSL010000021.1 GCA_030679975.1 Actinomycetota bacterium
TTTCCCGGGACCCGGGAATCGGCCGGCAAGGCCAGACGGTCAAGACGAGCTAAAGAGGGAAATCCCCATCTTAAAAACGCCTTTATGAGCGCGGCTAAGATTGCCTCAAAGGTCGTTCCCGAAATCCGAGCATTAAAGGAAAAGCACGCCAGGCGCCGGGGCGGAAAAGCCCTGAGAGGAAACGCAATCATCGCGCACAAGCTCGGAGTGGCCGCATATCATATGTTTAATACGGGCGCTATTTTTGATCTGGAACAGTTTTTAAGCGGAGAGGCTTCGAAGGCGGCGGCGATGTCCCCGGTCAAGGTGGGCTAACAACCCTTAACCGCTGATTGACCGCCGCCGCCTTCGATTCTTTAAAATGTGCGTTGTTCTTTGATAGGCTTGTATCTGCCCCGGCCGGTATCTCGTTTTAAAAGCTGGTGGCTGCCCTTGCAGGTAGACCCCCGAGTCTAAAAGACTCTGCATGAGGCCGGCCGGGCACCGATAACTTTCTGGCGCCGCGTTTGCCTTAGCTTTATTTAAGGGTGAGCGCACGGAAGATATTCCGTAAACGAGCCCCAATAGATGCTTGGCGTAGCTACAAGCACAGCCTTATTCATGGAAAGAAAATGCAGATCATCAAGTCCAAAGAACAAGCGGCGCTATCAACAAAGTTTATTTGCGCACACCCGTATAAAAAACAGCGGGCTATATTTGTGCTGTCACTTGACAGGTCGCTCTCAATAGACGCTTGACCGATGGAACCCTGGAAATAAAACTGAATAACCCCTGGTCTTATATGCCGCGCGCTAATGTTCGAGCCCGGGCCGAAGGCCCGGGCGAGTCACTTAATCGCTTATGGTGGAGCTAAGGGGATTCGAACCCCTGACCTCTGCGTTGCGAACGCAGCGCTCTCCCAACTGAGCTATAGCCCCGCACTGACACGCGGATAATCTTAACTTATCACAATGTGAAATAACAGACCGGGCGCGCGTCCGCGCACTCCCGGCTGAACCGGCGGGAGAGTCTCTCGCCTTTCGGTCCCGCATGCGGTTTAATTGGGCTATGACCCTGACCTTGATAACCGGCCCCGCTAAATGCGGTAAGACGGCGGCAGCCGTCGATACTATTCTGGCTTATCCGCCGCTGGAAGCGGCTGCTTCGGTGCGGTATGTGGTGCCGACAACCGAGGCGGCGCGACAGGTCGAAGAGTTGATAATGGAACGCACCGGCCGGCCGGGCATACTGGGCAATGTCGTCACCACTTTTTTCGGCCTGGCGGGCGAGTTCATCGCCGGCAAGGGCCTGGCCGGCAAGCTCATTTCCGACATCCAAAAAGAACTGACACTGCACAAACTGGTCAAAACAGCGCAACCTGTTTACCTCAAGGAGTCCGCCGAGTTTCCCGGATTTATAGCGGCGCTCGACCAGATCATCGGCGAGCTGAAAATATCCCTGGTGAAGCCGGAAGACCTGCGGGCCGCTCTGGATTCGGCCAAAGCCGGCCTGCCCGCGGCCACGGTAAGCAAGATATCGGAGCTGGCCGACCTCTACGAGCGTTATCAAGCAGAAATCCTGCTCGCCAATGACTTGCATGACCGCGAAGGTCTGATGTGGCGGGCACTGGACATTCTAAAGAGTGAACCTCCCGACCTGCGCCACGTGGTCTTTGACGGCTTCGAGCAGATGAACTCGGTCGAGCGGGAATTTCTCGCCGTCCTGGCCGGCAAGGTCCCGGAGGTGGCGGTGGCGCTCACATATGAGACGGACCGCGATGAGGTCTTCGGGGCGACCGCGCCGATTCGTCAATTCGTCCTGGATTTAGGGGCGACGGAGCGGGTGCTCGAGCGCCGAACCGACGATGGCACAGCCCTGGCGCACCTGGAAAAACATCTCTTTGGCGACGGGGCCGGGCGGCGGCATGAGGCAAGCGACGGCACGGTCACTGTGATCGAGGGCTGCGACCGGGCGATGGAAGTCGAGCTGGCGGCGTTGGAGATAAGACGCCTGGTCTTTGAGGTGGGCTATAGCCTCAGCGACATCGTCCTGACCGCCCGGGACATCAATAGTTATGGGGAACTGGTCGACCGGGTGCTGGCCGACCATGATATCCCGGTTAAAGAAGGCAAGCGACCGCTGGCCGAGACGGCCTTGGCGCGCCTCCTGGTCTGCTGCCTCAACATAGTCAGGGGCGGCTGGCCCCGGGCCGAGGTCGTCCGCCTGCTCAAATCGGAAATGGTCACAGATGACCTGGGAGTAGCCTGCCGGGTGGAGATTGACGCCAAGCAGTTCGGGATAGTCGGCGGCCGCGACAAATGGTTGAGCTCCTGGGGCGAGCGAGACAGAGGCCACGGTTGGCGCCGGGCAACCCTCAAGCGCGTGGCCGATTTTGAGGATGGTCTGCGCCGGGCCAAATCGATGGCTCAACGCGTGGCTGCGGCCCGGGCGTTGATAGGCGGCTTCAAGTGGCACTTAGACGACAGGCGCGTAGAGTTCCGGCCGAAAACTGGCCAGGCCGGTCAAAATTTGGAGACGTGGCCCAAAGCCCCGGATGCAAGGCAGACGAACACCGAGGCGAAGGAGCGTATGTGTGATTACGTGACCGAGCCGAGGCGGAGGATAACGCAGCAGACGGGGTTTTCGGCCACGTCTCTGGCCCAGGATGCCGCCGCCGCCAAAGAGCTGCAAAGAATACTGGACGAGCTGGAATCGTCGACGTCGCTTATCGGCGAGACGAACGCGGCCGGCTTTATGGAAATACTGGATCAATCGATAGCCCTGAGCTCATACGCGCCGGCGGAGGCGCTCGATTCCATCCGCCTGGCGCCGGTGACAGGCTTGTCGGGCAGCCGCTACAAGGCGGTCTTTATCTTAGGGCTGGTGGAGACGGTCTTCCCCCGGCAGATAAGGGAAGAACCGTTCCTGCGCGATCGGGAGCGGGCCCGGCTCAATCAGGCCATGGGTGCCGTTTTACCGCTGCGCCGCGCCCAAGCGGATTTGGAGCGATGGTTTTTTTACGCGGCGGTCGGGGCCGCCGTTGAGCGGCTCTACCTCTGCTACCCGCTCACCGGCGAGACAGACAAAGAGAGCCTGCCCTCTTTCTACCTGGATGAAGTCGCCGGGCTGCTCGAAGGCCTGCCGCGCCTCCGCCGCGACCACACGCAACTGGCCCCGCGGCTCGCGGACGGGCGCAGCCGCACGGCCCTGCGGCGGGCGATAACTTACGGCCTGGCGCAGCCGGCGACGATCGATGCACAAGAGGCGGCGCTTGCCTACAATGTCCTACCGGAAGCGGAACGGGCCGCTCTGGACCGGGTCTTTACCGATAGCGGCGAGCGGCCGGCGGCGGTCACCGATATTAAATTACTGGAGCGCTTGGCCGAAGACCGGGTCTATACCTGCACAGAGTTGGAGGTCTATGCCGCTTGTCCCTTCATGCATTTCTGCGCGCATACGCTTGGGCTTGAGCCGACCAGGGAGGAGATAGGCGGCCTGGATATCGGCGCTCTACTGCACGATGTCCTCTACCGGTTGTTTACGGAAATGCGCGATTCGCCGGGCGGAGATTTTCGCGTGCGGCGGCTCAACCCGGAGGCGACCGTCAAGCGAGCGGTTGAGATTTTGGATGAGGAATTTGACAGGAGCGTGCGGCTGGTCAATCTGCCCGCTCATGCGGCGGCTGACCGGCGGCACGATTTAACTATGCGCTTGCGGCGCTACCTGACGGGTGAGATACGACAGGGCTGGGAAGAGTTCGCGCCCACCTACTTCGAGCTGGCATTCGGCAGCCCGGCCAAAGAGGGCCGGACGCGCGACCCCCATTCGACCGATGAAGCCCTGATCCTGGGCGGCGGTGAGAGGCGGCCACTGGCGGCGGCGGGCAAGATGGACCGGGTCGATATCTCATCGCTTGGCGCGCTGGTCATCGATTATAAAGCCGGCTGGTCTCCTAATATACTCCGGGTCAAAGACGGTTTAGTGTTGCAGGCCGTCCTTTATGCCCTGGCCCTCAAGAGGGTCTTTGGCTTGAAGCCCGTGGGCACCGAATACCGCCCGATTAAAGCCTGGAAACCGGACGGTTACTATTTAGCCGGCGCCGGCGACTTCCCAACAAAGCGGATGCTCGATGAGCAGACGTTCGCCGGCTTGCTGGCCGACTGTGAAGCCTGGGTGGTCGCGCTGGGTGAGAAACTCCGCTCGGGCCGGATAGCGGTCGAGCCGTTGGATTGCAAAAACTACTGCTCGTTCAGGCATGTTTGCCGGGTGGACAAATGGACTTAAACCCCAACCAAAAGCTGGCCGTGGAGACGCTCGATCGCGACCTCTCGATTTCCGCGGGCGCGGGGTCCGGCAAGACCAGGGTGCTCGTCGAGCGGTTCTGCCGGATAGTACGCGAAGGGTCTGCCGATGTCGACCAGGTCTTAACGGTCACCTTTACGGAAAAGGCGGCCAAAGAGATGAAAGAGAGGATGGTCAAGCGGTTCAACGAGCTCTTCGCGAAGACGGACGAGAAGCGCTTTCAGACGGCCGCGCGCCGGATAGAGACGGCGTATATCGGCACTATCCACTCTTTCGCCGCCAGGGTGCTGCGGGAAAACGCCTTTGAGGCCCGGGTAGACCCCAAGTTCGGGGTGCTCACGGCAGTCGAGGCCGAGATATTGCAGGACAAGGTCATCGAAGAGCTGTTTGTCGCTAACCAGATGGGAGACGACCGCGTCTACATAGATATGCTGTGGGCGTTTGGCCGCGGGACGTTGGCGGCGACGGTGAAAAAGTTCCACCGGCAACTTTGCACTCTCGGCCGGGAAGCGGCCGATATCCCGGCGGCATCAGCCACGCCGGACAGCAAAGCCGGGCGAGCGCTTGAGACTTTTACCGGGTTGATAGATGCCCTGATGGCGGAGCGGCGGGCCGGGAATCTTACCGGCAAGCTGGTCGAGCAGCTTGATAATTTCGCCCCTGAATACCCGGCGCTCAAAGTCGCGATGTCGGCCGCCTGCGCCCGGCTTGAAACCAGCGCGGGGGCCGATTACACCGACGCCTTTGATTGGGCGCGTCATGAAGAGCTGGGCCGGGCCGAGAAGTTCGTCGGCAATGTCGGCGCCAAGGCGGTCAGGGAAGAGCTGATCGCGCCCGCTAAGGCGGCGGCCAAAACTTTTCTCAGGTGCCTGCTCGCCCCGATAGCCGGGTACTACGTTGAGTGCTTAAAGCAGATCACCGCTGACTTCAACATCGCTTACGACCAGGCCAAACGGCGGCCGGGCCTCCTCGACTTCGATGATCTGCTTCTCAAGGCCCGGGACCTTTTTACCGGGCCCGACGGCAGGTTGAGCCGCACGGCCGCGGAATACCGGGCCCACTTCAAGTTTGTGATGGTCGATGAATTTCAGGATACCAATGCGTTGCAGCTAAGCTTGATAGAGGCCGTCTGTCCGCCCGGAAGGTTCTTCACCGTGGGCGATGCCAAGCAATCGATTTACAGTTTTATGCACAGCGATATTTCGGTCTTTCAAAAGCATCACCAGGCAATCGAGGGCCGGGGCGGCCGGGCCATACCACTGGTGGAGAATTACCGGAGCCGCGGTGAGCTGATTGATTTTATCAACAGTTTCTTTGCGGAACTATGGCGCGAGGACGCGGATTTTGATTTTGAAGCGCTCCAAGCCCGGGGCGATTTTCAGGCGCGCCCAGGCCCGAATGTCGAGCTGTTGATAGCGGAACCGGGCGCCAACGCCGAAGAGTCGCGCCGCGCCGAGGCCCGGGCGATAGCCAGGCGGATAAACGAACTTCAAGGGCAGGGCCGCCAAGCGGGCGACATCGTGGTCCTCTTCAGCGCGACCACCAATATTAAACTCTACGAGCGGGCGCTGACCGAGGCGGGGATAGATTTCTATGTCGTCAGCGGCCGGGGTTTTTATGCCACCCATGAGGTCGGGGATGTGATCGACCTGCTAAAGGTGGTCGACAACCCTCTGGACGATATCGCCATGGCGGCGGTCTTGCGCTCGCCGATAGTGCGGGTGAGCGACGACGCCCTCTGGTGGTTGACCCGCGATTTGCCGGAAGCGGCGCCGGGCGCCGCAACGGACCCGTACGCCGCCGGACGCCGGCGCGGTATGGGGAAGATCTATGCCGGTTTGTTGAGCTTGGAGGGCCTGTCCCAACTGAGCGAGACCGACCGTCCGCGGTTGGTCGATTGGCGCCGGACACTTGAGCGGTTGCATGCCGTCCGGTCGGAAAGCAGGATAACCCGGCTTATAGATATGGCGCTGAAAGCCACGGACTGCGATTTAAAGCTGCTCGCCTCACCCGGCGGGCGGCAGAAATACGCCAATATCCGCAAGTTGACGGCGGAGGCCGAGGCATTCGGCGCCAGAAGCCTATTCGCGCTGCCGGACTTTATTCGCCATATCGAGGAGATGGTGACCCTGGCCGACCGGGAGGTCGAAGCTCCGACGGAAACTGAAACCAGCCCGGTCGTGCGGTTGATGACGATCCACAAAGCCAAGGGCCTGGAAGCGCCGGTTATCTTTGTGGCCGATTGTTCAAGACAGATAAAGAGCGGGGACAGCGATGCTTTTATCATGGACAAGGATCTAGGTCTCGCCGCCAAGGTCAAGAGCCCGTTGACGGAGAAGATGTTGTCGCCGGCGGCATATGAGGCGGTGGCCGCCCGGCTGAAACAAAAAGATATAGAAGAGTCCAAGCGCTTGCTCTATGTGGCCGCTACCAGGGCTCAAGAATTGCTTGTCTTTAGCGGCTCGAGCTCTCTGGATGGAAAGGCTTTGGAGAAGAGCTGCTACACGGAGGTCAACTCCTGGATGGGCTGGCTGGAGAGGGCCTTTGGCCTTTGCGACGGGCGTGACGAAGAGGAAGTTTTGTTGTCGCTGGGAGGCGCGGCCGTGAACTTGCGGTGCGTCGTGGAACCGGCGGCGGGGGCCGCGACCGAAACCTCCGCGGGCCGGTCAAAATTGGGAAACGCGGCCCAAAGCCCCGGATGCAAGGCTGACGAAGCCCGAGGTGAGGGAGCGTATGTGCTATTACGTGACCGAACCGAGGGCGAGGAAAACGCAGCAGACGGGGTTTTCGGCCGCGTTTTTAGTCCCCTACCCGGTGGGGAGAGTCCGCTGACTCTGGGCGTAACCCAAATAATCGATTTTTTCACCTGCCCGGAAAAATACCGGCTCAAGTGGGTGCTGGGCCTGGAAGAGCCGCTTGCGGGCCCGGCGCCGGCCGCCGACAACCGGCATCGGGCCGCGGCCGTCGGCTCGGCCGTTCACGAAGTCTTGGCGTCGGTGGACTTTAAAGGCGACGCCGGCGACCAGGTGAAAGAATATGTCCGGCTACAAGACCCGGCTCTTCAACCCGACATCCGGCGGTATTGCGGCACCTTGCTCGATTCCGCGTGGCCGGCGCGCCTGGCCGAAAGCGAGCGCGTATTTCAAGAAGTCCCGTTTAACATCGCCCTACCCGGGTGCCGGCTGACCGGCCGAATCGACCTGCTATTTAAGGAGAGCGCCGGCTGGATCATCGCCGATTACAAAACCGGCGGCGCCAACGACCAAGAACGATATGGGACACAGATAAAACTGTATGCTTTGGCCCTTGAGAAGTCCCTGGGCGTCGTTCCGGCCGAGGTGGCCCTGATCAGCCTGGGCAAAGGGAGCGATTACTCGGCCCCTGTCGACCTGGCGGGCCTTGACGATATCCGGGGGCTGATTGAGACCGCCGCCGGGAGAATCGCCCGCGGTGAATTCACCCACCAAACGTCGGACGCATGCGCTCATTGCGGCTACAATCAAGGATTTTGCCGATATTGATTCTCGGCTGGCGAGGAAAAGCTTACATGATATAATTCTGCGCGGAGGAGTGCCAGAGCGGCCGAATGGGGGCGTCTCGAAAACGTCTTGGCGGTTAATAGCTGTCACGTGGGTTCAAATCCCACCTCCTCCGCCAAGAGTTCATGAGTATCCTCTTAGCTTTCGGGGATGCTTTTTAAATCTATTTGAATAAAACTTTTAATAAAGAATTGCCTTATTAAAAGAATTGCCTTATTATTTTAATAACGTAACTACCAATTAAAAAATATGAACGAAAAATTCACTGCCGGGACTTATAAACAGCAAAATCCACATAATGATCTGGTCAGCTATAAAAGCTTTTCGCCTAGCTTCGTTGACCAGCCTTTTCACTGGAAAGATAATAAGATCGATGTTCTGCTGGAACAAGCAACAAAACTATTAGGTGAATTAAACGCTTACTCTAGATTGGTGCCGGATGTCGACTTTTTCATCAGAATTCACGTCTACAAAGAAGCAACTAGCTCCAGCCGGATAGAGGGTACAAAAACAGGCATTGACGAGGCTTTATTGCCGGAAGAAGAAATTGTTCCCGAGAGAAAAGACGATTGGACGGAAGTTCAAAACTATACACAAGCAATGAATTTCTCAATTGAAGAGTTAAAGAGACTGCCTTTATCAATGAGACTCTTAAAAGCGTCACACAAAATATTGCTACAAAATGTTAGAGGTGAAAGAAAAAGTCCGGGAGAAGTAAGAAGAAGCCAAAACTGGATTGGCGGTTCAAGTATAAAGGATGCGTTTTTTGTTCCGCCACACTATGAAGAACTTCCAGGGTTGCTAAGCGATTTGGAAAAATTTTGGCATAATGAAACTTTAGAAATACCCAACTTAATAAAGAATGCAATCAGCCATTACCAATTTGAAACTATCCACCCTTTCCAAGATGGAAATGGTCGTATTGGTAGGCTGCTAATCACGCTTTACCTAATTGATAAGGGTTTCTTGGACAAGCCGACGCTATACCTTTCCGACTTCTTTGAACGAAACAAAGGGGCTTATTATGATTCTCTGTCAGTTGTTCGTGAATCTAATAACATTGAACAATGGATTAAGTTTTTTCTTGCCGGCATAGCAGAAACATCGCACAACGGGAAAGAAACGTTTGAAAAAATAATTTCATTGCGCCAAGAATGCGAAAAAAAGACTTTTTCTCTAAGCAAGCCAAAAAACGGTCTAAAGCTTTTAGAATTATTATACAGCTATCCAATAGTCAGCATTAGCCAAGCCGCCGAATATTTAGGCTTAACATTCCCGACTGCCAAAAAGCTAATAATGGACTTTGAAACGGCCGGTATCTTAAAAGAGACAACCGGTTCAGAAAGAAACCGTCGCTTTGTATTTTTTAACTATTTGGCTATTTTTTAGACCGCCTAAAATAGTTTTTCGAGCTGCCTGTATACTGCTATGATTGAGTTTGGATAGTATCCCTGGTTTCCCGCAGAACAGAGGGATTTAAGGCCTGCGGCCTTAAATGGAGAGGTGCCGGAGCGGCCGAACGGGCACGCCTGGAAAGCGTGTGATCTGAAAGGATCCGTGGGTTCAAATCCCACCCTCTCCGCTTTTGACAATGGAAAGGGACGGTCAGTGGAGTTACTTGACCGTATAGAACTGCCGGTTGACTATTTCCTGGCCGCGACTGGAAGCCATGAAATCGAGGAACTCCTGTACTACAGACGGTGGGTTTTGTTTCGTAACCAAAACCAAAGGCCGGGTGTAAGGGTAAGTTCCCGAGGCGTTGACGGTCTTGTTGCTTATAGAAATGCCCCCGATAGTTAGCTCTCTAATGCCCGGCCGTGAAAACGCGGCGCTTACGCTAATAATACCGTTTGAATTTTTTTGGAGCTCCGCAACCTGGTCGGCCGGCCGGTCGACTTCCTTCCTGGCTTTTGTATAGGGTTGTCCGTCCATAGCCAGCTCTTGAAATTCAAGCATCGTGGCCCGGGCCTGTCCTAAAATTTCCGTAATCACGCTTATCGGTTTATCCGGGCCCCCGACTTCCCGCCAGTTTTTTATCTTGCCGGTGAAGATGTCTATTACTTGGCTTTTCGATAAATTCTTAACCGGGTTATCGTTGTTCACGAAAACCCCGAGAGCGTCAAATCCAATTGGCTGGCTTTCAATTCCTTGTTGTTCCTCCTCGGGCTTAAGGGGTCTGGAGCTGCCGGCCAGCGGGGCTTTTCCGTCGATAACCGCCTTAATCCCTTTACCGGAGCCGGGCACCTCGATAGATCCGATCTTGGTCCCTGTTTTGTTGGAAAATATTATGAACGCCTCCGGGATTATATGTTCGCCGATCGTCGATGATCCCGTATACGTTATCTCGTTTCGCGAAGCCCAGTAACCGGCCGCCGCAAAACCGCCGGCCAATGCCGCCACTATTAATACCGCTACTATTAAGATGCTGAGAAACCGTGATCTTTTTTCCATGTTTGCTCCCTCCGACATCCAAGCATCTCGCCACCGCACAATTAAGATGCTGAAAACCCAATATCTTTTTTCATACGTGTACGTTGTTACCCGTGGGCTTGCGCGAATAAACCTAACGATAATACGTTGTGCCCAGATGTTTGCCGTTGGGTGGGCTAGGGAAAATTCAGGGTGGTTTTCTACAGCTGGGGAGGGAAGGAGCGATCGGGTGAACGAAAAGTGGCCCAAAAAAAGCACCGGTCAAGCGCTGTCGGTACGTCAAAGCGCCATAGTGGTTCTGGTTATAGTCTTGGTCTTTGTGATCGTCTTATTTGCGCCCGCTTATTTCTGGGTCGATAAACTGGTCGTTACCCAAAAGATCGGCGACCTGAAGAATATGGCGGATAGCAAAGAGGTCCACGTTCTCGATTTCTTAAGACTGGGTAAGGCGCTTAACCGCCAGTGGGCCGAGGACCCGACGGTGCGCGATGCCTTAGTCTCGCCTCGCGGGGGCAGCCCGACTTCGTCCGTCAAATTAAATGAGACCCTTAATAGCTTTAGAAGCGTAGGAAAATTATCCGGCCGTCATGCCTTTGGGCTCGAACCTTTTGCGGATAACGAATTCCATGAAGTCTCCGTTGTCGATGCCGGGGGCAAGATAGTTGCTTCAACCGCCAGAACCTCCGTGGGACGCAACGTTAAGGGTACCGATATTTTCGCGCTCGGTAAAAACGGTACCCGTATAACGCCGGCATTTCGAGACACCGACGGCGATGTGGTGTTTGCCTTTGTGTCGCCAATTAAAGAACAAGGCACCGGGCGTTTTCTGGGCGTTTTTGCAACCAAGGTCAGCACCCAATTTCTATCTTCGATTTTAAACAGTGACTTGGGAAATCTTATAGGGGGTCATCTTTGGTTTGCCGGGTTCCAGTATCGTTCGCTCGATGTTTACCTCATGAATAAGCAAGGCACGATGATAACCCAATCGAGATTGACCACCGGACACACGGCGCTGCGGGTCAAAGGCAGCACGTTCCCGTTAGTGAGAGCGAAAACCGGGGGCACGGGCACGCGGGTCTCGGACGTAGGCATTAGAACCTCCGCCCGGGACACAATGGATATATATCGTAACCCGGCCAAGCTGGAAGTCGCCGGAGCGGCGGTGCCGATTTCCGACCCGGGTTGGGTTTTAGTCGTCGAACAACAGACAAAGGACGCTTTCGTCGGGTTGATTTGGCTTGAAAGGGCAATTGTGATCGCCGGGATTCTCATTGCCGCTCTGACGGGGCTATTGGTTTGGGCGGGCATAAGACCGCTGGCAAATTCCATCGGCGAGATCGTGGCTGCGTCGATCAGGGTCGCAAGCGGTAACCTGGATACTTATATAGATCCCAAAATGAGCGGATATAGCGATATCGCCGCTCTGGCCGGTTCTTTTAATCTCATGACGGATGAGATGAAAAAAAAGAGACAAGCTCTAACCGATTACGAGCATCGGGTACAAGAAAGAGACTTCTTTATCCAGCAATTAATGGAATACTTGTCGCCCGCGCCGGCGCCTTTTTCCCGAGCCTCGGTGAACAAAATTGTCGAGCAGGCCATTGTACGCACCCCGAATCCCAGACATATACAGGTCGTCAGCGACCTGGACGCAGCTACGCTTATGGCCGCGGTCGACCAGGATCGACTTAGATTGGCTTTGGCCGGGTTAATGTATGCCGGTATTCAGCGGGCGGCTACAGACGAACAATTGGCTGTCGCCACGGGCATGCCTCCCGGTTTAACCGACATTATTCAAATAACGATCGCCTATACGGGCGCTCCGATAGCGCCGGATGCCGGTCTAAAGGCGCCCAGACCGGAAATGGTTACCGAGTCTTCTCAAATCGACTTAGCCGTTTCTTTGGCCAAGCTGGTTATCGAGCAACATCGAGGCAGTGTAGATATAGCGACCGACAAAGAAAGCGGTAAAACCGTGATTACAATTAAGATCCCGGCCAAACTCGAGCAGGCCGCTTAAGCGCCGCACTCTAAACTAAACCAAGAACTTTGTTCCAAAACCGGTACCCAAAAAAGCGGTAGCCACCAAGCCGTAGTTGGGTAAGAAGCATCATGAAAAGTGAAGAGCAGCGATGAATCTATTTTCTGAATACAGGCTGGGCGACCTTGAGCTGACAAACCGGATGGTGATGGCGCCGATGACGCGCAGTCGCGCGATTGACGGCAATGTCGCGAACCCCATGGCCGCCGTCTATTACGTACAGCGGGCCTCGGCGGGGTTGATAATCTCAGAGGGAACGCAAGTGAGTCCCCAGGGCGTCGGCTACATACGCACACCGGGGATCCACTCGCCGGAGCAGGTGGCCGGCTGGAGACAAGTGACGGACGCCGTTCACGAGGCTGCGGGCAAGATTTTCGCCCAGCTCTGGCATGTGGGACGGGTGTCACATCCTGATTTTCACGGCGGCGAACTCCCTGTCGCCCCATCCGCGCTGCCGGTCGAAGGCCAAGTCTGGACCCCGCAGGGCCAAAAACCGATTGAGACCCCGCGGGCTTTAGAGCTAGATGAGATACCGGGCATTGTCGCGCAATTCCACCGGGGGGCCGTGAACGCTAAGGAAGCGGGGTTTGACGGCGTTGAGATACACGGCGCCAACGGATATCTGCTCGACCAGTTCACAAAAGACGGCTCAAACCACCGGACCGACGCTTACGGCGGCAGCATCGCCAATCGCGCGCGGCTGCCGCTCGAAGTCGCCAAGGCGGTCATCGATGTCTGGGGGCCGCGGAGGGTCGGATATAGGATAGCCCCGCATTTCTCGGCGCACTCGGTGTCGGATTCGACCCCAATCGAGACTTTCTCATTCCTGGCGGAACAGTTGAGCCGGCTCGGCCTCGGCTACCTCCATATCGTCGAGGCGATCGCCGGGCCGATGACGCTGCCGGCGGGGAAGGTGCGGACCGCGCCTATTTTGCGTCAAAAGTTCAACGGCGCTCTGATAGTCAACGGCGGCTACACAGCCGTTACCGGGGACGCGGCCATTAAAACAGGTGAAGCGGACCTGGTCTCGTTCGGAGTCCCGTTCCTGGCCAACCCGGATCTGCCCGAGCGATTCAGAACCAACGCGCTGCTTAACCAGGCCGATTTCGCCACCTTTTACACAGGCGAGGAGCGGGGTTACATCGACTATCCGGCTTTGGGGTAGGCCCGGAAGAAGCGCCCCGCCGGCTCTTGTCCGACGGGGCGTATTCATTACTAATGAATAAGACAAACTCTACGCGGCCGGCCTCTCCGCGCCCTGGTGCAGGGCGGAAATAAGTTGCTCCTCCTGCTCGTACGAGAGCGAGGTCCGCAAAACCGTGCCGCCGTAGGGACTGATCTCTTCGATCACCTTGTCCGGCGTGATCTTCCTCACCACCGCTAAAATCGCTGAAGTGCCCGGCTGAACAAGATCCGTCACTTGCTGCTTGAAATCATCCTTGATACCGAGACGGGTAAGGCCGCCTGTGGCGGCGCCGACCATAGCGCCAATAGCCAATCCGGCAACAGGCGCTAGAAAAAGCAGGCCGATAAGCATGCCCCAAAACATCCCGCCTAGAGTCGCGCCGGCGACCAGGTGGTCTGTTGTCGTGACCTTCAGCTTGCCCCGTTGGTTGCGAGTGATAATAGCCGCGTCGTCTAAATCGACCAGTAACTCCCGCTGCGCTGCTTGAAGTTCGTCGATCACTTTGGCGGCCGTCTCCTCATCCGGATAACCGATAACGATTAATTCACTCATATTCATGTCACCTCCTTCACATACATTGAGAACTCTTGCCCGAGCCGGCCGCCGGCCAAACGAAGCACACGGAGTTAAGCCCCGCGGCTTACAGAGATGACAACAACACCGGTTTTTGGCTATTATTCAAGCGTTACCTTTAGGTGGAACCGGGGATGCGGGAGGTCGGCTTGCGCGTAGCGATGTATTACAACAATCGGGATGTCAGGTTGGAAGAGCTGCCTGTCCCGGAAATCGGGCCGGACGAGATCCTGATGAAAGTGGAGGCCGCCGGCATCTGCGGGACGGACGTTTTGGAATGGTACCGTATCCATAAAGCCCCGCTGGTCTTAGGCCATGAGGTGGCGGGGACGGTAGCGGCTATCGGCGAGGGCGCGGTAGGATACCAGGTAGGCGATAGGATAGCCGCCGCTCACCATGTTTCTTGCAACACTTGTCACTGGTGCTTGAGCGGCCACGAAACCGTCTGCGCCACTTTGCGAACCACCAGTTTTCATCCCGGCGGGTTTGCCGAATATGTGCGTCTGCCGGCCATAAACGTCGACCGCGGCATCTTCCGCCTCCCGGACGACGTCTCGTTTGAGGAAGCTACTTTCATCGAGCCTTTGGCCTGTGTCTATCGCGGCCAGAGGCTGGCCGGCCTGAAGCCGGGCCGGACCGTTCTGGTCATCGGCAGCGGCATGTCGGGTCTGCTCCATGTTCAGCTGGCCGCGGCGCTCGGCGCCGGCCTTGTCGTCGCCGTCGACGTGGTCGAATACAAGCTTGAGGCGGCCATGCGCCTCGGCGCCAACCTGGCGCTCGATGTCGCCGAGGACATTCCCGACCGGCTGCGCAAGATAAATGACGGCCGGCTGGCGGACCTGGTTATCGTCTGCGCCGGGGCCGCCTCCGCCATCCCGCAAGCGCTGGCCTCGGTCGAGCGCGGCGGCACCATTCTGTTTTTCGCCGCCACCAGAGATGCCGTGAAGATCGAGACGCCGGTTAACGATCTCTTCTGGCGCAACGAGATCACC